>CAZCAI010000001.1:0-116192 GCA_964496595.1 uncultured Anaerolineales bacterium
CCATCCCCGGTCTTCTGATATTCTCTCGGCATCGCGATCTTCTGCATAATGCGGCACTCTCCCGCCGTCGTCGCCTGGACGTAAACATCCAGGCTAAGAGAGCCAAGCCCTGCGGGCTAAAGGTCCTCGCCGTCGGGAAAAGAGACCAGCCCGCAGGGCTTCGTTCTTTTAGCCCGTGGACTTCATCCACGGGCGACGACGGCTGAACCATCCCCGGTCTTCTGATATTCTCTCGGCATCGCGATCTTCTGCATAATGCGGCACTCTCCCGCCGTCGTCGCCTGGACGTAAACATCCAGGCTAAGAGAGCCAAGCCCTGCGGGCTAAAGGTCCTCGCCGTCGGGAAAAGAGACCAGCCCGCAGGGCTTCGTTCTCTTAGCGCGGGGACTTTATCCCCGCGCGGCGACGGCTGAACAATCCCCGGTATCCTCACCCCACCGCCACCGCATCGATTTCCCCCATGATGCGATCCGTCTCCAGCAGGGCGACGATGATTTTCTGGAAGTGGCGGATGTCCTCGAAGGTGAGCGTGCGCCCGCGCCGATCTTTGAGCCATTTTTGCGCGGGTTGGTAGCCGCCGATGTAGAATTCCCAGGCGCGCAGGGGCACGCCATCGAAGTATTGCTGGTCGTTGATCCACACCCGCCCGATGCCGCGTTCCGCGTCGGTCAGCTCGAAGCCGGGGCTGCTCTTGGTGATCCGGCGCGCGACTTGGTTGCTGCCGTCGTGAGGATAGCTCGTGACGAATTTGTTGACGACGGGCGCTTCCAACAGATGGATGCGCCGCAGTTCGCCGCCCAGGGTCACGAGGCGCCAGAAGGTCGCGGGATCGTCGGGGTAGGGCACGCGGGGAAAATCGATCTTGAGGAATTCTTCGTAGGTCTCGCGGTAGGTAGGGCTGTGCAGCACGGCGTAGATGTAATCTAACAGGTCGAGGGGCGCGAAAGCCTCTCCCCCCGGCTTTTCCCCTCCCTCGCGTGCGGGGGAGGTTGGGTGGGGGTTTGGTGTGAAGGTGAGGCCCAGGTCGCGCGCGATCTTTTTGACGATCTCCATATTGAGGTTGGGCGTGCGCTGGGTGCTGAGGAAGCTGTCTTGTGTGTCATCTTCGGGGTAGAGGTAGAGGGGGAAGATGTACCCGACTTCTCCGGTTTGTAAGGATACAGTACACCTTTCGCTGGGTTTATCGCTAATGAAAACGTGTTGAAAATCAAATGAAGTTTGTCTTTTACAGGTTAAAAGTGATAAGTTATCGTGGAGTAAATGCCTAGTTACGTTATATCTTGGATATGCTACAAACCCTCTGGATTTTCTCGATAAATATGTATATCTTGTATCGAAGGGTCTATATTCGATTTTAGCTATAGCTTCTTTTCCCGAACTCTCGAAATCTTCAATTGATGATTGTATCGACCAATCTCTTGTGTCTTTCAGAAAAGGATATATAGCTCTAATCTCTTTCTCGGGTTTGGTTGTAAAGTTCTCATAAACAGAAAGTAGATCTTCCCTTGAAAAGTGAATAGCTATTTTGTCCTTTTGCGTTTCAATACCTGATGAATATAGATTGAATATTTCATCTATTTTGAATCCTGATTTGTATTCATCTTGTGACGTATAATCCTTGGGAATGAAAAATAGGTTTGGTTTTCGGGGTTTTAATTCATTCCATGCAATCGAATCGATTGAGGATCTTGAGAGGAATTTATATTTGTCGTCGCGTTCTCCAAACACATCAAAATGAGAGATATTCGCCTGTTTGTTTCTTCCTGTTTTTACGAAGATGTTTATGGAGACTCCAGCCATTATGTCAAATACGTTCTGGTCGACAGACCCATCGGGGCAAGTCTCTTTTTTTCTTGCATTGCCGTGCAAATCCAAGATGTAGATTTCATCGAAGCTCTCCAGCAGGTGCTTTCGCATTTGCCGATGCGTTACTCCATCGATGAAGCTGTTGTTGGAGATGTAGGCTAAGATTCCCTCGCCGTTTTTATCGATCAAATATTGCCCATAGCGAATAAACTTGATGTAGTCATCGTCCAGGTTGATCTTTTTCTCATCTAGATTTTTCTTGTAATCCTCAATCAAATTTTCAATCCATTCGCCTCGGTTAGAACTGCTCACCGCATACGGCGGATTGCCCAGCACGACCATCACCGGCGTATCGCGCTTGATGCGATTGGCCTCGGCGGCCTCCTGGCTCAGCCAACTGGCGAAGAGCGAGCCGGTATCGGGGTGGTGCTCCTCCAAGGAGTTGGTCAGGTAGACGTGAAGCCGCCGGCCCGCCGGGATCGCGACGCCCGTCTCGCGCAGCAGCAGCTCCAGCTTGAGGTGGGCCATCGCGTAGGAGGCCATCAGCAGCTCGAAGCCGTGGAGGCGCGGGATCAGATCGTCCGCCACGTAACCGGGCCAGGCGCCGCGCATCGCGGCAAATTGCGTCCGGTAGATGTGCTTGACGATCTCGGCCAAAAAGGTGCCCGTCCCCGTGGCCGGGTCCAGAATCTGCACCTTGTGCACCTCGCGCTCGACCTCCTTGTAGCCCGACTTCGTGCGCTTATCCTGGGCCTGTGTCTGGAGTGTGATCGTTGTCTGGCTCGTATCGGCCAGGCCCAGCGGGAGATCGAACTCGGCCTTGAGCAGGTCATCGACGGCGCGGACGATGAAGTTGACGACCGGCTCCGGCGTGTACCAGACGCCGCGCGATTTGCGCAGCGCGGGGTCGTACTCCGCCAAGAAGGTCTCGTAGAAGTGGATCACGGGATCGTTCTGCTCCGTGCTCGCGCCGAAGTTGGTCAGCAGCGCCTCCACATCGGTGGCGCGGAAAACCTCGGCCAGGTTATCCACCGTGGGCCGGATGCGCGGGTCGATATCGTAGCCGGCCACGTGCTGGAAGAGCTTGCGAAGGAAGGGGTTGCTCTGCGGCACCAGGTTCGCCGCCTCCTCGCGGCTGAAGGTCTCCAGGTGGGGATCGTGCAGGCGCGCGGCGAACATCCCGTAGGCCAGCGTCTGGGCGTAGATGTCGGCGAAGGCGGCGGGGGTGAGATCGTGGATGAGAATCTTCTTGAAGGTGTGATACTGCTCCTGCAACGCCGTGCGCGCCATGTCCGCGCCGTCGGGAGCGGCGGCGGTGCGGGCCTCATCCGCCGTGAGCGCCTGCTCCAAGATCGTCTGGAGCAAGCGGGCCTTGGCGGCCATCATCTCCGCCAACTTTTTGGGATTATGAATCGTCTGGCCGATAAAGGTGCAGAACTCGCGCAGCAGATCGATAAAAGCGGGGAAGTTTTCGGGCAGCGGCGTGAGCGTGCCATTGGCGGCGTCCACCTCGGCCAGGCGGATGTCGTGAATCAGCTCGCCGGCCTCGAAGAAGCGGAACCAGACGTAATCCGTGATGATGAGATTATCCAACGCGCGCTTGTAGCGCGTGAACTGCTCGCGATAGCGCTTGCTGGTGAGATCCTTGCCCACATCCTTGGCCTCGATGTAGCCGATGGGGATGGGATCGCCGCCGATGCTGCGCGTGATGACAAAATCGGGGTTGCCGGAGTCGGTCACATTCGCCGGCTCATTCGTCACCTCCACGCCGGGCGCCAGCTCGCGGATCAGCCCCTCCAGATCGGCGCGGTAAGCGTGCTCGCGCGAGATACCCGATTGCAGGCGTTTTTCGATGGCGGCGAGATAGGTTGGGATGGTCATTATGGGGGACTCCTCCTGAAAATTGGTCAAAGGTTGAAAAGTCAAACGTCAGAACGTCAAAGGTCAAAAAGTCGGCGGTGGGGTATCCTCGCGTACAAGGTGGGGTTGCTTAGGTAGTTCCAAAATTTAAAACCCTCCAAACCAGATGCTTTTTCCTCGGAAGATTGCTTGTATTTGGGAGGTTTATTTTCTTGGAACGGCCTTGGCTTTGGGGTTTCGATGTCGGTTGGATGAAGATTCAGGTGCCGCAGATTTCGACAGATGCGCCGGGATTTGTACGATGACATCTAAATACCACCACCAGTGGGTAGGGGGCACGCGCTCATCACGCCGCCAATTCGATAAATCAGCGACCCGCCGAATAGATGCGTAGAATTCCTTGGCGTGTTGCAGAAAGATACGATCCGCTTTTAACACCCGCTCGCGTTCCTCATCCGAGAGATGCAACTCGTTTTGAGCGATCTCGCTGCGAGTCATCAACATATCCAAATGCTCCATCCCGCTCACATCGGGGAACTGCACATCCACTTCATAGCTGGCGATCAACGCTTTATAGTTCATAATACACCTCGCTCAATAACCCAATTTTCTCAAATCCAGGTTTGCTTAAATATCTTTCCGGTCGTTCGACCACAAAAGCACTTTCTAACACACCGGCATAATCAAACATCACCAACCACTGCTGCTCTTCAACAGTGGCAACTACAGCCACGTATGACACATAATTATACCAGTAACGGTACACTAAAGCAGATTTTTCTTGCACCACCTTTAAAATGAGATTTTCGTAGTCCTCAAGAGTAGCGGTTTGGGGGAGATGACCTCGCCGCTTACGTTTCTGTAGGTGACGTATTGCGCTGTTAGGTTTCCAGCGTATTTCCGAACGGACTATTTTGATTGCTTCGATGATCTTGAGATACTTCATTATGGCATAAGTTCCTTATCACTCCATTATCGATGAGGTTGCACAAAAACTATCCTCCCCGATAGTATACACCCATCAAATCAGCGTCGCAACACCAGCGGCAGATAGACCCGCGACAGCCCCGACGCGACGCTCACGACGACCTGCGCGGTGTTGTTGGTGGCCGTCATCTCGCGCCAGGAGGTGCGGACGGCGGCGGTGTTCAGCAGCGCGCCGGTGTAGGCGTCGCTCGTCGTGATGACCAAATCCAACTCGAGGGTGATCACCGGCACGGCGTGGACGGCGACCTGGGCCCAATTGCACGTGAAGCGCCCGCTTTGGAGATTCCCCTGGCAGAAATAGTCATCGGGCAACTCCCAGCCGGCGATGGCGCGCGTGGGGATCAGCGTGTCGGTGAGGGTGATGGGGAGCGCCTCCGTCGTGGCGCCGGTGCGGGTGATCAGCAGCGTGTAGCGCAGCGTGCCGCCCGGCTCGACTAAGGTCGCGGCGGCCTCCTTAGCCACGGCCAAATCGACCCGCGCCTCGGCCACGACCTGCGTCAGCGCTACGGCCCGCGCGCGTTCCTCGGTTCCCTGAATCGTGGCGGTGATGACGGTGGTATCGGCCGTGTCCGGTTCGGCGTCAGACGGCGCTGCGACGTGCAGGTGCAGCGTGGCGCTCGTCTGCGGGCTGAGTTGGAGCGGCGTCGCTGGATCTGGATCTAGCGTGGCCCAGCCCTGATCGCTCCGCGCCTCTAAGTCGTAGGTCGCGGTCTCCGTGCCCGTGTTGAGCAGGCGGAAGGTGTGGGTGACGGTCGCGCCGGGTGCGGCCAGGCGCGTGGAGAGCGGCGGCATCAGCCAGACGCCGCGCGCGCGGGTGACGACCTCATCCGCCCCCAGATCGTAGCCCGCGCCGGAGGGGCGAAGCTGCCCGTCGATGTCGACCATCAGCTCCGCGTCGAACTCGGCCAGCGCCAACGGCACGCCCGCGTCGATGGCGTGGGAGTCGGTCATCAGATGGTAGGCGCGGACGCACTCCGGCAGATCGCCGGTGCAGACGAAGCGCGGCGCGCTGTAGACGTTCGTCGCGCCCAGGCGCGCCTCGCCGGGGCCGGCCACGTCGGCGGCGTTGCCCCACCAGAGTGTGCCGTCCAACGTGGCGCGATTCTCCACGGGGGCGGGATAGCCCGTGCTCGCCACGTGGAGCGCCGTGGTGTGGCTGGCGACGATGGTGTTGGTGAAGGCCGGCTGACTGGGGATGGGGACTTCCGGCGGGAAAATCTGCCCCGGCTGATGATCCAAGTGGACGCCGGTCGCGCCCGCATTCTTCGCCAGCGTGCTGTGGTAGAGGCGCGGCGACGAGGCGTGCAGGTAGAGCGCCGCGCCCTCGTCGGCCACATTATCGGCGACGATCAGATTGACCAGGCCGGCCAACGCCGTATCGAAGTAGATGCCGCCGCCGCGATGCGCGCTCTGGATCGTCCCCGCCGCATCGTCCGCGCGGTTGTGGCGGATGTAGCTGTTGGCGATGATGGGGACATCGCCCCAGAGGAGGTTCAGCATCCCTTCGATGTAGAGACCCGCGCCGTGCAAGGCCGTGTTGGAATAGACCGCCGTGGCGATCAGCCGCGCGCGACTATCCGCGAGGTAGGCGCCGCCGCCGTGCCGCCCGGCTCGATTTTCCAACATCACGTTCCCGGCGACCAAGGGCGCGCCCTCGTCGATGTACAGGCCGCCGCCATCGCGCTGCGCGACGTTCTCGTTGAGCGCCAACATCGTCAGCGTCGGATCGCCGCCCGCGATGTAGAGGCCGCCGCCGTCCTCCGCCTCGTTCCCCTGGATGAGCAGCAGTCCGCTGAAGCCGGGAAAGCTGCCCCAACCCAACTCCCCGGGATCGAAGGAGGTGCGGCACTGCTTGAGATAGAGGCCGCCGCCGTAGGTCGCGCTGCCGCTCAGGATGGGCGTGGCGGTGAGGCGCAGCTCCGCCTCCTCGGCGTAGATGTTGCCGCCGCGCTCGCCGCGCCCCTGGATGAAGGCGATGCGACTGGCCGCGAGCGTCACATCGGGGCCGATGACCTCCAACCCCCGGCGGGCGTTTTCCCCGTCCACTAGCGAGGGGATCTGTTGGCGCACCCAGAGAAGGGGGAACGGTGTGTAGCTATAGCCGCCTGCCAGGGTCACGCGCTTGGTGACGCGGATGACGGGCGCCTCTGGATCGTCGGGGCCGGTGTAGCGCGTCGGCGCTAAGTTGTCCAGCGCCGCGATGCGAATCTCGTCACCGGGATCGGCCTCATCCACCGCGTGCTGGATGGTCGCGCAGGGTGCGTTGTTGGCCGTGCAGTCGTTCTCCGCATCGCTGCCGCTGCCCGATGAGACATAGCGGATCGTCGGCGCGAGAGGCTGCGCGCGCGCCGGCCTCCCTAGTGCTGTCAACATCAACATGAGGGCGCCCAGCGCCAACGTCAATGATATTCCAATCGCTACGTTACGACGTCGTTGCGTGTCCATCGATACCTCCTCGTGCAAAATAATCAGCAGATGGAGCAGATAAACACAACCCTCTGTGAACTCTGCGTCTCTGTAGGGGGATTTGTAGCCATCTTTAGGCTTGAACTTCGATGGGCAACTCCCCGAAGAACGGCGGCAGATCCGCCTCCGCCGCGAACGCGAGGCCGACCATCGTGGGGCCGGTGTGCGCGCTCATCATCGTGGTCAATTGCGTCGTGGGCATCCACACGCAGTCGTAAAGCGCGTCCATCCGCTCGCGCAGGAAGGCGATGGCTTTGGGGTTGTAGCCGTGGCCCAGTTGGGTGCGCAATCGGCTGCCGGGGGGATGATGCGCCTGCACCTCCTTGATCAAGCCGGAGAGCGCGCCCTTGAACGTCCGCGACATCCCGGCCTGTTGATAGGTGCCGCCCTCCTTCTCCACGCGGATCAGCGGGCGGAGATGCAGCACCGAGGCGATCAGGCCCTTCATGTGGCCGATGCGCCCGCCGTGAATGAGATAGGTGAGATCGTCGATGGTGTAGATACTCTCGCTCACGATGTTGATCTGCTGGATCATCGTGATGATCTGCGACTTATCCCAGCCGGCGCGCGCGGCGTGGACGGCGGCCATCACCTGCCAGCCCAGCACGGCTGAGAGGGTCTTCGTATCCACCACCGTGACGTTGGCCTCCGGCGCCATCTGCTTGGCGGCGGTGGCCACGTTGGCCGGCGCGCTCAGCCCGGAGGACATGTGGATCGAGAGGATGTCGGGATCGTCCTGGGCGAGCCGGCGGTAAAGCTCCGCGAAATCGCCGGCGGACGGCGCGGCGGTCACGGGCATCTCGCCGGTCTCCTCCAGAAGACGAAAGAGGTCATTGGGGGTGAGTTCGATGTTGCTGAGGTACGTCTCGCCCGCAATGGTGATCTTGTGCGGGACGATGTGGATATCCAACGCTGCAATCTGCTCCGGGGGAAGATCCATACCGCTATCTGTGACAATGTGCATTGTAGTCTCCTTAAAATGAGTTACAAGTTGAAAGTTAGAAGTTGCAAGTTGCAACTTTGCGACTTCGCGCCTCTGCGTTGAGATTTTTTCCTTGGGGGATGACAATTTCATTATAGCATAGGCGAACTTAAAACAACAAACCTGACAGGTGTTGGAAACCTGTCAGGTTTTGTGCGGGGACTATTTGTGTTGTTGAATGGCGGTGTCTACTTCGAGTCGGCTTTCAGCCGACTTCAGCTTTCAGACGGGTAGTTCACTGCCCGGCGAGGTCATTGATCGGCACCCTTCGATAGCCAGCTCGACCCCAAAGGCGCGGATCTGGCGATCCGCTCGGAGCATTTCAGATCGGTAGTGTTTCTCAACCTTCGCAAGGAGCCGCTCACGCTTGCGCAGCGAGCTTTTCGTGTACCTTTGCCAACCACTCGATGATCTCGATGCCTTGGGGGCACTGCTCCTGGCAGGCGCCACAGGAGACGCAGGCGTTGGCCCGTTGTTCCTCTTTGATCCAGTTGTAGCCGCGCCGCGCGCCCTCCAGATCGTCGTACATCACCGCCTCGTTGTAGAGCTTGAAGATGCGCGGGATGTTGACGCCGTTGGGGCAGGGCAGACAGTACTCGCAGCCGGTGCAGGGGATGGGCGCCAGCTCTTCGTAGGTCTCGCGCACCTGGCGGATGATCTCCAGATCCTCGTCGTTGAGCAGCCCGATGCCAGAATGCTCCGCGGTGGCGACGTTCTCGGTGACGTGTTGCATCTCGCTCATGCCGCTGAGCACCACAGAGACCTCCGGCTGGTTCCAAAGCCATTGCAGGCCCCATTCCGCCGGCTTCCAGTCGCGCTCGGATTTGGCCCACAGCTCTGCGATGGGATCGGGTGGGGGATCCTGCGCCAGTT
Organism: uncultured Anaerolineales bacterium; assembly: GCA_964496595.1. Lineage (GTDB taxonomy): Bacteria > Chloroflexota > Anaerolineae > B4-G1 > SLSP01 > JAAAOZ01. The sequence continues at coordinate 8,975 of CAZCAI010000001.1, forward strand.
GCCCGCCGCGCAGTCCCTCCATAATGACGACCGCCAGGCCATGATCGGCGGCGTATTTGAGGCCCTTGCGTCCCGCTTGATATTCGATATCCATATAGTTGTACTGGATCTGGCAGAAGGTCCAGCCATCGTACTCATCGATGATGCGCTGGAAGACCTCGTAGTCATCGTGAAAAGAAAACCCCAGGTGGCGGATACGCCCATCAGCGAGGGCGGCTTCTGCTGAGGCCAGGGCGTCTAACTTCTTCATCTTCTCCCAGCGGTCGGCTTCGAGCGCGTGCAACAGGTAAAAGTCGATGTGGTCGGTCTGCAAGCGCTCTAATTGCTCATCAAGATAGTGATCGAAGTCCGCCGGCTTCTCCATCAGCCAGCAGGGGAGCTTCGTCGCCAGCTTGACCTGCTCGCGATAACCATCCTGGAGCACGCGCCCCACGAACGGCTCGCTCGCCTCCTGGTGATAGGGCCAGGCGGTATCGATATAGTTGACGCCATGATCGATGGCGTAGCGGATCATCTCGGTCGCCAGCGGCTCATCGATGTTTTTCGGGTCGTCATCGGTGGTGGGCAATCGCATGCAGCCAAATCCCAGCGCCGAGGGTTGCCAGTCGAGTTGTCCAAATGTGCGGTATTTCATAAATCTATCTCCTTGCATAACTGACTTCGAATAATAGCTTGCTTTCAACGGCGTTCGCACGGAGGTTGTCAGCGTTGCTGCTGATGAGCTCCGGGTTTGGATGTGGTCCTGTCGCGCCATGGGGAAGATGGGAAACGCTTACGCTTAAATGACGCATCACGTTTATTTTACCATGGACAGCGGTAAATCACGAAGGCGTAACTTTTGGTGGGGCTTTCCCATTTTGCAATTATACCCTATTCGCTCCGGGCGGATTGTTAAATCCGCGTCTCTTGGGCATGTTTTGAACATGCTTTCAGCTTGCGGAAGCAAAACGGGGATCTATCGATCCCCTTGGAGCGAGAGTGGGAAAGGCGTAACTTTTGAGGCGTGAGACAGCGCCGGTTTGGGCTATTCCTAATGGGAGGTTTTAAATCCTGGAATGACCTTAATCGGCGACGTCTTGCAAGTACACCTTTATCTGTTCTGGGAACTTCAGCACATCAATCGGCTTGGAGATGTAGCCGGCGCAGCCATAGGCCTGGGCCATATACCGGGCGGTATCGGGCGGCCACGCCGTCACGGCGACGACGGGCACGGTAGCCAATTCCGGGCGACTCTTGATCAGGCCCGCGATGGTCTGCCCTTCGACATCGGGCAGGCCCAAATCGAGCAGAATAATATCCGGGCGTTTCTCGATGGCCAGGCGCAAACCCGTCTCGCCATCGATAGCGCGGAAGACCTGAAAGCCATGCGGTTCCAACGAGCGGATCATGATGCGCGCGTTATCGTCATAATCTTCGATAAGTAAAACGGTTGCTCCTGTTGCCATTATTTCGCTCCACTTTTGACAGATTTTTTCATAGTTGAGGTTAGCCCTTCACCCCCTGGGGGATAGTATTGCTTGACCATCTGAAGCAACTCCAGCACCTGAATCGGCTTGGAGAGATAGTCATCACAGCCGGCCGCGAGGAAGCGCTCGCGGTCCCCGCGCATCGCCGAGGCGGTCAGCGCAATGACGGGGATTTGCTGCAATTCCGTATCCGCCTTGATATGCTTGACGACTTCGATGCCGTCCATTTTCGGCAAACCAATATCCAATAATACCAGCGGGGGTTTCAACTCCCGAACCATCTCGAGGCCTGTGACGCCATCATCGGCCTCGATCATCTCGTAACCGCGCCGTTGCAACGTCCGGCGTACAAGCCGCCGGTTGTGCGGGTTGTCCTCGATATATAGCACGGTTTTCTGTTCCATATCCTTACTCACTCCTCTCCCGTATCAAAAAACAAGCCTGGACCTCGACGGAGCATATTTCATATCCACTAGCATATCATAAGAACTCCAAAGTGGTATTAGTATCATGTGGTAATTGTGTCGCAATTGGGTAGGCTCACCTGGCCCGGGATGGCGCTTTTACAAGCGTCACCTCGTAGATCTGTTTGAGTTGCCGATAGTGTTGCAGTTCCGGCAAATTGACCGGTCGGGCTTCGATTTGACCCGGGACCTGGTGATAGGTCTGATCCTCAATCAGGATCTGGCCGGGGCGCGCGTGTTCCTGCAAGCGCTTGGCCATGTTGGCGGTCTGCCCGATGACCGTGTAATCCATCAGGCGATGGGAGCCGATGTTGCCCACGATGACCTCGCCGGTGCAGATGCCGACGCCCAAGCCTAACTCCTCGATGTCTGGGATAATGTCCATCAAGGCGGTGAAGCGCTCCTGCATTGCCTTGGCTGTGTAGAGTGCGCGCTCCGCGTAATCGTTGGAGGGGAGCGGCGCGCCGTAGAAGGCCATAATGGCATCCCCCAGGTACTTATCTAATGTGCCGTCGAACTCAAAAACCGGCTCGGTGAGGCTGTCGAAGATCTGATTGAGCATATCGGTGACCTGGGAGGCGCTGTGCTGCTCCGAGAAGTTGGTGAAGCCGCGAATATCGGCGAAGAGCACGCTGACCTCGCTGGTCACGCCGCCCAAGCGCAGATTCTGCTCTGGATTGCGCATAATTTCAGAAGCGACATCTTCGGGGATGTAGCGGGTGAGGACGCGCTCCAACAGGATGTTCTTCATCTGCAACTCATCGTTGAGGTGCTTGATGCGGAGCAGCGAGCGCACGCGGGCCAGCAATTCGACGGAGATGAAGGGTTTGCTCAAGAAGTCGTCGGCGCCGGCCTTTAGTCCTTTGATTTTGATCTTGAGATCATCCAACGAGGTGACCATCAACACCGGGATGCCCTGATTCGCGCCGTTCTCGCGGAGCTTTTTCAGGACCGTCAGGCCATCCATCTTAGGCATAATGACATCCAGCAGGATGAGGTCTGGGGACGCTTCCGCGACGAGTTGGAGCGCCTCCACGCCATTGTTTGCTACGACGACGTCGTAGCCCTCCGGCTTGAGGATCGACTCTAGCATGCGGACGTTGTGTCGATTGTCATCAGCGACTAAAATGAGTGGGTTGTCTCTCTTGTTATCTGTCATAATTCTACATTTGTTGAATTTTAGTAATCGTTTAGTCTTGTGAGATGCAACGCGCTTTTGGGCTTGTCACCACGCATATACTGCATGAGGTAGCACCTTTCTTTAAAGTTCAAGTGCGTTGCACCTTCGGTCGTTCCAGAAATTGGAGTCATCTTTTCTATTATAACGTAATTGTGCCTTGAGCAAAATGATACCGATCTGGGAGGGGTTTTTGGATTTCGCCGGATAATTTCCCGGATAGCCCTAAAAATGACGCGGCTGTGTGTTTTTGTGGAGATCACAGACCTCTTTACGTCGTTACTGGGTTGCGAATGGGAATAGTATAATTGTACCCGGCAAATTCCTGAAGAGCCGGGAGATTTTACATCTGAAGAACCCCGCGTGCTGAATAGCGGGGTTCTTCAGATCCCATTTGCGCGATCACGTCCTATGTTTCTTCGATAAACGGGTTGACGTTTTCCTCGATGTAGGCTTTTGCCTCCTTGACGCTGGGGAGGTGGATGGTGAAAGTGCTGCCGGAGCCGACTTCACTCTCTACGGTGATGGCGCCGCCGTGCATTTCGACCAGGTGGCGCGTGATGGGCAGGCCCAGGCCGGTGCCCTCGGCTTGGCGCGTGTAGGAGCCATCGATCTGACGGAAGCGCTCGAAGAGTTTGTCCATATCCTCCTCGCCGATGCCGATGCCTTCGTCCTCAACCTCAATTTTGACGCCGTCATCCTGTTGATAGGCTCGAATGGTGATCTGACCCTCGTCGGTGAACTTAACCGCGTTGGCGACTAAGTTGTTGAGCACTTGTGTCATCCGCACGCTGTCCGCCCAAATGACAGGTACATTCTCCTCCATATCGATGACCAACTCTAAAGGCTTTTCCAGGAAGAGACCGGAGTTGCTGGCCTGGACGCTCTCCAAAAGCATACCGATTTCCAGTTCCTCGAAGTTCAAGTTCAGGCGCCCGGCCTCGATCTTGGCCAGATCTAAGATGTCGTTGATCATGCTGAGGAGGTGTTGGCCGTTGAGATGAATCGATTGCATATCTTCCAGGCTCTCCTGGGGTAGGGTGTCTTCCAAGTCCAAGAGGAGAAGCTGGGTATAGCCCAAGATGGAGTTGAGGGGGGTGCGCAATTCGTGGCTCATATTGGCCAGGAACTCGCTCTTCATCCGGTCGACCTCGCGCAGCCGGTCGGCGACTTGTTGCGCTTCTTGGAAGAGTCGCGCGTTATCCAATGCTGTGGCGACCTGACCGGCTAACGTGGTCTGGATGTTGACGTCCTGGGGGGTGAAGCGCCCGACCTCGGCGGATTGGATGTCCAAGACGCCCAGCACGCGGTCACCAGCGATCATTGGCACGGCCATCTCGGCGCGGGTGCCGGGGAGGTGGGGGTTGGGGAGGAAGTCGGGAGCCTCGCGCACGTCGTTGACGATGACGCCCTCGCGGTTGCGATAAGCGCGCGCCACGAGCGAGGTCTCGCTATTGGCGGCGATGCTCCAGCCCTCGGCTACCATCTGCTGCCCGGCCTCGCCGGCCCCGGCGGCCAACTTGAGAAACTCGCCCGCTTCGTCGATCAGGTAGATGTGGGCGTGGTAGAGATTGAAGTCCTCCCTGGTGAGATCGACGACCTCTTGGAGCAACTCTTGGGGTTCCAGCACGGTCGCGGCGGAGGTGCTCACCTCGGCTACCGTCTGCAGCTCGGCCGCGCGTTGGCGCAACTGCCGCTCCGCCTCTTTCTGCTCGGTGATGTCGATCATGATGGTGGCTAAGGTCTGCACCTCGCCCTCGTCATCGCGGATGACGAAGATGGTCTGATCGACGGGAATCAGGTGGCCGTCGCGGTGCTTCAGGCGATTTTCGCTGCGCCATGTGCCCTCGGTCATCGCGATCGGGACGCCTTCTTTTAAGACGCGGGCCGTGTCCTCCGGCGTGTGCGAATCAGTGATATTCATCCCGAGGATCTCGCGGGGATCGTTGTAGCCGACCATTTTGGCGCCGCCGGGGTTGAGGTAGATGATCTCGCCTTGGGGGTTGGCCAGGGCAATGTAATCGCGGGAGTTGTTGAGGATGGCGGTCAGGCGTCGTTGCTCCGCGAAGAGGCGCGCGTTATCCAACGCTGTGGCGACCTGCTCGGCCAACGTCGTCTTGATGTTGACATCCTGCTGAGTGAAGCGCCCAATCTGTTCGGATTGCACGTCTAAGACGCCCAGCACGCGCTCGCCAGCGAGCATCGGCACGGCCATCTCGGCGCGGGTGTCGGGGAGATAGAGGTTGGGGAGGAAGTCGGGAGCCTCGCGCACGTTGTTGGCGATGACGCCCTCGCGGTTGCGATAGGCGCGGGCCACGAGCGAGGTCTCGCTATCGGCGGGGATGCTCCAACCCTCGGCCACCATCTGCTGGCCGGCCTCGCCGGCCCCGGCGGCCAACTTGAGCGTCTCGCCCCCGTCGTCGATGAGATAGATGTGAGCGTGGTAGAGTCCGAAGTTTTCTTTGGTGAGATCGACTACTTCTTGGAGCAGTTCTTCGGGATCGAGCACCGTCGCGGCGGAGGTGCTGACTTCGGCCACCGTCTGTAATTCGGCCGCGCGCTGGATCAACTCTTGCTCGGCTTTCTTCTGGTCGGTGATGTCGTAGTTCATACCGACGGCGCGGAGTGGGGCGCCATCGTCATCGCGAATGATGACCGCATCGCCTTTGAGGTAGCGAATTTCGCCGCTTGGATGTACGACGCGGAACTCAACGTCGAATTCCCCTTTCCCTTCCAGCGCCGCTTGGAGCGCCGCCGCTGCTGATTCCGCGTCCTCTGGATGGAGGCCGCTTTGCCAGGCTTCGTAAGCGCCGCTGAAGTCCTCCTTGTGGATACCGTAGAGCTTGTACATCGTATCATCCCAGACCAGCTCGTCGTTCCGCACATCCCAGTCCCAGATGCCCAGGTTGACAGACTCCTTCGCTAAGGCGAAGCGTTCGTTGATTTCCTGGATGCGACGCTCGGCTTCCAAGCGGGCGGTGATATCGATCATAATCGTGGCGAAGCTTTGCACCTCGCCGCTTTCATCTCGGATCACGAAGATGGTCTGATCGACCGGGATCAGGCGGCCATCGCGGCGCCTGAGGCGATTTTCGCCGCGCCACGCGCCCTCTTCCATCGCGACCGGGATGCCCTCTTCGCCCACGCGGGCCATGTCCTCTGGACTGTGGGTATCTTCGATTTTAAGCTTTCCAATGATCTCACGGGGATCGTCGTAGCCGATCATCCTGGCGCCTCCGGGGTTGACGTAAATCAGCTCCCCTTGCGGATTCGCCAGCGCAATGTAGTCGTTAGAGTTATTGAGGATGGCGGTTAAGCGACGCTGCTCCGCGAAGAGCCGGGCGTTATCCAGCGCGGTCGCGATCTGCCCGGCTAAGGTGGTTTGGATGTTCACGTCCTGGGGGGTGAAATGCTCGACCTGTTCGGATTGGACGTCCAGCACGCCGAGCACCTGATCGCCGGCGATGAGTGGGACGGCCAACTCGGAGGCGGTATCGGGTAGCAGTGGGTTGGGCAGGAAGTCGGGCGTGGCCTGCACGTTGTTGGCGATGACGCCCTCGCGGTTGCGATAAGCGCGGGCCACGAGCGAGGTCTCGCTGTCGGCGGGGATGCTCCAACCCTCGGCCACCATCTGCTGGCCGGCCTCGCCGGCTCCGGCGGCCAACTTGAGCGTATCACCCGCGTCGTCGATGAGATAGATGTGGGCGTGGTAGAGACCGAAGTTTTCTTTGGTGAGATTGACCACGTCTTGCAGCAGTTCTTCGGGATCGAGTACGGTCGCGGTGGAGGTGCTGACCTCGGCCACCGTTTGTAGCTCGGACGCGCGCTTGCGAATCTGCTCTTCCGCCTGCTTGCGCTCCGTGATATCGGTGATGATCGTGGCTAAGTTCTGCGGCTTTCCATCCTCATTTTGAATCAAGAAGATAGTCTGCTCCACAGGAATCAGGGCGCCATCCGTGCGGCGGATGCGATTTTCTCCCTGCCACACGCCCGTCTCGAATACTTGGGGGATCGCTTTGTCGTTGACACGGGCGAAATCCTCTGGTGTGTGGAAATCGGCGATTACCTTGCCGAGAGCTTCGTCTGGGCTGTTATAGCCTGCTAATTTAGCGCCAGCTTCGTTTATATAGATAATCTCGCCCTGAAGACTGGTCAACGAGATCATATCCTGCGAGTTGCGAAGGATGGCGGTCAGGCGGTGCTGCTCCGCGAAGAGGCGGGCGTTATCCAGCGCGGTCGCGATCTGTCCGGCTAAGGTGGTTTGGATGTTCACGTCCTGGGGGGTGAAATGCTCGACCTGTTCGGATTGGACGTCCAGCACGCCGAGCACCTGATCGCCGGCGATGAGTGGGACGGCCAACTCGGAGGCGGTATCGGGTAGCAGTGGGTTGGGCAGGAAGTCGGGCGTGGCCTGCACGTTGTTGGCGATGACGCCCTCGCGGTTGCGATAAGCGCGGGCCACGAGCGAGGTCTCGCTGTCGGCGGGGATGCTCCAACCCTCGGCCACCATCTGCTGGCCGGCCTCGCCGGCTCCGGCGGCCAACTTGAGCGTATCACCCGCGTCGTCGATGAGATAGATGTGGGCGTGGTAGAGACCGAAGTTTTCTTTGGTGAGATTGACCACGTCTTGCAGCAGTTCTTCGGGATCGAGCACGGTCGCGGCGGAGGTGCTGACCTCGGCCACCGTCTGTAGCTCGCGGGCGCGCTTCTCGGTCGCCTCGCGGGCCTCCAATTCTTCGGTGATGTCGCGGAATGTGACCACTGCGCCGAGGATGTTCCCCTCGTCGTCGGTGATGGGGGTGCTGGTGTAGGCCACCGGGAAGCTGTGACCATCTTTGTGCCAGTAGATTTCATCTTGGCCGGTGTGGGTCTTGCCATCGCGATAGGCGGCGTAGACCTGGCACTCCTCTACCGGATATTCGCTCCCATCGGCGCGATGGTGATGGATTAAGTGGTGATGGGTTTCTCCGATTAACTCATCCTCTGAATAGCCGAGTATCTCGACCGCCGCCGGGTTCACAAACACGGTGTGGCCCTCTTGATCGACGCCGAAGATGCCTTCTGCTGTGGAGTTCAGGATCAACTCGTTCCGCCGGCTCAGTTCGATAAAGGCTTGCTCGGCCTTCTTGCGCTCGGTGATGTCCTGATTGGCGCCGATGATCTTGACCGTGTTCCCCTCTGCGTCCTTCTCGATGCGGAAGCGCACGATGATATGATGGATCTCGCCGTCCGCGTGAATGACCCGCGATTCGATCTCCGTTGAATAATCAGGATCATCAGTCGCAATGGCGGCTTGGACATTTTGAGCTACATCCGCCGCGTCCGCTGGCGGGACAAACTCCCGCGCGTACGCCTCGGCGGACATTTCGTAGCCGCCCATTTCCTCTGCAGTCGTGCCGAGCGAGGCGTAGAAACTGTCGTCGAAGATGAAGATGCCGCGCTCAACATCAAACTCCCAGGGCACGAGTTGCGCGATGTCCAGCGCCTCTGATAGCCGCGCTTGACTGTCGAGCAGCGCGTTCTCCGCTCGTTTCCGCTCCGTGATATCGGTGATGATGGTCGCCAAGCTCTGGGGATTGCCCTCGTCATCGCGAATAACAAATATCGTCTGTGCTACAGGGATCAAGGCGCCGTTTGTGCAGCGGATGCGATTTTCGCCCTGCCACACACCCGTCTCGAATACTTGGGGGATCGCTTTGTCGTTGACGAGAGCGAAATCTTCCGGCGTGTGGAAGTCGGCGATGGTCTTGCTCAAAGTCGCCTCCGGGCTGTCGTAGCCGGCTAGTTCGGCGCCGGCCTCGTTCATGTAGACGATTTCGCCCTGGAGATTGGTCAAGGCGACCAGGTCTTGGGAATTGCGGAGGATGGCGGTCAAGCGCCGCTGCTCCGCGAAGAGACGGGCGTTGTCCAGCGCCGTGGCGATCTGTCCGGCCAAGGTGTTGAAGGTCGCCAGGTCGGATTCGGCGAAGCGTTCGGGTTGATCGTCCTGGACATCTAAGACGCCCAACAGTTTACCGCCGGTGACCAGCGGCACCGCCGCCTCGGCGCGGGTCTGGGGGAGCAGGGGGTTGGGGAGGAAGCCCGACTCTACTGCCGTGTCGTTGACCACGACGACCTGCCGCTCGCGGGCGGCGCGGGCGACCAGGCTCTGGGGGCTGTCCGTGGGGATGCTGTGCTCCCGTTGGCGTAAGACCTCACCTACCTCGCCGGAACCGGCGCGGACGACGAGGCGCTCATTGCCCTCATCCAACATATAGATGTGGGCGTGATAGAAGCCGAAGCGACTTTGCAGCAGTTCGACGACCTCGTTCAGCAGTTCCTCGGGATCTAAGATGGTGCTCAAGCGCTCGGAAACCGTCGCAGCGGTTCGGAGCTGGGTGGTGAAGTGGGTCAACTCCTCGGTCTGCTCCATCGTGCGCAGGTAGAGTTCGCTGTTCTGGAAGAGGAGGGCGATTTGATCGGTCATCGTCTCAAACAGGCCGACGACATCGGAGGTGAACGTGTTAGTATCGCGGCTTTGGATGTCCACCGCACCGATGACGCGATCCTCAATCTTCAAGGGGACGACCATCTCCGATTGCGTATCGGGCAGAAGGGGGTTGGCTAAGAAATCGGGGTTTTGATTTACGTCGTTCACCACAACCGGCTCGCCGCCGTGGATGGCTTGTGTCACGAGAGCGGATTGATCCAGCGGGATTTGGTGTTCCTTCTGGAGAAGTTGTAAGCCCGCGTAGCCGGTGCTTTCGCGCAATACTGCCGCGTTCTTTTCCTCTTCGACGATGTAGACTTGCACGTGATACATATCGAAGCGATCTCGGATCAGGTTCACTGTCAAGCGCAACAGCTCTCCGGGATCGGATTGCTCGCTGGCGGCGAAGACGACGCGGACAGCGCGCTGGTTTGCCTCCAACTGCTCGGTGCGCGCTTGCAACTCTTGATCGCGCGATTCAAGCTCCTCGCCACGTTGGCGCAAGGAATTGATCGAGCTTTGAAGGTTGCTCGTCATCTGACTAAAGGCCTGGGCCAACAAACCCACCTCGTCATCGCGATCTACCGTCGGTACCTCGGTGCTCAAATCACCGCTGGCGATCTTGGTGGCGCTCTCGGTCAAGCTGACGATGGGATTGACCAGGCGGTTCGCCAACAAGACGCCCGAACCAATGGCGATTACGCCGCCCAACACAATGAGCATCGTACTCAAGCCGGCGATAAATTGTGCCAGCGCGTTGACGCTGGCCAACGCCTCACCCTCATCAATCTCGGCGACCAAGGCCCATTGCACGCCGTCGGGATCATCGGGTGTAGCGGCCTGAACGATGATCGGCGTCCAGGAGCTTAGCACCGAGTGCCCCCGGTAATCTTCGATGCGTGCGGTGCGGGATTGACCGCGGAGGGCACTGTTGACCGCCTCTGTGTTGGCCGTGACATTTTCATTGAGAATGGTGGTCTCAACCCCTATATCATCCAAGAAGCGGGAATCGTTGCGGAAGAGATAATCCTGTCCAATCAAATAGGTCTCGCCCGTCTCGCCTAATCCGGTGCGCTCGATCATCAACTCGTTAAGCTGTTGGGGGTTCAGTTCCAGGATGATGATGCCTACCGTCTCGTTTTGAAGATTTCTGACCGGCGCCCCGAGGCGTAAGTCGAGCGCCTCATGGGTAGGATTGTAGAAAAGATCGCCGAAGTAGACCCCGTCCAGCGCATTCTGGAAAGCCACTTGCTCGGCCTCGTTGATTTCCGTCAACTCCTGGTTGAGGGCGAAGACAACCTCGCCGTTCGTATCGATCAGTTGCACATCGTTGTACACACCTTGCCCGTGCTGGGTGACAAACGCGCGTAATTCGCGCTCGACGCTTTGGTATGCTTGGCGATAGGCCTCGTTTGAGGGGTCGTCCTTATATTCTGCTAACACGCCGAGGCCCTGGTCCCCTTCTTCATTACCCTGCACCGATTCCAACTCCCGGATGAAGCGGGCGTCGCTCTTGCGCTCCTCAATCCAGCGGTGCATCTCGATGGCTTTGAGCGTCCGCACTGCCTCCAACTCATCGAAGACGCGCGCCGTCAGTGCCTCGCGGGCCTGGTTGACGCTAAAGATCGTCAACACGACCGCGACGACGAGAATCGAGACTACCGTCAAGGCGGCAAAGCTGGTCCCTAGTTGCGCTCGAATTGAGCTGCGCAACCAGTTGAACATGCCGCCCGACTTGGTAGATGAACTATGATGACTCATGATCCAACCTCCTTGAAAAACAGTTGAAAATTACACATTGTAAGTTAAAAAAGTTAACGATGGCGATAGTCTCCTTATCCTTATCCTTATCCTTATCCTTATCCTTATCCTTATCCTTAAAAGAAGGGGGATGATCTCCCGCCAAGACGCAAGTCGCCAAGATTTTTAAGGTTTGATTTAATTTTATTCATCGCAAGCCCCTTTAGCTTTTTTCAGAGGAGCCGGAGATGATTTAGAAATAGGTTGATGCTTTTTTCACGATCTCGCCTGACTTAACCGATCAATCAACGTCACCAAGGGCTGAAGATCGATGGGTTTCTCTAAATAGAATTCCACCCCCAACTCTTCGGTAAGCGAGCGATACCGCGCATCGGCGGAGATCATCACGGTCTGCGTGCCTTGTTCCTGAAGCGACGCTGATTTTTCGCGCAGTAAATCGGTGCCGCGCCCATCTCCGATATGCACATCGCACAAGAAGATGTCGAAGCGCATAGATTCGAGTAGCTCGTGCGCTTCCTCTAAAGTCGCGGCGGTGTAGACATCGTAGTCGCCCTTGCGCAGCGCTCGCGAGAAGATGCGGCGCAGATGGTCATCGTCCTCTAAGATGAGAATTTGGCGGATGCTCTGGCTATCATTATCCTGCTCAGAACCCACCGTGTTTTTTACCAGACTTCGCATCTGATCTACGGTGAAAGGCTTGTCCAAATAGCCATTCAGGCCCAAATTTTCCATTTCTTGTTGCAGCTCCGATGAGCCGTAGGCGGTCATCAAGACGATTTGGGTCGCGGGAGATATCTGATGCACAGTTTGAACTAAATCTAGTCCACTCATCCCCGGCATCTTGTAGTCGGTGATGAGCAGCGCATAGGGTTTCGCCCGTATCTTTTTCAGCGCTGCTTCGCCATTCTGGGCGGTTTCCACCTCATAGACGTCGCCCAGCTTTTCTAGCCCTGCCGCCAGTGTCATCGTGACCGTTGGCTCATCGTCGACAATCAAAACCCGTTTCTTCTGCATTGATTCTACTGCTCCATTTGTTCTTGATTCTTGTCGCTTCTTGCTTCTCGGAAATAGTCGTAGAGTCATCCGCCGGGTCGGCATAGCTTCCGACCTGCGTCCGATTTACGTATTTTGTGATTTGAGAATCTCTTCTAATGTCTCTTGGGCCACATTGCGAATTTCCGAGAGCTTGACCGGCTTATCCAAGACGCGCTGAATCGCCGCCGCCGCCGAAGGATCGCGCAGGAGATCGTTGCTGTAGGCGGTGACCATCACCACGCCGGTTTCCGGGTACTTCTGGCGGATTTGCGTTGCCAGCGCGACGCCGCTCATCTCCGGCATCTTATAGTCGGTGATCAACAGATCGAATGGCTCTTCTTCGAAGAGGCGCAGCGCCTCCTTGCCGTTGTCCGTGATCATCACTTCGCAGTTGGGTAACTTTTCCAGCCCCTCCTGCAACGTGAACGCGACGAACTCCTCATCATCGACAATGAGAATGCGATGTGTACGGGCGTCGGGCGCCGGTCCCGCTTCGGTTCGCGCGCTGGGGGATTTGAGCGCGGGTAACTTGATAGTGAAGGAGCTTCCTTCACCTGGCTCACTCTGCACCTCTAACTCTCCATTGTGCGCCTCGACGATCTTGTGTACCACGGTCAATCCCAGGCCCAGGCCGCCATAGCGGCGCGTGGAGGAGCCATCTAATTGATGGAACGGCATAAAGAGTTGGGTCAGGTCGCTCTCCTCGATGCCGATGCCGGTGTCGGTGACCGACAGATGTACTTCATTGTCCTGCGCCGCCAGTTCGAGTGTCACGCGCCCGCCATTAGGGGTGAATTTGATCGCGTTCTCGATCAGGCATTCGACTGCCTCCTGGAGCTGCTGGCGATCCCCGGAGATGTGGGGTAAATTGGGCGGCAACTTCGCCTCGAATTCGATGCCGTTCGCTTGGGCCTTGGCCCGTTGCTCCTCCACCATTTGGGCGATGAGGGCGGAGAGCGAGGTGGGATGCCGGGCCACCGCGCCGGATTCGACCGAGAGTAGGGCGCCGATGCGCGCAACGACCGTGTTCAACTCCTGGGCGCGGTTGGCGATGATGAACATCGCTTCTTTCTGCTCCGGGGCCAAATCGCCCAACTCGCCATCGCTCAACAAATCGGCATAGCCCTTGAGGACGGTGAGGGGCGTGCGCAACTCGTGGGATACGGTTTGAATAAAAATGTCCTGAAGAATTTTCATATCGTCTAGTTTAATATTGGTCGACTGGGGTGCTGTAACCTGTTTGGATGATTTTTTGGCCATTGAGTTATCCTCCTCTTTCCTCTTTTCCTGCTGGGTCTTTCGGTCGGGACCTCGCCCCGACATTAGTTCCGTCAATAAGAAGCGGTACAAAATCGACATCCCTATTTTAAGATAAAATTAGCACTACGTCGTTAGGGCTGTGTAGGCGCTATGTGGCAGTTTTGTTGGGTGCATACGGGAGTTTATGGTTGTTTGTGAGGAAACGGGGATGGTTCAAGAGATAGCAGAAATCTGTTTGCACTTTTATTTTGCGTAGAAGCCCCCTGTCTTTGAAAATAAATGCCTGGCGAATAAATTCGCGCGGCTACATTTACGAAACCGGCCTTCGCCGGTTAGAACTCAGTCGCCGAAGGGCGACTTCGTAATGGTGGCCGTGGTTTTTCTTTTGACCCAACGGTCCGATGGCCGTGGGAACCGCCGGGCCTGGGACAACGCGAAAAAAGGGTCAACCTATCTGTGAACTATCCCAGGAAACGAAGCCGGAATTAACGCGGTCCGGGATTGATTTGGCGCGGCGGGTAACTCGGCTATACTATGCTCTGCAAAATCGCCACCCCGTCTATTGACGGGGTGATGGTTGAGGCTTGCATAGCACAATCTATATGCAAAATATCATTGCATTGGGCGAGATGCGCAATCTGCGCAATCATAGAAAATCCCGGAGAACCTGCAACCTATACACATCGTAAGAAGAATCATCGGATTGATCTCTTTCTGTTCGGCCTCTACATTGGACTCGCCGTCGGCGGTGCGGCCACGCTGATCACGTGTGAGCGCGTCGCAGCGGATCGCGTCGATTGCGCGACGCAGCCCGCGCCCCTGGGCATCCCGCTCTCGGTGGGCGTGATGCACACGCTTACCGATGTTCAGGAGGTCACGACCTTCGATTATGAGGGCCTGGGGCGGAAATTCCAACTGGCGTTCGAGACCTCGGAAGGGGTCGTCTATCTTCGCGAGGAGATGACCGTCAACGAGCAGGAGACGGCGGCGCGCATCAACGCCTTCCTTCAGAATCCCGCCGCCGATGCGTTGCGGTTCAATTATGTCGATTGGGTGAGCGTGGCGGTGGGGGTTCTCGTGGTCGGTGGCATCTTGGGTGTCTATCCCGGCCTCTATCTGCTGTCGCCAAGAGGAAACCTGGGCCGCATGGTTGTCGGTGGGCGAATCGCTCCCGATCCCCGACGCCCGCAGCGCGGCTGCCGATCGTCGTCGCTCCGCCAGCGCCACGCGGAGAAGCAACCGCAGTGTCTTTTACCTCAAGGTGAGCACGGCGGATGGCGTCGCCACCGCTATCGAGTACTTCAGCCTCGGTGCAGCCAGGGAGGACGCGAAATGGATCAATGCTCTTATCGCCGAACCTGATCCCGATATGAACACTGTCGCCGTGAACAACTTCAGCCCTGCGACAATGTACCTTGTGATTTTCCTTGTCGGGTCTACCATCGTCTTAGATGTCTTCTTCGGGCGCTGGTACATGCGGGATTCGTGAGGATGTGATGGTTTTTGCCTTGGAGCGCTAGATCCAAGCAAGATACCGGCGTGGTAATAAAATTAAACAGGCGACTCATTAGGTCGCCTGTTGGATTGATGTGCTATCTCCAGAAGCTTCGTCTACGGTATTTAACGGACCGCGTAGCCGATGCCGCGCACCGTCTTGATGATGTTCTCTTCACCCGTTGCTTCTCGGATCTTCTTGCGGATGCGATAGATGTGGTAGCGGATCGTGTCGTTGGCCTCCCACGGCTCACTCTCGTAGCCTTGCACCTCGCGCATCAACTCCTCCGGCGAGATGACGCGCGGCGATTCGCTGATGAGGTAGGTCAGCACATCGAATTCGGTCGGGCTGAGGTTTAGACGCTCCCCCTCTAAGGTGATGAGATGCTGCGCCAGATCGATGCGGAGACTCTCCTTCTCCAGGATGGTCTCCGGCAGTTGGGGCCTTGCGTCAGTTGCTTGGGGGCGGGTGGGCGGCGGCGTCTCATCACTGGATTCGATGGTCGCGCGCGTGACCTGAATATCGCGCAACGTATTACTGAGGTTCTGCTCCAATTGAAGAAGTAATTGTCGTTGGCGGATGCGCTGCCGGCGATTTTGCAGGCCGGCTTGGATGCTCTTGCGGATCTCCTCGGCCTTGCACGGCTTGAAGAGGTAATCGTGCGCGCCCTGTCGCAATGCCTCCACCGCCGATTCCAACGAGCCTTGGCCGGTCAGCATAATCACGACTGTATCCGGCGACGTTTGGCCCACCCCCCGGAGCACCTCGGTGCCGCTGATCCCCTGCAATTTCAAATCGATGAGCGCCAGGTCGAACGTTTCCTGGGCGATTTTCTCTAGCGCTTCCTCGCCGCTGATCACGGCCGTCACGCGATGCCCATCTCGCTCCAGTAGTTCTTGCAAGAAGAACCGGATGCTATTTTCATCGTCTACAATGAGAATCTTACCATTAAGCACAATATTCTAAAACTCCATTAGATTTAGATAATCTACCGCCTTGCCATTATATCTTGTCTAAAAAAATAACCCGTCTTCGCCACTCTTATTATAGGCGCAGGGTAGAAGCGCTTTGTTACAACTATGTGACATCTGGCGGTTTCATTCCGCTTCGATAGGCAGCAGTAGGATAAAGGTCGAGCCTTTTCCCACCTCACTTTCGACTAAAATCTGTCCGTCGTGTGCTTCAATTATACCATAGCTGATAGACAGCCCTAATCCAGAACCGTGGGGCTTGGTCGTGAAGAACGGCTCAAAGAGGCGATCCTGTGTCTCCTTCGTCATCCCGACGCCCGTGTCGGTGAACTCGATGCGCACCCTCCCGTTCTCTTGGGCGGTGCGGAGGATGAGCGTGCCGCCGCTGGGCATCGCGTCGATAGCGTTGAGCACCAGGTTCAGGATGACCTGTTTGAGATGCGCCGCGTTGGCCGGAATGGTCGGGAGCCCCTCGGCCCAGTGCTTCTCGATGGCCACATCGCTGTGTTGGAGTTGCTTGCCGGAAAGTTCCAATACACTTCCTAAGACGGCGTGGATATCGATCTCGTCGAGTTCCTCCCGCGCCGGGCGGTAGAAATCGCGAATGCGACGCACGATGGCCGCGATGCGTTCGATCTCATCCTCCGCAATGCCCAAATAGCGTTGTAACTTTTCTGGCCGTTGCTGATCACCGATCTCCTCATCGGCTAATGTGAGACAGCCCTGAATCGATTGGAGCGGATTGTTGATCTCGTGGGAGATCGAGGCGATCAGCCGGCCCAGCGCGCTCATCTTCTCGCTCTGGATAAGCTTGGCCTGTGTGGATCGCAACGCCTCGATCTGCTCGATCTGCTTTTGATAGAGGCGCGCGTTTTCCAGAGAGATCGCCGCCGAACTGCTAAAGGCCTTGAGAATCTCCAAATCGTGCGCGTTGAAGGCCCCATGAATCTTGTTGATCACCTCGATGACGCCGATGCCCTGTCCCTTGACCGTCAGCGGGACGGCGATCAGCGATTCGGTCGTCATGCCGGTCACCTCGTCGATGCCCCCATAAAAGTCCTGATGCTCCTGCGCGTTGGTGATCAGAATTGGCTCCTGCGCCTGCATCACCTGCCCCGCGATGCCCTCCGTGGCCGAAAGGCGATGGCCGATCAATATCTGGCAATCGGGATTCGCCAGCGCTGAGAAGACCAGCTCATCTGTTTCGGGATCATAGAGCATCACGGAAGCGTCCTCCGTCTCCAGCAGGACGTTGACTTCGCGGATTACCTGTTTGAGCACCGTATCCAAATCCAAATTGGAGGCCATCGCGTGGGTGGCGGTGTTGAGCGCGGCCAATTCGCGCGCGTTGCGCTGGATTTTAGCGTAGAGCCGGGCGTTCTCCATCGCCACGGCGGTCTGATCGGCCAGCGTTTGGAGCAGTTGTTGGTCGGCGAGGGAGAAGTGCGCGCGCGCCTCGTGTTCCGCGTTGATGATGCCCAATACCCGCCCCTCAAACTTGATTGGGACGCATAGCTCGGAGAGATACCTCGATTCCTTCTCAAAAGGAGCCTGGTAACGCGGGTCTTGGGATGTGTCTGGGACGTTGACCGTGCGGCCCTGGCTGACGGCCGCTGCGCAGATGCTGGTTTCGTCCTCGATGGAGATGCGCTGTGTGGGAGTGATGGTAAACTCTCCATCGATGATGTGGAAGCGTTTGATTAGCTCCCGTTTTTGTGCATCCACGACGCCAAACCCGGCCAGGGAGGCATCGATGACCTGGGCTGCGGCTTGCAACGTGCGCTTGACCAATGCCTGCTCATCCCGCAGCAATGTCATCTCCTGGCCCAACTGATGGATGGCTGCCAGTCGCTCGGCCAGGCGCTTGCGCTCGGTGATGTCGATCATCACACCGCGTAACTTGACGGGCTTGCCATCCTCCACAATCACGCTCGCGATGTCGCGCAACCAGACGATGTTGCCTTTTGCATCGATCATCCGATATTCGAACTCGTGATCCTGTAGTTGACGGGTCGCCTTCGCGCAGAATTCGATGCTCTCCTTGCGATCCTCCTCGTGAATATGCGACGGCCAGAAATCCGGCTCCTCCGTCCAGCGCTCGAGGGGATAGCCCAACATCTCCTCGGCCTGCGGGCTGACGAAGGTGAATCGTTGCGTCGCCGCATCCGCCTCCCACACGATGCCGTCGATGGTATTGACAAGCCCGGCGTATTGTTGCTGGGATTGGCGCAGCGCCTCTTCCGCGCGTTTGCGCTCGATGACGCTGGCCAGTGTGTGCGCCGCCGAATTCAGGAACTCGATCTCATGTTCCTTACGCTGGTGATCCGGCTCTAAATAGAGCGTCAGAACGCCCAGCGGCGTCTCGCCGGAGAGGATGGGGACGCAATAATGGCCGTGCGGCGCTGTCAGTATATCGGGGCCGGAGATTTTGTGGCGCTCATCTAAGTTGCCGGCAAAGATCATACGCTTCTGGGCGACAGCTTGCCCGCACAGACATTCGCCGATGCTGAGCTTCTGGCAACCCATCCGTAACTCCACCTCGAAGCCGTGCGACGCTTTGAGCGCAAGCGTTTGCCCATGCCCGTTCTCGTCTGTGAGGAAGATGGCGCCCTTGGGCAGGATGGGCAGCCACGAGATGCTCAGGATGTGTTCCAACGCCTGACTCAACTGCTCGTCGAGCGAGGCTTCGGGTGTGTTTACCGAGATCCGCAGCAGGGCGTTGAGCGCGCTTTGGTGATTATGGCTGATTTGCAATTCACGCTCGGCGCGCATCCGCTCAGCGATCTGGGACTCCAATTGCTCATTGGCCTCCGATAGCTCCGCCGTGCGCTGCTGAACGCGCACCTCCAGCTCATCGTGCGCGCGACGCAGCGCCGCCTGGGCCTCGCGCAGTTCGCGCTTGAGGCGCAGGCGCTCCTTGGCGTGGCGCAGCGCCGCGTTGAGCGTCGATTGCTCCACCGGCTTAGGGATGAAATCGGAGGCGCCCTCGCGCAGCGCCTCGATGGCCATCTCCATATCGCCGTGGCCGGTGACCAGGATTACCTCGGCCTCCGGGTCGCGCTCGCGGATCGCCCGTAGCACCTCGAAGCCGTCCATATAGGGCATCCGTACATCGACCAACGTGATGTCCGGCCGCGTCTCGCGATAAATCTCCAAGGCGGCCTGGCCATTCGAGGCCGTGATGACGGGATAGCCCGCCAGGTTGAGATTTCTGGAAAAGGTGTTCAACACCCGCGCGTCGTCATCGACGACTAAAATTTGTGTCTCTTCTTGAGTTGGCGCCATGATTGGTCTCCCACGTTATATTGTGCATAAGCGAAAGTATTTCACGAGAATGAATTTCTCCTCGGTAGGAGAAATTATATAGGCGATAAGTGGTCTGGTCAATCACGAACTTGTCTCCAAAGGCATTGGGGATCCGGAGTTGGCTCCCCATTTAGTTCACGTGGTAAAGTGTGGTGGCGTGTGGTATACTTTTTACAGATCAAAGGACCTGTAGGTCTACGATAGGTCTACGATATAGCCGAGCATAGAAAGGAGTTTCAGGATGACTGTACAAACTGCGACGAAAACTTTGCAGCGATTAGAACGCTTCTATAACGCGGGATTCCGTACACCGTTGGTGGATCATGCCCTGCATAAGGTTCTGACTCGACAGATTGCGCGCGACGAAGCTGATTTGGCACAAGTTGAAGCTCGGCTCGCCGAATTTGAAGAGCGGTATGCGATGGACTCAGCAATTTTTGGGGAGAAATATCAGGCCGGGCAGCTATCTGACGACGCCGATTACGTCGAATGGAATGCTTTTTGCAAAATGCGCCAGCGACTTCGGCAACGCCTTACCATCCTGTGCGGTGAAGACTCCCTATGACCGAGCCTGCTGACTATTTGGCTGCTGTAGAAACTTTGCTGTTGGTCTCCGAAATCATTGCGGATTACACATTGGTCACTGCCCGCGCTAACACCGACGATGGTTATCTTCGCATCCGGGCGACCCTCAGCAATGGTGATTTTCTCGAAATGGCGGAATACTTCCTGGTGCTTGAGGATGAAATCATCACGGAAGATTATCGTTATCAATGGATGGATAGTACCCAAACAGTTTTGCGGCGTCGATGGGATAATACCCCGCAACATCCTGAGCTTGATGGATTTCCTCATCACTGTCATATAGTTCGAGAAGATAGGGTTGTTCCTATTGAGCCGTTGAGTATTTTGGAGTTGTTCGAACTGCTAGAAGCCGAACTGGAGATCTAGTAAATTGTCATCGCCCTCTCCAATGCACTCTCCAACCCTCAGCCCTCAATCCCTCACATCCACATGCCGCCGGCTCTGAGCCGATTCCAAAATCGCGTCGCAGACGACGGCGGCGCGATAGCCGTCCTCGAAGGTGGCGCCGTAGGGCGCGACGGGCCGGTCATTGACGATGCACTCTAAGAAGTGGCTGAGTTCGTGGATGAAGGTGTGCTCCCAGCCGATGATGTGCCCCTGGGGCCACCAGTTTTGCCACCACGGATGGTACGGCTCGCTGACCAGCACCTTGTGGAAGCCGCGCGTCTCCTTGGGCTCTTCCCCGACCCAGAAGACGTCTATCTCGTTCATCCGCTCCAGGTTGAAGCGTAGGGTCCCGTTCTCCCCGTTGATCTCCAGCACCTGATGGTTCTTCCGCCCGGCCGCGAAGCGCGTTGCCTCTAGCGTGCCGATGGCGCCATTCTCGAAGGCAATCGTGGCGACGAAGGCGTCGTCCACATCGACCTCGCCCATCTCGCTACTGCCATCCCCCAGCCGCCGCTTCTTGATAAAGGTGCGCGTCATCGCGCCGACCTCAGTGATCTCCCCCACCAGGAAGCGCGCCAGATCGATGATGTGCGCGCCCAAATCCCCCAGCGCGCCGCTGCCCGCCTTCTCTTTCTGCAAACGCCAGATCAGCGGCAGATCGTAGTGGCCCATAATCCACTCCTGGAGGTAGGCGGCGCGGAAGTGATAGATGCGGCCCAACGCCCCGCGCTGGATCAGCTCGTAGGCCTGGCGGAGCGCGGGCACGAAGCGGTAGTTGAACGCGACCATGTGTTTGACGCCGGCAGCCGCCACCGCGTCCCACATCTCCCTGGCCTCCTCGGTATTGCGGGCCAGCGGCTTCTCGCAGAAGACGTGCTTCCCCGCCTGGGCTGCCGCGATGGTCGGCGCGGCGTGCAGATAATTCGGGCTGCCGTTGTCGAAGAGCTGCACCCGCTCATCCGCGATCATCTCGCGCCAGTCGGTGTAGACGCGCGCGTAGCCGTAGCGGCGCGCCGCCTCCCGGACGGCGTCCTCCGTCCGACCGCAGATCGCCTCCAGGCGCGGGATCGCGGGCGGCGGATACATCATATAGGGGATCTTCTTGTAGGCGTTGGTGTGCGCCTTGCCCATAAAGGCGTAGCCCAGCATCCCCACGCCGATCTCCGGCGCTTCCCGCTCGGCCTTCGCGCCGGCCATCGTAGTGAACCCGCCGCCTTCGTTGTTGGTGTTAGCTTGGTTGGGCGTATCGATTTGGGTCATCTAGTGTCTCCTTCAAAAATCAGTTGAAAGTTACAAGTTAAAAGTTCTTGTGGTTTGTCGATGGGAATTCAAGATCCAAAACAAGCAACCGAGGATAGAAAGTGGCCAAAGAGTCGGCGTAGGCCGACTTCGCAGGCGTTGCCGCGACTTTAGTCGCCAGGCCGTTCATCTTTTTATTTATCGAACGAGCTATGACTCGCTGCTGAACGCCGCGTCGAACGCCACATTCGACGGGGTCAGATCCAAGCTGCGGACTAAGGCCAGCGCCTCTGGCGCGCCCTGCTCGCGGTTCATCCCGTTGTCCTCCCACTCGACGGAGTAGGGGCCGCCATAGCCGATGTCGTTGAGCGCGCGGAAGATGCGTTCGAAGGGGACGCCGCCCCGTCCCGGCGAGACGAAATCCCAGCCCCGGCGATGATCCCCAAAGAAGAGGTGCGAGCCTAAGATACCGTTGCGCCCATCTAACAGGCGGATCGATTCTTTGACGTGCATGTGATAGATGCGGTCGGCGTATTCGTAGACGAAGGCCACCGGATCGACCATCTGCCAGTAGAGGTGGCTGGGATCGAAGTTGAAGCCGAAGGCCGCGCGGTGATCGATGGCCTCCAAGGTTCGCTGGGCCGTCCAGAAATCGTAGGCGATCTCCGAGGGATGCACCTCCAGCGCAAATTTGACGCCGACCTCATCGAAGACGTCCAAAATCGGATGCCAGCGCTCGGCGAAGTCCTGATAGCCGGCCTCAATCATCTCCGGCGGCGCGGGCGGGAACATCGCTAAGGTGTGCCAGATCTTCGAGCCGGTGAAGCCGTTGACGACCTGCACGCCGAAGCGTTGCGCGGCGCGGGCGGCGTTCTTCATATCCTCGGCGGCGCGACGCCGCACGCCCTCCGGGTCGCCATCGCCCCAGATGTGCGGCGGGACGATGCCCTTGTGTCGCTCGTCGATGGGGTGATCGCAGACGCACTGACCCACCAGGTGATTGCTGATCGCGAAGCATTCGAGGCCGTACCTGGCCAGCAGATCGCGCTTCTCCTGGACGTAGCCATCGCGCTCCAGCGCCATATTGATGTTGAAGTGATCGCCCCAGCAGGCGAGTTCTAGACCATCGTAGCCCCAGGCGCTGGCTTTCTCCGCCAACGTCTCCAATGGCAAATTGGCCCACTGTCCTGTGAATAGCGTAACCGGTCGTGACATGTCATCTCCTTTTGAGTTGTGAATTTGGGTTTTGGATGGGACTTTGAGACTTTAGACATTCGGACTTTACGACGCTTGAATAAGGTGCTCCAGGTAGCAACGCGGTCCTCCGTGCTGCCGCCCTTGGCGGATGGTTCGCCGCACATCTAATAGGTGATCGTACAGTTCTTCAATGGAGGCGCGCGCGACATACCGCTCGCATACCGCCTGGATGCGCTCATACGTGGCCCTCACCAGCGGGGCCATCGGCCGGAGGTTGGCCGGTTCATTGGACTGGGCTGCGCGATAGCCCTTCATCACCGCCTCCAGCGCCGTCAGCGCCTCCCAGTCGCACAATTCGGGGCGCTCGCGGGCCAGCGCGGCGATTTGCTGCTCGATCTCTGCTCGAACGTCGATGGCGTGCTCCTCTCGGAATGATGAATTTAGAATTGCGAATGATGAATGGAAACAAACCAATTGATCTTATGATAGCACATCTACCCTTGAATTTAAAGTGAAGACTCACCTGAAAGAAGGGGGACTATCTCACGCTAAGACGCAAAGTCGCCAAGATTTTTAAGGTTTGGCTTAATTTTATTCATCAAATCACCGTCTCTGATCACGAAAATTAACCTTTACCTTATTTTTCCTTAGCGTCTTGGCGGCTTTGCGAGCCCCTCTATCTTTTTTCAGTGGGGTCAGTGAAAGGATGACAACCATTCGATTCGCGTTTAGAATAGACAGGACAACAAGGGACAAATGGAGGTGAGGGTCATGATGCGACGCGTGATGCGTTGGTTGATCTGGGGAAGTTGCGCCATCTGGCTGCTGGCGTGTGGGCGGACGGAGGGCGGGCAGTCGGCGCCGACGGCGACGCCCGTCACGATCTCGCAGTGGGCAGTGGAGGCGCGGGCCAGTTCGGCGTTTGGGAAGCCCGATTGGAGTCCGGCGCGGGCGACAGGCGCCCCGGAGATCGAGGTCTGCGTCGATGATTCGCGGGCGTGGGCCTCGGCGCGGGGCGGCGGTGTGGAGTGGCTGGAGTTGACCTATGCGCAGCCCGTCTTCGCGACCGAGGTGGAGATTTACCAGACGTATGGTCGTGGGGCCGTCTCGCGCGTCTCGTTGATCGACATCGAGGGCAACGAGACGATCATCTGGGAGGGCGCTGATGAGACGGAGCCGTGTCCGGGGACGTTGGCCGTCGCGACGCCGCAGACCGCGTACCGCGTGCGTGGCGTGCGCATCGATTTGGACGAATCGCGCACCGGCTTCTGGAATCAGATCGACGCGGTGGCGTTGATCGGCGTGCGGCCATAAAGTTCGTAGTCAGGCACGAAATCAAAATGGGGTGCCGTTGTGAAGTCCGAAAAAACGCCACTCCGCTTACGCCTGACGGGGCCGCTCCGAGGCTTACTATGAACCAAACCCTATCTGCTCTATCTGCTCAATCCGCTGATGTCTTACCCAGCAGCCGCTTTTTGATCGCGTCGGGGACGTTGCCGCTGGCCTCCAAGATGCGCAGCGTCTCTTCGGGTGTAGGCGGCGGCTCCGAGGGCGAGGCGATCAGATCGTCGGCCCCGGCGGATGTGCTCTCCGGCGTCTCCGAAGCGCCGGCCAGCCAGAGCAGCACGTCGGTGGGTGTGGCGGCGACGTGGATGTGAGCGGGGAGGGCACGTGGCTCCTCGCTGTGGATGAGCAGCGTGGGACGACGTAGTTTCTCGTTCCGCCGGATGCTGGCCAGGTCGTGGCCGAGGCAGCGCGCGGCTGCCGCTTCGGCGGTCTGGTGGAGGATCGGCTCCCAGGCGGGATTGCTCGGCGTCTGGGGCGGCAGCGGCGTGGCCAGGACGAGCCGTTCGTTTGCCAGATAGGCGCGCTCCTGCTTCGAGAGCGAGACCTGTTCCAGGCCCGCGTAGGTGAAAAGTAGAACCTCGCCGGCGGTGGCGCGCATCGCGTCCAACAACAGCGCCGCCTGCTCGCTGCCGTGGAAGGCGGCGGGCAGATACTCCTCGCCCAGCACGATGCCCAGCGTTTCTTGCAGCAGTTCGCGCGTCGCCTCATCGGCGGTATCCAGGGGAGCGGGCGGCAGATAGAGGATCGGGCGCTGAAGTGGGGCGCGCGCGCCGCGATAGAAGAGCAGCGCGGGCCGGTGGCTGAGCGGCAGATCGCGCAGCCCGCCGGGATAGAGCGCTTCATCCCAACCCAGGGCGTCTGGTGCTTTGGAGGAGAACGACGCCGGTGGGCGCAGTTTCCGCGCCTCCTGGGGCGTCAATCCCAGCGAGGAGGCTTCCTGTGGCGAGCGCGCCAGGACATCCTCCAACGATAAATCGCGCTTCTGCCAATCGGCCAAGAGGGTCTTGGCCCGTTGCGTCGCGAGGTTGCTCTCAAAAAGGAACCAATACCAGAGCGTGATATTTCGCTTTTCTTCCTCCGGGGCTTGCTCCATCTCTGTGGCTTCTTCTGAAGGTAACATTACGCCGAGGCCTCCTTCTCCAGAAGGATCGTCACCGGGCCGTCGTTGACCAGCTCGACGGTCATGTAGGCTTGGAAGACGCCCGACTCGACGGGGACATTTTCCTTTTGGATCACGGCGATGAAATGCTCGACCAGCGGCTCGGCGACCTCCGGCGGCGCCGCGTGCGCGAACGAGGGCCGGAAGCCGCGTCGGGGATCGCCGTAGAGGGTGAATTGTGAGACGACTAGTATCCGGCCTTCAATATCCTTGACCGAGAGATTCATCTTACCCTCGTCATCGGGGAAGATGCGGAGATTGGCGGTCTTGTGCGCCAGCCAGCGCGCCTCTTCTTCAGTATCGCCCTCGCGGACGCCTAACAGTACCAGCAGGCCATCATCGATCTCCCCGACGGTCTCGCCCTCGGCGGCGACGGATGCGCGGGTCACTCGTTGCACTACGGCTCGCATAAAAATTCTCCTTTCGTTAACCTTGCGAAGGTTCCAGATGACTATGCACACCAGAGGAGCTGGCGGTCAGGACATGAAGCTTCTGGGACGCGATAGTTTCTAACCTTCGCAAGGGTCGCGTTTATGACATCGCGACGACAAACGCGATGGCGAAGTCGCCATCGTGGCTCAGGCTGATGGCCCATTCGGTCAGGCCTTGGCGTTGGGCCAATTCCTCGGCGTGCTCGTGGAGGATCACGTAGGGCTTGCCGCTGCGCTCGTTCAGCACCTCGATCTCCTGCCAGCCGACGCCCAGCGGCGAGAGCATCCGCATTCCCACGCCGAGGGCCTTGGCCGTGGCTTCCTTGCCGGCGAAACGGGCGGCCAACTCGGCGGGGCGCTCGCGGCTGTACATTACCTCGGCGGGCGTGAAGACGCGCTCCAAAAAGCGCGGCCCGAAGCGCTCCAACGTGCGCGCGATGCGCGAGACTGCGATGAGATCGACGCCGGTGGCTAACATTGCCTTATGATGCTGGTGTCTCCGGCATCGGCGGCCCGGCGATGGCCAGCGCGAAGTTCTCTGGATCGAGCCATCGTTGCGCGGCGGCCTGGACATCCTCGGCGGTGATGGCCGTGATGATGTCGCGATAGCGCTGGAGGTAATCCAGGCCCAGTTGGTAGCGCTCGATGTTGATCAGCGACTGGGCGACGCCCTCGTTGGTCTCCAGTTGGAGCGGCAGGCTCCCGGTGAGGAAGGATTTGCTGTCGTTGAGTTCCTCCTTGGGGACGCGCTCCTCGCGGATGCGACGCAGCTCCTCCTGGATCAGCGTGACCGCGCGATCCAAGTTCATCGGGTTGACGCCAGCGATCACGCGCCATGGGCCGGGGCCTTTGCCGCCCTCGATGTGGCTGTAAGCGTAGTAAGCCAGTCCATTCTCCTCGCGCACTTTCTTGCCCAAACGGCCATACATCCCAAAAATGCCCAGGATGGTGTTGGTTACCCCGCACGCGATGAAATCGGGATGGAGGCGGGGCGGGCCGGGCCAGCCCAGCACAAGGTTGCTTTGCATCTTATCCGGGATGATCATCTGTCTTTCGCGGCGCTCGGTGATCGCGGGTACGTTGGGCATAGGGACGCGCGCCGGGCGGCTGTGCTCCCAATCGCCGAAAGTTTCCCGCACGATGTCCAGCGCTTCCTTGGGCTTCACTGCGCCGACGATGACCAACGTCAGCCCGTCGGGCGCGAAGTAGCGGCGATGAAAATCGACCAGATTCTCGCGCTGGATGCGCGCGACGGTATCGGTGTAGCCGGTGAGGCTGTGGTGATAGGGGTGATTGGCGGGATAGGCCAGCTCGTGGAAGGTGCGCGCGGCCATGCGACTGGTGCTATCACGCCGCTCCTGAATGTCGGTGAGGATTTCGGCGCGTACTTTCTCGACGTGCTTTTTGGGGAAAGCGGGGCGGCGCAGCAGATCGCCGATGAGGTCCATCAGTAGGGGCAGCGAGGAGGCCAGGCCCTTGGCGCTGAAGGAGCTGATGTGCGCGCCGGCGCTCAACCCAAAGCCCGCGCCGATGGCCTCCACCGCCTCATACAGATCCTCGAAGGAGCGGCGCTGTGTGCCGCGCTCCATCATATCCAACGTGAAGCTCGTCAGACCGTGCAGCTCGGTGGGTTCGTCCTGCGCGCCGGCCTCGACGTAGCCGCTGACCACCACCGCCGGGCTGGCGAAGTTCTCGCGCGCCAGCACGGTGATGCCGTTGGGCAGCGTCTCTCGCAGGGTGTCATCGGGGCCGGGTAAAGCGTGCGCGGATTGGCGCTGGCGTTGATATTGTCTGTTGTCCATAAATTGTCACGTACCTCCGGGTCTATCTGCTGAGTAGCTGAGAACGGCTTGAATATCCTCCGGCTCCAAATAGGGATAGGCTGCTAGAATTTCTTCCCGGGTCATACCATTGGCGATCAGATTTAAGATCAGGGAGACCGTGATGCGCATACCGCGAATGCACGCTCGCCCACCTTTCACCCGTCGGTCAAAAGTGATGCGTTCTAGACCAAACATTTCCTTCCTCCCTTTGCTGAATCCGTTAAGCGGATGTCTTCATCCTCCGTCTGCTGAGATATACCATCCGACGGTGCGATTCTGGGGCGTCAGATAGCTCTGCGCCGCACGCCGCAGATCCTCGGCGGTCACGGCCTCCAGGCGATTGAGGTAGCGCATAAACCACCCGTAATCCGCGAACATCTCACTGAATCCCAGCCAGAAGGCTTGATTGGTGATGCTCTCGCTGGAATAGGCGAAGAGCGCGCGCGCCTGGCTGCGCGCCTTCTCCAACTCCTGCTCGGCGACCCGTTCCTGTTGCAGGCGCTCGATCTCCGTGGTGAGCGCGGCTTCCACCTCCGCGATGTCGCGCTCCGGCCAGATCGTCGCTTGCAGGCGATAGAGGCCGGGATCGATGGTGGGGACGACGGAGCCGTGAATGTCGATAGCCAACTCGCGATCCACCAGCGCGCGGTAGAGGCGACTGGTGTAGTTCGTCAGGGCGCCGCCGCCGATCAGGAACGATGATCCGCCGCTGAGCACGGCGTTTAGCACGGTCAGGGCGAAGAAGTCCTTATCGCGCGCGGCCGGGGCGTGGAAGACGACCTGGAGATAGTGCGTGCCGCCTTGTCCCTTGATGGTGACGCGCCGCTCTTCCTCTTGTGGCGGCTCGGTAGCCGTCACCGGCGGGATCGCATCGCCTCTGGGAATCTCGGCGAAGTAGCGCTCGATCACGCGCTCAATCTCGCCGGCGTTGAAATCCCCGGCGATGGCCAGGAGCGCGTTGTTGGGCCGATAGTAGGTGCGGTAGTGGTGGTAGAGATCGTCGCGCGTGATCGCTTGGAGATCGCGGAGATGGCCCAGCGTCTCGTGGCCGTAGGGATGCGCCTGGAACGCGGCGGCGTCCACTGCCTCGGTCAGTTGGAAGCGCGGGGAGTTCTCTTTGCCCTGTCGCTCGCTGATGATCACCGTGCGCTCGGATTCGACCTCCTCCTCGGTGATCATCACATTGCTCATCCGGTCCGACTCGATATCCAAGGCCAGCGAGAACTTGTGCGCCGGCAGCGTCTCATAGTAAGTGGTGAAGTCGTACCAGGTCATCCCGTTGAAAACGCCGCCCTCGCGGGCGATGGCTTGATCGGTGCTGCCGTTGGGCCAGCGCTCGGTGCCCTTGAAGAGCATGTGCTCGACCCAGTGGGAGATCCCCGTGATGCCCTCGCGCTCGTTGCGGCTGCCCACGCGATACCATGCCCAAAAACTCACCACGGGCGCGGTGTGACTCTCCCGGATGAGGATTTTGAGGCCGTTATCTAAGGTGGTGCGCAGTAGATTCATAATAGCTCCTCAATTGCGAATTGCGAATGATGAATGGAGAATGGGAGAATGAAGAATTTAGAATGGACAAAGTTATACTCTATTCTCCACCCTTCCATACTTCTTACTCCCATACGCCCTACTCCATATTTACCAGGTTAGATTTGGATTGACTGAGGGGATGGTTACTCCACCCCTTCGCCGTTGTAGCCGCGACCAATGCCGCGATATTTGAATCCGATCTTGCGCACTTCGTCGGGATCGTAGACATTGCGACCGTCGACCAGGATCGGGCGATTCATCACCTGCTTGAGGTGAGCCAGATTGAGATGTTGGAACTCGTTCCATTCCGTCACCAGCACGAGCGCGTCGGCGCCGGTCGCGACGGCCTCCGCGCTGTCCATCATCTCGACCTCCGGCAGCAGCGGGCGCGCGTTCTCCGTCGCGACGGGGTCGTAGGCCCGCACGTTGGCGCCCTCGCGCATAAATTGTCGCGCGATGTCAACCGACGGCGCGTCGCGCATATCATCGGTATTCGGCTTGAACGACAGCCCCAGCAGGCCGATGGTCTTGCCCTTCAGGCTCTCGCCCATCAGCTCCTTGACCTTGCGCACGGGCGCTTTCCGTTGATCGGTGTTGATGTCGATCACAGCGCGGAGCAGGTGCGGGTGCCGCCCCTCGGTCTCCGCCATATAGGTGAGCGCCTTCACATCCTTGGGGAAGCAGGATCCGCCCCAGCCGATGCCCGCGTTCAAGAAGTGTGGGCCGATCCGTCGATCTAAGCCCATCCCGTAGGCGACCTCTTTCACATCCGCGCCCAGCGCCTCGCAGACGTTGGACATCTCATTGATGAAGGAAATCTTCGCGGCCAAGAAAGCGTTGGATGCGTACTTGATCATCTCCGCCGTGCGGAGGTCGGTGATCATAATGGTGCTGCGCAGTGGCAGGTGAAGCTGGGCGACCTTTTCGGCGGCGTCCTTGTCCGTCGATCCCAACACCGTGCGGTCGGGACTCATAAAGTCGCCGATGGCGCTGCCTTCACGCAGGAACTCCGGGCAGGAGACGACGGAGAACTCCGGCGCGTCGGGGCGATGCTCGCGGATGATTTCGGCGACCCAATCGCCGGTGCCCACCGGGACGGTCGATTTGTTGACGATGATCATCGGGTGATTCATCACCTCGGCGATGCTCTCCGCCGCCATCCGCACGTAGCGCAGATCGGCCTGCCCATCGACATCGGAGGGCGTGCCCACCGCGATGAAGACAAAATCCGCATCCTTGAGCGCGTCCTCGTAGGAGGTCGTGAAGAGGAGCCGCCCGGCGCGCACATTGCGCTCCACCAGATCCTCCAGCCCCAACTCGTAGATGGGCATGATGCCCTTCTTGAGGTTCGCGATGCGCTCCTCGTTGATATCTAAGCAGGTGACCTTGTTGCCCAGATCGGAGAAGCACGCGCCGCTCACCAATCCGACATAACCTACCCCGATAACCGTGATGTTTTTCATACACTTAGCTCCTTTGTTTGTAGTATAATGTTATGGTTGTGTTAGTGATTCTAAGATTCTGGTCGAAGTGATGATACCACACTTATACGGTTTGCCAAAACTGATTGCTATAGAGCGTGTGAGGGGGATTGGGTAATGGATGAGGTTATGAATACAATGGATGAAATAATACCTTGGACGAATCGGCGGTATTTGGATGCAGTGGCCGATCACGTGGTGCTCTTTGATGGCGCGACGGGCACCGAGTTGGCTAAGTACGGGCCTGGCCCGGCGGACTTCGGCGGCGAGCGCACCGCGGGCCTGATGGAGATGTTGCTCTTTCATCGCCCGGAGGTTGTGGCGCAGGTGCACGCGACCTACTTCGAGGCCGGCGCCGAGGTGGTGGAGACGAACACCTTCCGGGGCAATCGCGTGAGCCTGGCGGAGTTCGGCGTCGCGGATCGCGCGCTGGAGATCAACCGCCGGGCGGCGGAGATCGCCCGGCAGGCGGCGGATCGCGTCACGGCCGATAGTGGGCGTCCGCGTTTCGTCGCCGGCGCGATGGGGCCGACGGGCAAGTTGCCCTCGTTGGAGAAAATGGAGAGAATGGAAGAGGACGTGACCTTCGACGAGATCGCGACGGTCTACGCGGAGCAATCGCGCGGCCTGCTCGAGGGCGGCGTCGATCTGCTGCTGCTGGAGACTCAGCAGGATCTCCTGGAGCTGAAAGCCGCGATTCAGGGCATCTGGCGGACGTTCCGCGCTCTGAATCAGCGCGTGCCGATTCAGGCGCAGATCACGTTGGACGTCCACGGGCGCATGCTCACCGGGCCGAGCGTTGAGGCGGCGCTGGCGACGCTGGCCGCGCTGCCCGTGGACGTGATCGGCCTGAATTGCTCCACGGGGCCGGAGGAGATGCGCGGCGCCATCCGGCGCTTGCTGGCGCTGACGCAACATCCTGTCTCGGTGCTGCCCAACGCGGGCATGCCGGAGAGCGTGGACGGGCGCGCGGTCTATCACATGGCGGCGGAGCCGTTCGCGGATGCGCTGGCGACCTTCGTCGCGTGGGGCGTGCGCATCGTGGGTGGATGCTGCGGTACCGGCCCGGAGCATATCCGGCAGATCGCCTCCGCCCTTACGGATGTCGATATCCCTCAACCCCGCCCTGTGTCCCTTGCCTCTTACCCCGTGCCCCTTGTTTCCTTGCCCTACGTCGCCAGCAATGTCGAGGCGGTGGCGTTGCATCAGGAGCCGCGCCCGCTGTTGGTCGGCGAGCGCGTCAACACGCAGGGATCGCGCAAGGCGCGTCGTTTGATCTTGGCCGAGCAGTACGACGCGCTGGTGGCGCTGGCCGAGTCGCAGGTTGCGTCGGGCGCGCACGTGTTAGATGTCTGCGTGGCGCTCACAGAGCGCGCGGACGAGATCACGACGATGCAGCGCGTGGTGAAGCTGTTGACGCTTAACTCGTCGGCGCCGCTGATGATCGACACGACCGATCTGGCGGTGATGCGCGCGGCCCTGGCGACCTATCCCGGACGCGCGATTATCAACTCGGTGCATCTGGAGGCCGGCGAGGGGCGGGCGCGGCGCATCTTAGCGCTGGCGCGCGACTTCGGTGCGGCGGTCGTCGCGTTGACCATCGACGAGCAGGGGATGGCGAAGACGGCGGAGCGTAAGATGGCGATTGTTGAGCGTTTGTATCACCTGGCCGTGGACGAGATGGGCTTGCCGCCGCACGCCATGATCTTCGATCCCCTGACCTTCACGCTGGCGACCGGGGACGCGGACTCGGCGGGGGCAGCTGTGGCGACGCTGACGGCGCTGGAGCAGATCAAGGCGCGCTATCCCCAGGCGCTGATCAACCTGGGCGTGAGCAACGTCTCCTACGGCCTGACGCCGCGCGCGCGCCACGTGCTCAACAGCGTCTTCCTCTATCGCGCCGTGGAGGCCGGCCTGGATATGGCCATCGTCAATCCCGCGCAGATCACGCCCTACCCGGAGATCGCGCCGGAAGTCCGCGCCTTAGCCGAGGATGTGATTTTCAACCGGTCGCCGTCGGCGCTGCAAGACTACATCGCTTATTTTGCGGATCAAGAGGAAACGGATGAATTGGCAGTTGACGAAAGCGCCGCGCTGCCGCCTCACGAGCAGCTCTATCAGGCGATCCTCCATCGGCGCCGCGAGGGCGTCGAGGCGTTGGTGGATGCGACCTTGGAAGAGGAGGAGATGGCGCCCCTCGCGGTGCTCAACGATGTGCTGTTGCCCGCGATGAAGAAGGTGGGCGAGCGCTTCGGCGCGGGGGAGTTGATCCTCCCCTTCGTGCTCCAATCCGCCGATGTGATGAAGGCCGCGGTTGCGCAGCTTGAACCGCACTTGGAGAGCACCCAGGGGGTCAGCAAGGGAACGATTGTGCTGGCGACCGTCTTCGGCGATGTGCATGACATCGGCAAGAATCTGGTGCGGACGATTTTGGAGAATAACGGCTACGCGGTGCATGATCTGGGCAAGCAGGTGCCGATGACGGAGATCGTCGATGCGGCAGTGGAGCGGCGCGCCGATGCGATTGGCCTGAGCGCGCTCCTGGTGGCGACCAGCCGCCAGATGGCCTTAGTCGTCGAGGAGTTGCATCGCCGGGGATTGCAGATCCCGGTGTTGGTGGGCGGCGCGGCGATCAACGCCGACTTCGCGCAGCGCATCGCGCAGTGCGACGCCGGCGAGATCTATCGCGGCGGGGTCTTCTATTGCGAGGACGCCTTCGAGGCGCTCCAGGTGCTGGAGAACATCGTGCTCTTCACGCCGCCCCCGCCGCCAGAGGATCATGATCACGAGCATGAGCGCGCAGTATCGGCCCCCAGCGCGGAATGTGCAACCTGCGGGACGGCGTGCGCGCTCTCGGCGCTGCAATCTGGGCCGGATACGATCCCCGCGCCGCCGTTCTGGGGCTATCGCGCCGAGATGGATGTGCCGTGGGCGGAGTTGGCGGAGCTGTTGGATCACAAGCGTCTTTTCCGGGTGGGTTGGGGCGCGAAAAGCGCGACCGGCGAGCAGTGGGAGGCCGTGCGCGCCGATTTCGAGGCGCGGTTGGTGCGGATGTGGGCCGAGGCGCCGGACTATTTGCATCCCCGCGCGGTCTACGGTTACTTTCCGGTGCAATCCCAGGGCAACGACGTGCTGCTCTACGATTCGCAGCATCCGAAGGCGCGGTGCGAGATCGCGCGGCTGAACTTCCCCCGGCGGCCGCGCGGGGAGCGCTGGGTCAGCGTGGCCGACTACGTCGCGCCGGCGGCTGGCGAGGCCATCGACGTGGTCGCGATGCAGGTCGTCACGGTTGGCGCGGGGGCGACGGAGCGCTACGGCGCGTTGGATGCGGCGGGCGAGCACAGCGCGGCGTATTTCGTCCACGGGCTGGCGGCGGAGCTGGCCGAGACCACGGCGGAATGGATGCACCAACGCATCCGCCAAGAGCTGGGATTGGCCGCGCGCCAGGGCCGGCGCTACTCGTGGGGCTATCCCGCCTGCCCGGATCTGCAGGCGCATCGGATCGTCTTTGATCTGCTGCCGGCGGAGCGCGCGCTGGGGATGCAACTCTCATCCGCCGGGCAATTGATCCCGGAGCACAGCACGGCGGCGTTTGTCGTGCATAGTGATCGATGAACCTTGCGAAGGTTGCCAAGAGCCAGGTAAGCCAGGGCATCGGCGCCGGGCAGTGGATGCCGGGCTTTGCGGGTTTTGCGGAACCTTCGCAAGGGTGAGGTAAACTACATAATTTTAACCTAGGGAGGCGTTGATGAAGGTTTTGGTGTTGGGTACGGGTAAGATGGGGCAGGGTGTGGCGTGGGATTTGGCGCACAACCCGGCGGTAGAGACGGTCGGGATGGTGGACATCCGTCGCAGTGCATTGGAGCGGGCGAAAAACAAGCTCCAGCACGAGTTTAAGAAGAAAGGACAAGTCGCCGAAAATGAAAAATTGGTCTTTCATCCCTTGGATATTACTGATTTTGACGAATCGGCGCCGTTATTTGAAAAGTACGACGTTGGCGTGATCACGGTGTGCAATCGCCGTTGTAGCTACAAGGCCATCGAGGCGGCGATTTTGGCGGGTCTGGATGTGGTGGATATTCTGGAAGAGTATCATCGCCGCCCGGACGATCACGAAATCGAAGGGCTGGAGGCGCCGGAGGGGATGTCGCTTCGCGAGTATGGCGATTGGTTGCACGAGCGCGCTATCGAAGCGGGCGTGCTGGTGTTGGATGGGATGGGCTTCGCGCCGGGGTTGAGCAACATCACCTTGGGCGAGGGCATCCGCAAGATGGACGAGACGACATCGGCCGTCGCCAGAGTGGGGGGCATCCCCTGCAAGGTCTCGGCGCGGCGCCACCCGTTGCGCTATGTGATTACCTGGGCCTTCTCGCACGTCCTGCGCGAGTATATGGTCAAGGTCAAGATCCGCCGCGATGGCGAGGTGGCCGTGGTCGATGCTGTGACGGATCTGGAGCGCTTCCGTTTCCAGCAATTTGGCAAGGATGAGGAACTGGTGTGCGCGATCACGCCGGGGATGCCCAGCTTTATCTACAGCCGGCCGGAGTTGCAGTCGTTCGCGGAGAAGACCATCCGCTGG
Source organism: uncultured Anaerolineales bacterium (assembly GCA_964496595.1). Classification (GTDB taxonomy): domain Bacteria; phylum Chloroflexota; class Anaerolineae; order B4-G1; family SLSP01; genus JAAAOZ01. Next base: position 44,137 of record CAZCAI010000001.1, read on the forward strand.
CCGGGTCACTGGGAGGGTATCCTGACGCTCAAAGAATGTGGGCTGTTGAATTTGGAGCCGGTGGAATTCGAGGGGATGATGATCAGCCCGCGCGAGTTCTTCAACGCGCTCGTGGAACCGAAGTTGCAGCCTATCGAAGGGGATCGCGATGTGTGCGTGATGTGGAACTCGGCGGTTGGCTCTCAGAACGGGCGTCCGATGCGCGTGGATTACTATCTGTGGGAGGAATCCGACGACGCGAACTCCGCGATGGCGCGCGTGACGGCTTTCCCGGCGGCGATTGCGGCGGTGATGATCGGCCAGGGCAAGATCGCGCGGACGGGCATTGTCCCGCCGGAGGATGCCATCGGCGGGGATGATGGTGCGTTGTACATGGAATTCTTAGGCGAGTTGGAGAAGCGCGATATAGACATCTTGGAGATGGTATCGGCGGCGTGAATTCTATACCTTATTTTCGCTGTGATGCGGTTTTCGCGGGAACCCTTGCGAAGGTTAGTCGAGAGCCGTTCAAACTGAGTTTTTCTGTCAAAGACAAGGTACTTGAGGCCTAAAATCCTCATGTAACCTTCGCAAGGGTAAGGTGGAAAATGCGAGGCCCTCAGCACATTCGCTGAGGGCCTCGCTGCGTTATGGGATGAGATTCGATTGGATTTGGGCCGAGTGTCTCATCCCTCTCTTGTGACGAGCGGCAGGTAGATGATCTCCCCGTCGCTTTCCTCGCTGCTGGCGCCGAATACGGCGAACTCGCTGAGATGGCAGACCGGCGCGACCAGGAGATTGCGATCTACATCTGGCGTGTAGCTGGGAACAGGCGGCCCGCAGGCGTTAGCCACATCGTCCCAATCGCTGAGGCTCTCGTTCCAGTAGGTGAGGCGCAAGGTGGTCTCGTCCTCGATGCCGGCGTTCATCCAATCCTCGTCACGATAGTGAATCGTAACGGTGATCTGTCCGCCGATTTGAGGCGATGCCTCCAGAGCGAACCCCCGACCAATAAAACCAAGACCGGAGGTGAACGGATGGGTGAGGGTGATATGCGGCGTGTATGTGAAGACCGTCTCCTCGCTCAATGTGCCGCTGGGGATCTCTATCGTCGTCGTCACCCCGGTCGTGTCGGTGAAGATCGTCGTCCCACCCGACGGGCCGACCGTGAACGCCTCCTGGATAAGAATCGTGTGCGTGCCGAAGGCGCTCCCGGCGTCATTGCTGGCGGTCACCGTGATGGTCTTGGGGCCGGGGTTGGCCCAGGTGCGATTCTTGAGGACGATGCTCCGTCCCAGGTTGTAGGGGCCTAGGATCCCCTCGTGGCCTGTGTATTTGACGTAGTAGGTGAGCGGCGTCGTGACATCGAGGGGATCGACCGTGATGGTGAAGGTGTAAAACTCGTTGGTTCTGCCGATTGTTGGCCCATCAATGTTGACGGCGGTTGGTGCGCCGGGCGCCGGGGCCTCACTGATGGTGATCGTGTGCGTGCCGATGGCGCTGCCGAGGTCGTTGCTGGCCGTCACTGTGATGGTCTTGGGCCCGGGCGTGGGCCAGGTGCGATTTTTCAGGATGATGCTTCGACCCAGCGTGGCTTCCAGAGGTGCGCCTTGGAGATCCGTGTAATCGATGACGTAGGTGATCGGTGTCGTGACGTCGATGGGATCGACCGTGATTGTGAATGTGTAAGATTCATTGGTATAGCCGACGGTGGGGCCACTGATGTTCACGCTGCTGGGCGCCGTCGGGACGGGCGTGCCGCTGCCGGAGAGATTGACCTCGGTGCGGATGCCACGTCCCTGCCAGGTGGGTGTGCCGCTGTCGGGCGTCAACGCGAGCGGCGTGGTGCTCAGGGGAAGAAAAGCCTTGAAGGTGAGGGCGTCGCCCACATTCGCGCCTTCGTCGCTCGTAGTCGTCGCGTCGTCGCCGTAGGCGTGCAGGAAGCCGTACTGCCCGGCTTCGGTCAGGATAAAATCGCCGATGTAGACGCTGTCGGGATCGTAGACGGCCACAATCGTGCCCACAGGCGCAGGGCTGCCATCGATGGTGATCACGCCCCAAAAGTCAGACCACTCATCGGTCGCGACGTAGGGCATTGTGACCTCTAGATTGACCTCTTTCTGGTCTACGCCTGAGTTCCACACCGTTGATTTGGACGGCGTAGCCAAGCGCCCATTGATCGTAAAGCGAACTTCATCCCCATCCGCTATGCCTTCATCCCCCGGCGTGTTGGGATCGTCCACGTAGGTGTGGAGGAAACCGTAATATGGCGGCGTATGCACGGTAAACGCGCCGGCGACAATGCCATCTGGATCGTAGGCGACCACGCGGGCGTTGCAAGGTGCAGAAAAGCCACTGAGGGATGCAACGCCGTAGAAGTCAACCCACTCAGTGGTCGGCGTAAAAAAATATGAGCTTGCTGCTCCTTGTGATATATCAGCGGATGATGGGGGGATGGCCGGTCGTCTGACCGGTGTGTCGGCGCCTGGATAGGTCAGGATCGGTGCGCTGGCCCCCTCGCTGATCTTGATCCAGTAGGCATACCCCGGCTCCATCATCGTCAGGTCGCTGAATTGCGGCTGGCCGGGCATATAGCTCTTGGCGCCGCCATCGAAGCTGCGGACGAGGTCGTAATCGCCGCTGATGCTCTCCAACGCCTGGGTGACGACCATCGTGATATCGGGCAGGTAGCTGACCAGATTCCAGCCCTCGTAGAGTTGGATGGACGTATCATCGCGCGCCGGTTCGTAGGTCAAGGTCAGCGTCTGGGTCGTCGCCGCTGTGATGTGAATCCAGTAGCCGTGCGCCACATCGATGGTGGTCAGATCGCTGGCGTCGGGATTGCCGGGATCGAAGGTCTTGCCGCCGCCGGATGGCCCGCCATCGAAGGCCAACACCAGATCGTACTGCCCCGCCAGGCTGCTCAACACCTGGGTGATCGCCGGATCGGGCGGGGTGACGTCAATCGAAAAGAGGTTCCAGCCGGGAGCTAAATCGTGGATAAACGTAGCGTCGGGCGCGTAGGCCGGGGACATCAACGTGGTCGTGCCGGAGAGATAATCGCCGATAACGTAATCATCCTGCGTGGTGGCCGCGACGCGGATGCCGTGATTGGCCGGCAATGGCGCATCTAACGTGGCGGTGAAGCGCGCCGTGCCCGTCACGTTATCGATCACGGCGATGGTCAGCAATTCTAAGGCGTCCTGTTCATCGTCCAGGTCATCCAGATACAGCTCGACCAGGCAGTTGGGGCAGTCGCTGCCTGCCTCGGTCTCGCCGACGACCTGCGTGCCATCGATGCTCACGATGCGCGGCGGATCAAACAATCGCAACGCTTCGGGGATGGCGGGGCCGTATTCGATCACCTTGGTAGTGCTGTCGCGCACGATGTTGTTGCGCAGCGTGAATTGGCGGGCGAGCGGCGAGCTATCGTTGACGAAGATCGCGCCCTCCGTAGGGTCATCACTCTCAGCGACGAAAAAGCTGGTTTTCGCATTGACGATGGTGTTGGTCATCACCTGAATGCCCTGGCCGGTGACGAAGATCCCCTGGCCGCAGGCGCCGACCTCATTGCCCAGCCCATCGATGCCGATGGTGTTGTGCTCGAAAAGATTGTCGGCGCCCGCCGTCCATATCGCGGGCGGTGCGGTTTCGGTCGGGGAGTGGGGGCGATGGATGCCCGCGAGGGTGTTGTAGCGGACGATGTTGTTGCTGCCGCTGGAGAACTCGATCCCCGTCCCGCCGTACCACTGCGCGGGGTTGTAGAGGTTGGAGGCGACGCACGTGAGCCGATCCGCAGGGACGCTCGTATCGCCCCGCGTGCCGATGTAGTTGTATTGGATGATGTTGTTGTCCCCCTGCACAGAGACCCCGCTGTTGGAGCCGGTGACAATCGTGCCGCTGATCGTGTTGCCATCGCCCTGGATGGTGATGCCGCCGCCGGCCAGGGTAATATCGGGGTTCGTGCCGGGGACGATCTCCGTGCCGGCGGCGTTCAGGCCCACCCAAACCTCTTCGACCAGGTTGCTGCCGCCCACGCCGGAGACATCGTTCAAGAAGATACCGCCGCCGCCCTGGAAGGCCAGATTGCGAATGGTGTTGTGATTGACGCCCACCAGGTCAAAGGAATGCGTGCTGCTGATGACAATTTTGGGATCGCCGGTCGTGCGCCCGCCGGGCTGCGTGTCGCCATCGATGGTGATGTAACTATCGGGGTTGGCGGGATTGTCAAGATCCCCCACCACGATGGCCTCGCCGCCGGAACTGCTGGAATAGTCGGCGTCCATTACGATGGCCCACGTTTGCGTGTCGGCGTGATAGTGTGTATCGGTCAATGGGAGGTTGAATTTGATGAGAATCGGGCGATCCGCCATCGGGCGATGGCTGGCCTCCACTAAGGCGCGCCGGAGGTTACATTTGCCATCACTGGCTGCGAAAAATGGACTTTGTGTGAAATAGCACGTCCTGGTCTGCGTCTCGCCGCTGGTGTCCTCCGTCGTGTTGATGGTGATGACGGTGGTGTAGTTCAGCGGCGCGCGGGCGCTGATGGGAGCGGAGAAAGGCTCCATCAGCGGCGTCAGGTCACGCTCTTGCGTCTCGATTGGATCGAGCCGCATGGCGTCGACGGCATCGTACCTCGTCGCCACGGCGCTCGATAGGAGCAAGAGCAGAGAGATAAGCGTTATCTGCCAGATTCTGCGTTTCATCGTAAACCCCTCCTTGGTTTCCTTGGTTTCCTTGGTTTCCTTGGTTTCCTTGGTTTCCTTGGTTTCCTGAAAAAACTGTGAGATTCAAGTACCCGTTTGAGTTTCATTGGCTTCACCCCCGTGCGACTTTAGTTCATCGTTATCCTCCTCTGTATCGATTTGGATTTGGAGAAACGCGCACAGATCTTTTAGGCTAGCGAACGCTTGGCGCTCCCCGTTGAACGGATTTTCGATGGAGGCCCGCCAGACTGCATCGCTTTCGTTGCCCGTTCGCCAGATGCGCAGCAGATAGGATAGATAGTCTCTCCGTTGTCTTGTCATATTCGTTACCCGTCAATTTCATCATAATGATCGAACGTCAGGGAAACGTCAGGGGCACGGCTTTTTTGCTACGGAGGGCAACTATCGATATAATGAGGATAGGGTGTTATACCTGAGTCGTCGCCAGAGAAATATTGTCCAAATATAAAGTGAACTATGGCTCAACTTTCGATAAGTTCTTTAGGTCCCTTCCGCGCCACGCTGGATGGGGAACCGATCACCAGCTTTGAATCCAACAAAGTGCGGGCGTTGTTGGTCTATCTCGCGATGGAATCCGACTATCCTCACAGCCGGGAGACGTTGGCGGGATTTTTCTGGCCTGAGCAATCCGAATCTAACGCCCGGCACAACCTGCGCCAGGCGCTCTGCAACCTGCGCCAGGTTATTCGTGATCGCGACGCGGACATCCCCTTCCTGCACGTCACGCGCCGGACCGTGCAGTTCGCTCCCGATAGTGACTATTGGCTGGATGTGGCTATGTTCAGCGACTATATCGGGGCCAGCGAGGCGCATGCTCATTATCGTCTGGAGACGTGTGGGTCTTGTCGCGAGCAGCTAGAGAAGGCGGCCGAACTCTATCGGGGCAGCTTTTTGGAGGATCTCTTCGTGGAGGGGAGTATTCCATTCGAGGATTGGGCCTTGCTCCTACGAGAGCGATTTCATCGCCTGGTGATCGACGCGCTCTATCATCTGGCCCGTCATTACGAGCGCCGCCGAATGTATGACCGGGCGCGACGCTACGCTCGGCGGCAGGTGGAGTTGGAGCCTTGGCGCGAGGAAGCGCATCAGCAGTTGATGCGTCTGCTGGCTCACAGCGGGGAGCGCAGCGCCGCGCTGACCCAGTACGACCTCTGCCGCCGCATCTTGGCGAAGGAACTAAACGTCGCGCCGCACCCGGAGACGACGGCGCTCTATGAGCGCATTCGAGCGGCGGGCAGCGCCAGCCCCCACAATTTACCGCCTCAGTTGACCCCCTTGATCGGGCGGGAAGAAGAGTTGAGCGAGATTGCGGAGCGGCTGGCCGATCCGGCGTGCCGCCTGTTGACCCTGACCGGGCTGGGCGGTGTCGGAAAGACGCGATTGGCCCTGCAAGCAGCTCAGGAACACATTGGGGCTTTTTTGCACGGCGTCTACTTTGTCCCGTTGGCGACTTTAAACTCGACCACGCTCATTGTCCCTACGATGGTCGATGCGCTTGGATTTTCTCTCTCCGGCGAGCAGCCCCCTGAGACGCAACTCCTGAACTATTTGCGGGAAAAAGAGATGCTCCTGGTGCTGGATAGCTTTGAGCATCTTCTGGAGGGCGCCGATGTGCTTTTGGACATCCTCAGACACGCCCCCGCCGTCAAGCTGATCGTCACATCTCAGGAGCGGTTGAATTTTCGGGCGGAGTGGATCTTTCAGGTGGATGGATTGTCTTTGCCAGACAAAGATGTCGTCGCAGGCGCTGAGGCCTCCGGCGCGGTGCGACTTTTCTTCGAGCGCGCCCGGCGCGTGGCCCCGGGTTTTTCAATATCGGATGCGACGATGCCGGCGGCGATTCGCATCTGCCAGTTGGTGGGCGGCATCCCCTTGGGCATCGAACTGGCCGCCGCCTCTCTCCTCACCCGCTCGTGCGAGCAAATTGCCTTGGAGATCGAACGCAACATCGATATATTGACCACGATGATGCGGGATGCGCCTGAACGCCATCGTAGTATGCGCGCGGTTTTCGAGCATGCCTGGAATTTGCTTGCCCCAGAGGAACAGCAGATCCTGCGGAAATTGACAGTCTTTCGCGACGGCTTCGAGGCGCAGGCCGCTCGGAGCGTGGCTCACGTATCTCCTTGGCGCCTGACGTCGCTGGTGAGCAAATCTCTCCTGCGGAAGAATTCCGTCGGACGGTATGCAATTCACGAGCTTATCAAACACTTTGCCGGAGAGAAATTAGATGAACATCCGCCCGAAAAAGAGATGGCCGGGGAGCGTCACGGCGAATACTACACATCATTTCTTCATCAGAGAGAAGGAGCGTTGCAGGCCGGACAACAGCATGAGGCTTTAGACGAGATCAGCACCGAAATTGAGAACGTCCGGGCTGCCTGGCGATGGGCCGTGGCGCACAAGGAGCTTGGCGCTATCGATGCGGGGTTGGAAAGCCTCTACTACTTCTATTGGGCGCGGAATTGGTTTCGCGAGGGCCAGGAGATCTTTGGGCAGGCGGAACGCGCCGTTCTGAGTGCGGGAGAAAAAGATGCGCTGCTTCTGGCGAGGATTTGGACGCGCCAGGCGGAGTTCGATGCCTGGCTCACTCACTACGACGCAGCGGAGAGGCGATTGCGGAAGAGTATCCAGATGTGTCGCTCGCTTCAAGCGCGGCGCGAATTGGCGTTCGCGCTTGAGATGTGGGGCCGAATCGAATACTGGCAGGGGAAATATACATCATCACGGGATCATGTGCAGGAAAGCCTGGCGCTTTATCGTCAGGTTGATGACAAGGTCGGCGTAGCGCAGGCGCTCAACAGTTTAGCCAATGTGCTCTGTGATCTAGATGCCGATTATGATCAAGCCCAAGTGCTCTACGAAGAGAGTCTGTCAATCGCGCGCGAGATCGGCGATCAGTTTGGCGTGGCCAAGGCGCTCGTCAATCTGGGGGCATTGATGCAGGAGTTGGGGGCTTATGAAGAGGCGAAACGATTTTATGAGGAGAGTCTGACGCTTTATCGTAAAATCGATTATCGGCATGGAATCTCGGCGTCGCTCAGCTATGTGGGGCAGGCGACCAGTTTGCTGGGCGAGCATGCGTTAGCTATAGAATTGCTCCAGGAGAGTCTGAACCTCAATCGAGAGACGGGCGACCGCCACGCGATGGCGGAGCGGCTAAAGCAGTTGGGCAGCGTCGCGTGCCGGATGGGGGTTTATGAGCAAGCGAAGGCGTACTTTGATCAGGCCTTGAGATTGGCAGTCGCGATCCATTCGCATCAGGTCATTTTAGATGTCTTGATTAGCATGGCTGATCTGTTTCATCAATCCCAGGAATTCCAGGAATCCCAGGACAAAGGGAAAAAGGCGTATGCCGCCTTGGCGTATGCCTTGGAGCTTTTGGCCTGTGTCAAGCACCAGGCCACGTGTGGACAAGAGTGTCAGGATCGCGCCGCCGGCTTGCTCCCGGCATTGGTATCCGCGCTTCCCCCCGCGATGGTGGCCGCGTGCTGGCAGCGGGGACAGGCTAAGACGTTGGACGCGATGGTGACGGAAATCCTGGCGGATCATCTGGTGTGAGGGGCGGGCCGCCATCCGGGAAGCTGATCAGCTTCCCGGATGGTCTGCCTGGTTGGGCGCTATCTGGCGCGATGCCTCACGGCCCTTTCTTCTACTGGAGAAAGCTCGCCCGGCGTGGGCGGATAGCGCTCGCGGAAATCCTCGGCGCAGTTGTCGTGATCGTAGTAGGGCGGGTGACGCTCCAGCGAGGCGCTGGATACCGCGACGCCGGGGTGGGGCGCGACGCCGGGATAGGTCGCATCCCCCCAGACGAGGACATCCACCGGCGTGTCATCCGGTCCCAGCAACAGCACCTGATCCCCGTCATTGCGAAGCCCCCACGTAGCCCATTCCTGGCCCCAGGGCGTGTAGCGAATCATATCGGTGACGCTGGTGGTGTGGTACATCTCGAAGTTGGCTTCGGGCACCTCGGAGGCGTTCACCGCCACGACGATGACGCCCTGTGGCGGTATTTCTGCGCCGGGCGGGAATTGGAACATCACCTCGGCCCGATCCGGCGTCTCGGCGTCGCCGATTTTGTAGGGGTGAAGATCGATGGTTTCCGGGGTGGGATTGTACAATTCGACCCACTCTTGCCCCACGTTGGACGCGCCCGGCGTGTAGAAGACCTCGCTGATCACTAAGTAATCGACGGGCGGCGGCGGCGGTGTGTAGTTGTGCATCACCAAGGGAAGGTAGATCGGAGTGGCCTGCCCCCAATCGAACCGGAACATTCGGAGCAGATAATCATAGACCCCCTCGGATTGGATCTGAATCGCGACCTCGCGGTTAAGCTTGCTGGAGGTCTCGCTGCCGTTGATCGAGCCGAGATGGACGTACTGCCCCTCGTCCTGCAAGTCGACCAGCACCATCTTGATGTGAATCCCCTCGCCGGTGGCGTCGCCGGACGCCGCCTGGAGATTGAGATTTTCCTCGCGGGCAATGCGCCGGACGTAGCTGATGGTCTCGCGACTCTCGATGGGCGCCTCTTCGGTGTAGGGCGCGAAGTTCTTCCCGTTGACCAGGATCCGCACCTCAGCGCCCCGGCGCGCTGCATCGATGTAGGCTTTCATCCGCAGATTCGGGCTATTGCCCCACGTGGCGTATTCATAGAGCTGCTCTACGTAGACCTTATCCCCGGCGCCCGCGCGCCCGACCAGGCCCAGGAGCGCGTCGTTTTGGCGCAGCGCCGCCTCTGGCGCGGTGAGCAACTCGAAGGGAAAGGTCCCGTGCAAGACCAACGGCTGGCTGAACCGAACTGTGTAGGTCATCGCGTCCGGCTGCGCCAGATCGACCATCTCCGGCGTCGGTGGGCCGTATTTATCCACGAAGGCCGTATTCCAGCGCACCAGATCGTTGTGATGCGCCGGATCTAAATCCAGGTCGAAGATCGTGCGCGCGCGCTCCACCACCGACGGCGCGGTGGTCGCGATCACAGCGCCCCGCGAACCGTAGGTGCCGTTGCTTTTGTCATCGCCGGGGAGACCGCCCCAGGTGAAATTCTGAGAGCTGACCACGGCCCACGTATCGTCCACGATGATAAGCTTGGCGTGCAGGTACTTGTAACGGTTGAAGATCCGATCGGGGATGGGAATGCTTTCATCTGTCTCGTGGGCCATAAACCAGCACGCGCCGCCGGCCGCCTCGATCTGCTGGCAGGCGTAGAGTTCCGTGTGCCAGTCGGTGTTGTTCCACCCGCCGACGATCCCGCCCTCCAGCAGGAGCGTCACGCTCACGCCCGCTTCCGCTTTTTGGACCAGCGCCTCGACGAGGCTGGGATGGCGTAGGGAGTACATCTCGATGGCGATGCTCTCCTCCGCCCGCATCAGCGTCTCCGAGATGACCTCGAAGGCGTTGTCCGGCGCGATGCCGACGACGATGGTCGCCGTCTCGGTGGCCGTGAGCGGCCAGAAGAGGGGATCGAGGTCCCAGCCGGGATAGCGCACGCGGCGACCGTGCGTGATGTTGCCGGTGGTCTGGAGCCAATCGGCGGCGGTGTCGGTGTCGGCGATGGGCAGGCCGGTCGCTTCGTCGGGAATGCGGGCGAGGATCTGCCCCTCCTCGCGACCCACGCCATACGGCGCGACGCCCGGCCCTGTCCAGCCGGCGATGGGCGTCTTCCCCGCTTTGTAGACCATCGCGTCAACGATGATTTCGTCCGCGTCGCGCAAGAGCACCTCATCCCCGCTGTCATTCGTCAAGCCGGGACTCGTGAACCAGTCATCACCTAGCGCGTAATCCGGCGGGAAGCCAAAGGCGGCGGCGAAGCCCATGATCTCTTTGGCCAGCCAGACGCGCTGCTGGCGCTCGAGCGTCATTGTGGGGATCGGATGGCACTCGTACGCATCACTTTTGTCCCTGCACAGTTCCCATCCGGCGAGCGTGGCCGGCGCCGTGCCGACGTTGATCAATTGGACGGCCTCGCCTGCCGGCTCCGGCGCGTAGCCGTCGTAGAGCACGCCGTTGATGAGCACCCGCGGCTCGCCGACCTGGGTCGTCCAGGCGGCGGCATCGTTGTCGGGGTGGGGATCATCGCTGGCCGTCGTCGCGGCAAGATGATAGGTGAGCAGGCCGGCGGCCTCGGCGGAGATGTGGACGCTCACGGTGAGCGGGACCGTCGCGCCCGGTGCGAGATCGCCCACGCGCCAGATCAGCTTTCCGGGCGGGTGCATCTGGATCGTGCCATAGTTGGGCGTGTGACCGACGACTGTCGCCTCGGCGGGGTAGGTGTAGGTGAGCGCCACGTTATCCGCGCGCAGCTCGCCCACATTCGCCACGGTGAGATCGTAGCGCTGCGTCGAGCCAGCCGTCGCCGTGACGGGGCCGGTCAATGCGACAGCGACATCGGCGGCGATGGGGCTGACGGTCGTGGTGCAGCGCGCGCTCGTGTACGGCGCGGGCGAAGGCGTGCGCGTCGTCGCCGTGATCCGGTTGACGAGGTCGCCGCCCGGCGCTGTGGGCGCGACCTGGCCTATCACCGTGATGGCGTAGGGTGTGCCGGTCATCACCGCGCCGAGATCCCAGTGCAAAGCGCCCGCGGCTTGGGTGAACGTAAACTCACTGCTCTGGGTGATGAAGTGGACGTCGGCGGGGAGGGTGTCCGTCAGGCGCGTCTGCTCGGCGATATGGCCGCCGGTGTTGGTGAGCGTGACGTGGTAAGTGATGACCTCGCCCGCCGTGCGCGTGATCGGCCCGCTCTTGCGGATCTGCAGCTCGGCCCGCTCCTGAAACGGAATCACATAGACGGAGTTCCGCGCTTTCGGCGTCCCCAGGATGGAATTTCCGTCGGCGTCGAGGCCGTTGATTGTGACGCCGTCGTTGGTCGCCCAATTGTCTGATGTGTCGGGCAGCGTCGGGTCGATGCGCTCCATCGTGATCCTTGCATCTTTATTGCCAGCCGGCCAGGTCCCGCCATCGGCGTTGGCCGTGTCGATGATTTCATCGACGGCATTGGTGAGCGTGAGGATTTCGCCATCATTGCTGAGACCATAGCCGAATCCAGTTGTTAAATTTGCAGGGATGTCGGCGACCGTCTCGTCATTTGTACGCTCGATAAGATAAAAGCCTTGAGGGGCGATCTTTCCTATAAGATCAAGGGTCATACCATCGTTGCTTGTGATCCGCCAACCGTCCAAGGTGATTGTCGCCGCCGTCGTGTTGTATAATTCGATCCACTCATCGGAGGCCGATGCTGCTGTTCCCATCCACGCTACCTCATTGATGACGACCTCGCGCGTCGCATCTGTTGCCGCCGGCAATGCCGCCTGCACGGTCGCCTGCGAGGTGGGGGCGAGCATCACACTCAAGGTTACCCAGATCAACAAAAGTCCGCCAACTACGGCTAACATCATCCGACATCCACGGGTTTGCATATTTTTCTCTCCTCTGTTTGATATTTTTGTGAGATTGCGGTCGATTCTGCATCCTATGATACATCAATCCCGTTGCTCTTTCAACGAAGTCGGCTATAATTAAGGTAGATGTTGGTTGTTGCGCTTGAATGCGGAGGATGTATATGAAAGATAATTTGAAGGTTCTGTTCATCGCTGCGGAAGCGCTGCCCTTTGCCAAAGTAGGGGGCTTGGCGGATGTAGCCAGCGCGTTGCCCAAAGCCCTGCGCGAGGTGGGCGTCGATGCGCGGCTGTTGATCCCGCGCTATGGCAACATTCGCAGTAAGGATTACGACTTCCATCGTATCGGGAACTCCATCCCCGTGCCGGCCGGCCCCAGTGAGGAGCGCGTTCACTTGCTTCAGACCACCTCCGATGATGTGCCGGTCTATCTCATCTGGGATGATCACTACTTTTCCGCGCGCGAGAAGGTCTACGGATTCCGAGATGACCCCATGCGCTTTGTCTTCTTCTCCCGCGCGGTGATCGCGGCGCTGAAGGCCCTCGATTGGACGCCGGATATCATCCATGCCAACGATTGGCACACCGGCCCCGTGCCCACCTGGCTTGACATCTACGGGCGGGATGAAGCGCCCTACAAGGACATCGCCACGCTCTTCACCATCCACAACCTGGCCTATCAGGGCATCTGCGGGCGTTTGTTGCTGACCTTTGGACAGATGGAAGACGTTCCGCACCTGCGGGTCGAGCCGCCCGGCCAGATCAACTGGATGGCGCAGGGCATCGCGCACGCCGATCTCATTAGCACGGTCAGCTCCGCCTACGCGCGCGAAATCCTCCAGGAAGATTCGGGGATGGGGCTGGCGAGCTTGCTCCAACAGCGTGAGGATCGTTTCTTTGGGATTCTCAGCGGCATCGATGTCGAACGGTGGAATCCCGATACCGATGGGGCGCTCCCACAGACCTTTGATGTCGATTCCTTGAAGATGCGCCTGGTCAACAAGGCCGCGTTGCAGCGCGATCTGCGGCTAAACGGGCGCGCGGATGTGCCGCTGCTCGGTATGGTGAGCCGCTTGGACAACATCAAGGGCTTGGATCTGCTGTTGGCGGCGCTGGAGACGCTCTTAGATGAGCATGATCTGGAGTTTGTGCTGCTGGGGACGGGCGAGCCGGTCTACGAGGAGAAATTCCAGGCGCTCCAGGCCCGCTTCCCGGATAATGTCCGCGTGTTGATCAAATTCGACGAGCGCACTGCCCGTCACATCTACGGCGGGGTGGATGCCTTCGTGATGCCGAGCCGGTCGGAGCCCAGCAGTGTGAGCGTGATGACGGCGATGCGCTACGGCGCGGCGCCCATCGTGCGTGCGACCGGCGGTCTGGCCGATATCGTGGTCGATGCCGACGCGCAGAAAGATCGCGGCGTGGGGTTTGTGTTTGAGGGTTACGATGTGCGCTCGCTATTGGATGCCATACAGCGTGCCAGCGCTGCCTACGCCGATCGCGAGCGTTGGCAGCGCATTCAGCGGCGCGCGATGGAGATGGACTTCTCTTGGAACGCCTCCGCGCAGGCCTACGTCGATCTGTATCAGCGCGCCCTGGTCTTGCATCAGCAGAAGAGATCATAACGCGACCTATTGAGTCAGAACCGTGCTTTCACCCTCGGAGACACTATCTCCGAGGGTGTTGAGTGCGACATTTAGAATAAGAGAGTAAAGGATTTTATGAGAGCTGATAAGCCTCTACTGTGTATCCACGGTCATTTTTACCAACCGCCACGTGAAAACCCCTTCACCGGCGCATACCGCTATGAACCCACGGCGGCGCCGTTCCCCAATTGGAATGCTCGCATCACCCGCGAATGTTACGATCCCAACGCCAGCGTTGGCAACTTTCAGCGCATTAGCTTTAACTTGGGCGGCACCCTGGCGCGCTGGATGGATCTTGAGGGCCATTCGACCTATGAGAAGATCGTCGCGGCGGTGCAGGCCTATCAGAGCGGCTACGGCGTCAGCAATGGGATCGCCCAATCCGTCCATCACACGATTTTGCCCCTGGCCCGGGGGCGTGATAAGCGCTGTCAGGTGCGCTGGGGCGTCGCCAGCTACAAACATCGTTTCGGCGCGCGGCCCGATGGCATCTGGCTTCCGGAGATGGCCGTCGATTATCAGACCTTGGAGGCGGTTGCCGAAACGGGTATCTGGTTCGTTATCCTCTCTCAGGAACAGGTGCGGGGGAATCTTTCCTATGGCGCGGGGCCGTACAAAGTTCGTCTTTCCACTGGCCGCTTCCTCACAGTCTTTGTGCGCGATGCCGGGCTCTCAAATTACCTCTCGTTTAATATGCCCGCGGCGGATGATGCTCGCACCTGGATGAACGATGTTCTACGTGGGCGCTCGCCTGGATCATTGACGCTCATCGCGACGGATGGCGAGACCTTTGGTCATCATCACCGGCAGGGTGTGGAGGTGCTTCGACGCTTGACCACGCCGACGTTCCATGACGCCTACGAGGTGACGACCTTGAGTCGCTACCTTCGCCAGCAGCCGCCCGTGGGTGAGATCGAGATCATCGAGAACACGGCGTGGAGTTGTAGCCACAATTTAGGGCGCTGGGCGACCGGTTGCCCTTGTACAGAGGGTTGCGGTCACTGGAAAGGGGCGCTGCGACGCGCTCTGGATAACCTCTCGCGGGAGATCGACGGTATCTACGCCGATGTCTTCCGCCGGCGCGATATCGCGCCGTGGCGCGTGCGAGATGAGTACATCAGCGTGCTGTTGGGCGAAATGGATGATGCGACCTTCTTGACCGAGCATCACTTAGGGCATCTCTCGACCATAGCGCAGCGGCGGATATTGAGTCTCTTGCGCTCCCAAGTGCATCGCCAGCGAATGTTTGCAAGCTGCGCCTTCTTCTTTGAGGATTTGGAGCGCATCGAGCCGCGCTATGCGATTGCCAATGCCGTGCAAGCGATGGCCTTGATTTCTTATGCGACCGGCGACGATCTCACGCGCTCGTTCCGGCGGGATTTGAGCGTCGCAGTGAGCCAGAACACGGGCCGCACCGGCGCGCAAATCTTGGATGAGATTCTTGAGCGCGCCAATCTGGGGATCAGCCCGTTGGGCGGTGATATGGAATCGACGCGCCCGGAGGATTTAGAAGAGGCCCAGGATGCGAGTCCCGCCGCTTCGCCAGTAATAGAGGATATAGAGGATACGGACGCGGCTCTCTCCGAAGAAGTATCCGAACCGGCAGATGAATCGGCGGATGATGAAGCTGTCGTGAATGTCGAGACGACGTCGGACACAGAACCCTCGGTGTAACCTTGCGGTGTAAGGTGTAGATCGAAACGCATTTTAGAGCACCTTCTGGTTTTTGCAGGAGGTGCTTTTCTTGTCCTTCAATCGATGGAGTGTGGAAAATGAGTGTGATCGTTTTAGGTAGCCTCAATATGGATTTAGTCGCTCGCGCGCCGCGCCTGCCCGCGCCGGGGGAGACCGTGACTGGATCGGCGTTCTCGACGGCGCCGGGCGGCAAGGGTGCGAATCAGGCCGTGGCTGCGGCGCGACTTGGCGCGCCCACTCGGATGGTCGGGCGCGTCGGCGCGGATGCGTATGGTGATGCCCTGCGCGCCAGCTTGCGCGCCGCCGGCGTGGATACGCGGCTCATCCAGACGGACAAGACAACCTCGACCGGCGTCGCCATCATCGCGGTGGACGACGCCGGTGAAAACAGCATCATCGTCATCCCCGGCGCGAACGGCGGACTGGACGGTACCGACGTCGCGCGACTTGACGATCATCTCGCCGGGGGCGATGTCCTGCTCTTGCAACTTGAGGCGCCGATGGCCGTTAACCTCGCGGCGGCCCGCGCTGCACACGAGCGGCGCGTCACGATCATCTTGGACCCCGCACCGGCGCAGGCGCTGCCGGATGAACTCTACTCCCTGGTCGATATCCTCACACCCAACCAGGTCGAGGCCGCGCACCTCACCGGAATCACGATCAACGGCCGGGAGGATGCCGCCCGCGCCGCCGAGGCTCTGCTGGCGAAGGGCGCGCACACAGTCATCGTCAAGCTGGGCGCAGCCGGCGCGCTCTACCGGAGCGCCGCTAGCCAGGGCTTCGCGCCGGCGTTTAAGGTTGCGGCGGTGGATACGGTTGCGGCGGGCGATGCTTTCAACGGCGGATTGGCCGCCGGGCTGAGCGCCGGTCATACACTGTCGGAGGCCGTGCGGCGGGGATGTGCGGTGGCAGCGTTGTCTGTGACGCGCAGCGGCGCGTAGTCCTCGATGCCCACAGCCTCGGAGGTGAGGGCATTCTTAAATAATTCCGGCGTTGATTTCGCGTAGTCATAAAGCGATTTATGGAAAAAGGCTACTTCTTTGCTTTTCTGATTAAGGTAAAAATAGACTATGCGAAATAAACTGCCGCAGTACGGGCCTTATTTTGACCAGAGCCAGAGGTTGTCATTCCTTACCTTTGCGTTACAATCAATCGTATGAATATAATAGATACAAATAAAACAACACGCGAAACAATTAGCTTATCCCCGCGCATTTTTTATACGTTTCTCCTATTGATTTTCCTGGTCGCGGGCGCCTTTCGCTTCTATCAGCTCGATTGGGATGTTGGCACGCACTTGCATCCCGATGAGCGTTATCTCACGATGGTGGCCGGCGCGATTCGCTTCCCGGAGAGCCTCAGTCAGTATTGGGATACCTCAAGTTCGCCGCTGAATCCTGCTAACCACGAATCGTTCGCAGGCTATGTCTACGGCACGCTGCCGCTCTTCGTGACACGCGCCGTGGGGGAGGCGTTGGATTCAGCCTGCGCCGATCCCGCCGGCTTGGGCGGGCGTCTGGTTCGAGCGTTTTTAGCCTCGCCGGAGATGTGCTCGCCGGGACGCTTTACGGGCTATAGCGGCATCCACCTGGTGGGGAGGGCGCTTTCCTCTGTAGCCGATTTGATGACGTTGCTCGCCTTGATCCTCTTGGCGCGTATGCTCTATGGGGATCGCGTGGCCCTGCTATCCGGCGCGCTCTATGCCTGCGCTGTGCTACCGATTCAACACGCGCATTTTTTCGTCGTCGATAGCTTCGCTGCCGTCTTCGTCATCTGGACGCTCACGTTAGCCATGTACGCTATCCATTCGGATCAGATGTGGTCTCTTATGCTCGCCGGCGTGACGACAGGATTAGCCGTCGCCTGCAAGATCAGCGTGTGGCCCGTGGCCGGGATGGTGGGCCTGGCCGGGTTGATCTTCCGCCGCCAGGATGAGACGACGGGCCGTGCATATTACGCTCTCGATCTCACAGCCCCGCGCGTCGTCGCGCTCGTGCTCTCCGGGATCGGCGCCGCGCTGGCGTTCCGCATCGCGCAACCCTATGCCTTCGCCGGGCCAGGCTTCATCAGCCTGCGACTTAATCCCCACTGGTTAGACAATATGCGCTCTATACAGCGCCTGGTCACCGGCCAGGCCGATGCGCCGCCCGGCCATCAATGGGCCAATCGCGCCCGGATCATCTTCCCGGCCCGCAATATGATCGTCTGGGGTTTGGGGCTGCCGCTGGGTCTGACGGCCTGGATCGCCTGGGCCGTGATGGGCTGGCGCACACTGCGCCAGCAACAGTGGCGCCATCTGCTGCCGTGGAGCTGGGGAACGCTCTTCTTCCTCTACCAGGGCACGCAGTGGGTCAAATCGATGCGCTATCTGCTGCCGATTTATCCCGTCTTCGTGCTTTTCGCCGCGTGGCTGTTGGTTCAGTTGACGCGCAAAACCTGGACGCGCCCCCGTATCGACAAAATCTGGCGGATCGGGAGCCGCGTGCTCCGCGGCGGCGTGTTGCTCGGCGCCGCGCTGTGGGCGGTGGCATTCTTGCAGATCTATGCCCGTCCCGTCACGCGCATCGAGGCCTCGGAGTGGATGTTTGATAATCTTCCCACCGCCATCACCCTGAAAACCATTCAAGGCGTGAAAATCCAGGTCCCTATTCGAGAGTTGACGCTCAATAAGGCCAGCGCATCGGTCCGACTCTCAATCCCCTGGTCGCATCCCGAGGCGCAACCGGAGCACATCATGTTGAACAAAGTGAGCGGGGTGGGGGTCGCAGGCGAGCGGGAGATCCGCATTATATTGGCGGAGGATCCGCATCAACAGACGATCCTGGCCGAGGCCATCGCTACCGCCGATGTGCCGGCTCTGGGCAACACGTCCGTGACGGCGCTTTTACCCGCATCAATGCGAGAGTGGACGGCGGACGAAGATCTATACCTCTTTATCGACTTGCTATCGGGTCCGGCGATTAAACTGGAAACCTCAGTGATCGCCAATGAGCATTGGGATGATCCGCTGCCCTTGCGCATCGATGGCCGCGATCCCTTTGGCAATTGGTACCAGGGCGTCACAGCGATGCACGGCGGCTTGATGACGCTCTATGATAATGACACCATCGAGAAGCGCGAGCAACTGCTCAACGCGCTCGACGAGGTGGATTACATCGCGCTCTCCAGCAACCGCCTCTACGGCTCGATCCCGCGCCTTCCGATGCGCTATCCGTTGACCACGGCCTACTACGACGCGCTCTTCGATGGCAGTTTGGGCTTCAAATTACTGGCGAAGTTCGTCTCCTATCCGGCGCTGGGGCCGTGTCAATTCCCAGATCAAGAATCGCCCTTTGAAATCCCCCCGGCGACTTATACGAACGCCCTTCCTTGCTCGGTTCCCTTGCCGCCGGCCGAGGAAGCCTTCAGCGTCTACGATCACCCCCGGGTATTGATCTTTGCCAAGACACCCGCGTATTCTCGCGCGAATGCGGAGTTCGCGCTCCCCGCCTCGCTGCTGAACGATGTTCAATGGATGACGCCGCGCGATGCCACGCGGGGAAGCGCTGGCGAAGAGAGCGCGAAGTTGATTATGTCGCCGGAGATGCGAGAGGCGCAGGAATCCGGCGGAACATGGTCGCAGCTCTTTAATCGCGACGCCTGGCACAATCGATTCCAGCCGTTAGCGGTGCTGCTCTGGTGGATGATGGTGACCCTGCTGGGATGGATGGGGTTTGTGGCGCTTTATCATATCTTCCCCGCGCTCCGCTATCGCGGCTACGGCTTGGGTAAAGCCGCCGGTCTATTGCTGTGGGCTTACCCGGCGTGGCTGCTGGCCGGCGTGTATCTCGTGCCGCACATGCGCGTGCTGCTGTGGGCCGTGTTCTTCGTTGAAATCGGCATCGCGGCAGCGGTGGTGCGAAATAAGTTCCCTGAATTCCGAACGTTTGTTCTAACACACTGGCGCGCTCTTCTGCGCATCGAGGGGATCTTCTTAACGCTCTTCTTAGTCTGGGTCGGCATGCGCTATCTCAACCCCGATCTGTGGCATCCCGTGGTCGGCGGCGAGAAACCGATGGACTTAGCCTATCTCAACGCCGTGATCAAATCCACCTGGTTTCCGCCCTACGATCCGTGGTTCGCCGGCGGGGTGATGAACTACTACTACTTCGGCTTCGTGCTGGTCGGCGCGCTGATCAAGGCGCTGGGCATCGTACCCAGCATCGGCTACAACCTGGCGATCCCGATGCTCTTCGCGATGACGGGGGTGGGGGCCTACACTTTGGCCTCCAATCTGGCCGGGGACGGCGAACGCCGCGGCCATCGGGCCGGCCTGCTGGGAGTGTTGCTCGTGCTGCTCCTGGGCAACTTAGGCGAGATACGGTTGCTCCAGGCCGGATTTGCAAAGATCGGCGATGTACAATTCGATAGTCTAATTCCCGGCTATTCCACCTGGGTCTCGGCTCTGGTTGGCGTCTGGAAAGTCCTCTTCGAGGGGGAGCGACTGATGTTCCGCACCGAGTGGTGGTACTGGAACGCCACCCGCATCCTGACGGCCACAGGCAGCGACATCGGCGCGATCAACGAGTTCCCGATCTTCTCATTCCTCTATGGCGACCTTCACGCGCACGTGATGGCCTATCCGCTGACGCAGTTGGCTTTAGCTATCGCAATCCAGTGGGCCGTGGGGATTCAACACAGGCTGCGCGTTACGCCTCAGGGCTGGCGCGCCTATCTGAGTGAGCTTCTACCGCGGCCTCTTGGCTCTTTCTTCTTCGCGGCGTTGATCGCCGGCGCGCTTCGCGCGACCAACACCTGGGATTATCCCACCTACATCGGCGTGATGAGCGTCGCCCTGCTCTTAAACGTCTTTTTTTCATTAGAGTCCGCCAGATCAGTAAGCAAAGCTGCTGAATCTGCCGATGAAGCAGATCAGACAGAAACCATAGAGGAAACTAAATCTGCGCCGCCTATGCCGCCTATGCCGCCTATGCCGCCTATGCCGCCTATGCCCCAGTGGCTTTGCGCTGCGCTCAAATTAGCCACGCCTTTTCTGATCGTCGCCCTGGCCGAGCTGTTGTTTCGTCCCTTCACCGCGAATTACGCCGTCGCTTATAGCGCCTTCGAGCGCTGGGAAGGGGGGCGCACGCCCGTGGGGAAATACCTGATTATGCACGGGCACTTCCTCTTCCCCATCACGTTGTTGGCGCTGGCGGAAGGGTGGGGCGCTATTCGGGGCTGGTTCGGGGAAGGGATTGATCTCGCGGAAGAGAGCTTCTTGGAGAGATCTAACACCGTTGCCTGGTGGTCGGTCGTCATCGTAGCGGCACTGCTATTGATGAGCATTTTGCTGATCTTAGAAGTGCAGGTTGCGTGGATCGCCGTGCCGCTGGGCGTCATCGCCGGAATATTGGTCATCGCGCCGGATACGGCCCCGCGCGCTCGATTACTGTGGTTTATGACCGGCTCCGCGATGGCGCTCAGCTTGATGGTGGAGCTGTTAGTACTGCGCGGCGACATCGGGCGGATGAATACGGTCTTCAAGTTCTATCTTCAGGTGTGGATGTTGCTGGCGCTCAGCGCTGCCGTCGCTGTCGAGCGATTGCTGCATCTGGTGATGTCGGCGCCTGAAGCGATGACCGGGGAGAACCCACTGAAGCGCCTCTATCGCGATACGTGGGTGGGGGACGCCATCATCGTCGGCCTAACGCTGCTCCTCTTCGCGACGGCGCTTTATACAGCCCTGGCGCTGCCGGCGCGCGTGCGCGATCGCTGGCGTCCAGAAGCGCCGCACACGTTGGATGGAGCGGCTTATATGTCCTACGCGGTACAATATGAACAAGGCAGTGAGATTCCATTGCGTGTGGACGCGGGCGTGATCCGCTGGCTTCAGGAGAACGTGAGCGGCTCCCCCACGATCATCGAGGGGCAGGCAGAGCGCGAGTATCTCTGGGGCAATCGGGTCAGCGTTTATACCGGCTTACCGGCGGTGACAGCGTGGCGCTGGCACCAGGTTCAGCAGCGGATGGCGATGCCGGGCGGCGTCGTGGAGCAGCGGCAGATGGACATCCGCAGCTTCTACAACACGCCCGATCCGAAGGTCGCGCGACAGATTCTGGAGCGCTACGAGGTCGAGTACGTCATTATGACGCCCTATGAACGAGCCTATATGCTGCCGGAGGGTGAGACCAAATTCGCGCCGATGGTCAAGCGGGGCTGGCTGGAGATCGTCTACAAAACCGCTGAGGCTACGATTTATCGCGTGGGGCCGTGATGGCGTAGAGTGTCAGATCATTGCTGTGGCCGTCCGCGCGGAACATTTCTTCGATGCGGAGGCCCGCAGCCTCGGCCAGGCGGCGGGTCTCCTCCTCATCTATCAGATGGACATAGCGCAAGCCATAACCATCGCGCTTCCAATCCAACAGATAATCTCCCGGCTCGACATCCTCCTCCGGGCGCAACCCGATGGTCTCCCACGGCAGGAAACGCTTTCGCAGGCGCGGGATGGCGGTGAATTGCCAGTTTGCCAGCGCCAGGCATCCCTCCGGCGCCAGCAGAGAGGCGGCCTGCGTTACGATCTCGCAGCGGTGTTCAAAGCCGGGGACGTGATGTAATACCGCACGGAGCAAAATCCAATCGTAGCGGGGAAAAATCTCCGCGACCAATTCCGGCCACGGATCGGCAACCAAGTCCGCCGCGATAAAGTGCGATGCTTGTAGCGTAGGGGCTTCGGCCTGCGAGGCCATCACGCGAGCCTTCGCCAGCGCCAAAATCTCCGCCGAAAAATCCACGCCCACATAACGGCAGCCCCTCGGCAATTGAAGCGCCACGCGCCCGTTGCCGCAGCCCAGATCCAAGAAGCGATCCTCGGCTTCAACGCGCGCCAGAATGCGCTCGACTCCCGGCTCCGTCGCCGCCCGCGAATCGGCAAACGACCCGGCGAACTCGTCGTAAAACGCGCGATTCAACTCGCGCAATTGCTTCACTACAGATTCTTTCATTTCTCCCATAACACCCACAAGTATAATCGGCCCCAAGCCGATTGACAAGCTTGCCTACGAAATGGAATGCTAATGGAAAAACGCCACTCCGCTAGCGCTTCGAGGCTTACTACGAACGAAAAAGGCTGATGTGTTATGATGTGTTATAATGAGGGCTATGACAAAGAACGGCATACCAGAGACCTTAGATTTAGATACGCCAGAAGAGCGCGAGACCGTTCTGGGTGCATTACGCGCCATCCAGGCGCTGCCCCCGGATCAAGTGAAGGATAGGCTGATGTCGATTCTGCGGCGATACCCGCGCCCGGAAGGCGGCTTGTACGCCAAGTCGCAGCTCCTCGATGCCTACGCGCGATTCGTGGAGGAGGGGGCCTTCGCGCGCGATCCGGCGCTCAAGCGGCGATTGCGCGGGCGCCCCGTGCGGACGATCTCCGGCGTGGCGCCGGTTGCCGTGCTGACCGAGCCGTACGAATGTCCCGGCGAGTGCATCTTCTGCCCGGAGCAGGCCCAGGCGCCCAAGAGTTACCTGGATGGCGAGCCGGGCGTGCTGCGCGCCATCCAGAACAACTACGATCCCTATGAGCAAACGCACGTCCGCATCCAGGCGTTGGAGGCGTTGGGCCATGCCACCGATAAAATCGAGTTGCTCATTCTGGGCGGGACGTGGTCGTATTACCCGGAGAGCTATCAGGCGTGGTTCCTCCGCCGCTGTTTCGACGCGATGAACGAGACGGCGTCGGAGACCCTGGAGGCGGCGCTGCGCTATAATGAGATGGCGCCGCATCGTAACGTGGGCCTGGTCATCGAGACACGCCCGGATTGGATCACGCCGGAGGAGGTCATGCGCCTGCGTCGCCAGGGCGTGACCAAGGTGCAGATCGGTGTGCAATCATTGGATGATCGCGTCCTGAAGCTGAATCGTCGCGGCCATACCGTCGCGGATACCAAACGCGCGATGCGTCTACTGCGCCTGGCGGGCTTCAAGATCGTCCTGCACTGGATGCCCAATCTCTACGGCGCGACGTTAGACTCCGACTTAGAGGACTTTAAACGGCTATGGGATGACCCCGCCATCCGGCCTGATGAAATGAAAATCTACCCGACGGCGCTATTGGAACACACCGGATTGTACAAGCTCTGGCAACAGGGCAAATACAATCCGTATACCGAAGAAGACCTGATCGAGTTGCTGAAGCAATGCAAATTGTTGATTCTACCCTACTGCCGCGTAAATAGATTGATGCGCGATATTCCGGCGCAATATATTATCGCAGGAACGACCAAGAGCAATCTGCGCCAAATCATCCAGCAACGGATGGCCAAAGAGGGCTTGCGCTGTCAGTGCATTCGATGTCGCGAGGTGCGCGGCAAGGTCCAGGCGGATTTTGAGGACGTGACCTTGGACATGGTCTCATACACGACCGACGCTACGCAGGAGCATTTTCTCCAATATCTCACGCCGGGCGGATATTTGGCCGGCTTTCTGCGGCTCTCGTTGTCGCACAGCCCGCGCGACGAACTGGCGATCCCGGAGATTCGCACAGCGGCGATGATCCGCGAGGTGCACGTCTACGGCCCGGCGCAGGCGCTGGGCGCGCGCGGACGCGGCGGTCAGCATCGCGGCTTAGGTACAGAACTGCTGGAGATCGCCGCTGAGATGGCGCGCGACGCGGGATTCGACGAACTGGCCGTGATCGCCGCTGTTGGCACGCGGCGCTACTATCGCGAGCGCGGCTTTACGGAAGGGTCGTTATATCCAATTCAACCCTTATGACGCGATTTCAGGCCTATCTTAACATAATATATATAGTCGGAAGTTAAAATTCGTCCCCATAAGTCCCTGGGGGGCCGATTATCTCCCCAAAAAACAAGCCCGAGGTCTTGAATCTCGCTAACACTGTGTTAGAATACATAGCTATGGTTAGTATGATAACTATCTGTTTTAAATTTACCGCACTGCCGAGGAGAAAATAACGTATGAAAAGGACGATGATGGTCATTGTGGCGCTTTTTGTTGCCACAACATTACTTGCCGGGACGTTCGCAGGTGGATTCTTCGTGGGGTATTTAGTCAATCGCCCCTCTATGGGAAGTAGTGGGCGCGTTTCGACGATTGAGGCCCCCCGCCCCACGCCGACAGAAAGCGAAGATGGAGAAACGACGACAGAAGAGACCGAAGAAACCACGGAAGCGCCTGCGGAATTCGATTACGAGATTCTGCACGATGTTATAGATATTTTGCGCGAACAATACTATGGTGAAATTCCAGATGGCAAAACCTTAGCCTACGGCGCGATTCGCGGGATGTTGTTGACGTTAGATGATCCCTACACCTCCTTCATCGAGCCGAAGATCGCCACTATCCTCAACGAGGATGCCAGCGGGGAGTTCGAGGGCATCGGGGCGATGGTTACGATGACCGAGGATGGCTATCTGGAGGTCTCCAGTCTCTTGCCCGGCCAGCCCGCCGAGAAGGCAGGCGTGAAACCCGGCGATCTTATCCTGGCTGTGGGCGATGAGTCTATTGTGGGATTGGGTCTCTATGAAGCGATCAGCTACGTGCGTGGGCCGGCCGGCAGCGATGCGGAACTGAAGATCGCGAGAGAAGGCGAACCCGATCCTATCTACATCACGGTGACGCGCGCGCGCATCGAGGTTCCGATGCTCGAAACTGAGATACTGGAAGATGACATTGCTTACATTCATCTGTTGGAGTTCGGGGATGGCGCGACGCGACAGGTAGAGCAAGCGCTCAAGGAGCTACAGCGCGAGAATCCGCAGGGTTTGGTCTTCGATCTGCGCGGGAATCCCGGCGGCTGGTTGGCCGAATCAATCCAGATGTCTGATCTTTTCCTGGATGAAGGTCTGGTGGCTATTAAACGAGAGAGCGATGGCAGCGAGGAGCGTTTCTATTCCTACGACGGAGATCGCGGTGAGGATATTTCGATGGTCGTCCTGATCGATCAATACAGCGCCAGCGCCTCGGAAATCGTGGCCGGCGCGTTGCAAGATCGCGGTCGCGCTGTTTTGATTGGAGAACAAACCGTGGGCAAAGGCTCTGTTCAGCGCCCTTATGATTTGGGCGACGGCTCGCAATTTCGGGTCACCACCTCTCTATGGTTCACCCCAAACGAGCAAAAAATTCACAACAACGGCCTCACACCCGATATCGAGGTAGAATTCCCGGCGGAAGCAGAGGAAGACGAGGACCCCCAATTAGAGCGAGCGATTGAATACTTGCGGGAGCAGAACTAAGACTTATGCCAGAATCGAAGATCGAAATTGTATCAACCAATAGAAAAGCACGCCACGAATACTTCATTGAGGAACGCTATGAGGCGGGGATCGCGCTCAAGGGGACAGAGATCAAGTCCGTGCGCGATCACCGCGTCAGCCTCAAAGAGGGCTACGTTGTTGTTCGCAACGGCGAGATGTGGCTGATGGATGTACACATTGCGCCCTATCAACAAGCCGGCATCTGGACGCACGATCCCAAACGCCCGCGCAAGCTCCTGATGCACCGGCGGGAGATCGACCGCCTTGAGCGCGATATCAATCAGAAGGGCTATACCATCGTCCCTTTGAAGATGTACATTGTGAATGATTACGCCAAGGTAGAAATCGGCGTCGCGCGAGGTAAACGCAAATACGATAAGCGCGCGGCCATCGCCGAGCGGGATGCGGATCGGCGGGTGCGGCGGGAGCTGAAAGAGTTCAAGCAACGAGGGGCTCAGGAGCGCTACTAAAGACTGAGGGGGTTAAATGTTTGACAACCCACCTAAGTACATTATAATATCTCAGTTATTAAGTTTTTAGCAGTTAAAATCAAGAATAAGCAGAAGGAGAATAGTTTTATGCCAGAAGAAACCCAAAATCAGCCGGCCTCCATCACAGAGATCGAACCCAAGATGCAACTTAAGGGCAAGGTCACCCACACCGAGCTATACGGAGCTTTCGTGGATGTGGGAGTCGAATGTGATGGTTTAGTTCACATTTCCCAACTCTCCGATGATCGCGTCAAGAAGGTCACCGACGTGGTGGAAGAGGGCAACGAGATCAATGTCTGGGTGTTAGATGTGAAACCGGAGCAGGGTCGCATCGCGCTTACGATGGTCGAGCCGCCGGACGTGACTTGGGATGAGTTAGCTCCCGGTCAAGTGCGCGAAGGTAAAGTGGTCCGAATGGAGCGTTACGGTGCATTTGTGGACATCGGCGCCGCTCGCCCTGGCCTACTTCACGTCAAAGAGATGGGCGATTATGTCCGAGAGCCTACCGATATCGTGCGACAAGGAGAAACCATCGAGGTCAAAGTTCTCAAGGTGGATAATCGTAAGCGCCAAATCGATCTCTCGCTTAACATCGAAGAGGATATCTCGATGGAGGATGAGGCAGAGGAATTCCTTTCTCCGATGGAAGTGGCCTTCCAGCAAGCCCAATCGAAAGCTCGTCGTAAGAATAAAAAGCAAAAGGCTCGTGCGCGCCATGGCGATCAGCGACGAGAGGAAATCTATAATCGCACTTTGCAGCACGGGAAGTAGACCGCTTCCTATTCCTAACGGCGTTTATCGCACCTTAATCGATTCCTTCAGCACAATGTGATCTGATGCATGCCCCGATTCTGCCCAAAGAATCGGCAGGCGCGTATTAGTTTGGAGTAGGTAAATCCCCACGGATACTGTATACTCCCCACTTGGCAACTCCTGAGGTAAGGCCAACCGATGGTCGTCCCACACGTAGCGATCGGTTGGCCAGCGATTTGTCGGGAACCCCGCCGGATTTAGATGATCCGATTGCGCCCATACTTCGCCATCTGGCCCCACAAAATGCACAAAGGATTGATACGTCTCCGTCAGGGGATGCTGCGCATGCCAGTAAAGCGTCACATCTAAAGCGCCGCCAGACCGCACATGCTTTGCAGATAAATCAAAGCCGAGCAAGCTGATCTTGCCGCCAATATCAGCTTGCTGATGATATTGAGCCACACGCGCCTCTCCTGGCGGGGAGTGATAGTGGAACCATCCGAAGGCGCTATCCCCCAATTTTAGCAGAAGCATTATCACAATGATGCCTCCCATCCAGGCCAGCAGCGGCGAGGATGACGTCAGGGTTTTCTCTCCCTTGCTTTCTTCGGCGTCGGCGTCTGTTCTTTCATCGTTTGCATGAGTGCCGATAAGATAGAGCATTCCCCCAATTAGACTGAGTCCGGTAATGCCCCACCCTAGCTTACGCGGCCATGTATCCTCAAATTGAACCCAGACTTCGTGTTCTCCAGCAGGCACTTCAACAGCAATGAAGCCTTCTGGATGCGCGATATCAATTGGCACCGGTTGACCATCGATGTAGGCGCGCCAACCGGGGAAATAAAAAAGATAGAGACGTAGCAGAAATTTCTCCGGTGTGACGATAGTGAAGTGATTATGCCATGGCGCGGAGGGCAGCACCTCGACATGAGCTTGCTCCGGCAGTGTGTAGCGATTGACGCGATCCACAGGCGGGGGATATGAGGCTAAGACGCTCTCGTGAGGGCCGGGGATCATATCTACTGTGGAGGGCACAAAATCGTTGGTGGAGGTTGTACCCCGCCAAAGTCCTTCTAGCTCCTCCTCGATAATGGATCGTGGTGTGATGACGCCAAAAGCGTTCTCCCAAGGCGGCAGCGCAAGGCCTGGCAGACCAGTAAACACAACGCCTCCCAAAAATAGTATCAGTAGCGCCATTGAACGTTTGTTCTGGGAAGCACGACGACCCAGGATTGCAATAGGCGGCGCGATCAGCGCCGCTAACGGCCCTAAAAATCGCCATGGGAATTGATAGTAGGCCATACCCGGCACAAGCTCCCACACGGGCCTACTCAATGGGGTGATTAGAAAGAGGGCTGTTGCTCCACTCGCCACATAAAATCCAATGGAGCGAAAAATCCGTTGCTTGAGGGCCAGAAGCGCGCCTAGAATGAAAAGCATGGCCTGTATAAGGCCAAACGTCATCGGGATATAGGGAACCATCGCGCCCCAATCTAATTCAGGTAGTGGGGCGAAGAGTTCGCGGAGCATCACAAAGTGATTACGAAAATCGTAGTGTCCTTCCCCGGCCACGTCCAACTTGATGTATGTCCGCTCTATCAAAAAGGGCAACCAGAAGTAAGCAGTCAATCCAACGACGAGGACGCCGGCCAACAGCGCCCGCCAGAAGCCTGCGCGCGCTCTAAGTCCTATCCAGTGCCATAAGGAGAGCGTCGCCAGGAGGATCATCGTGGTGAGGCCGCTCAGATTGTGGCTCAGCAATACCCCTCCAGCACTGAGGATGGCGAGGATGAAGCTCTTTTTGTCACCATCCTGCCAGAGACACTCCCAACTCCATAAGGCCCCCGGGATCAACGACACGGCGAACACCTCGGCCAAATTGCCCCGGATATGAGGATTGATCAGAAAAATATAAGGGCTGAAGGTGAAAGCCGCTGCGGCCAAGAGTCCCCCACCCTGTCGCCCGAATTTTTCCCCCAAGAGGTAAGCTCCCACCGCGCCTAATATCTGGGAGAGGATAAAGAGCAACTTCGCGCCAGTAGCCGCGTGTTGTGGTTGGAGCAACGTCAGCCAATTGCCCAGATGATAGATCAGCGGTGCGTAATAATTGAAGATGGGGTAGCCGTGTCCGTAGTAAAAATCAGGCGCCCAGCGGGGATAGAGGTTGCCCGCCTGGAGACTGAAACCCAACTCAGCAATCCGAAAGACATGAAGTTCGGCATCTGTTGCGCCAGGCAACCCTGGATTGACGAGGAAGGGCCAAGAAGCCATGACCCCTAAGACTACTGCCAATAAAAGCCCCAGATTGTGCGCCCGCGGATTATGCGCTCGCGCAGACCGTTTACTTCGCATAGTCTATTTTTACCTTATCAGAAAAGACAAAAAGAGCCGTTTTTCATCTCAGGTTCTGTGACTACGCGAAATATTACCTGGGAATATAAATCCATACGCGAACTACTCGTCTTGCTCAAACCGCAATCCATGTCCCCGCACAGTCACAACATATTCATGGTCTGGATTTAACTCTGCCAACCGTTCCCGGAGACGATAAACTAACGCATCGACAGCTTGATCCGTCACACCACCAACCGCATCGGGCCAGACCACTTGGATAATCTCCTGCCGCGTGACAACGCGCTCGTCTGAAGAAACCAACAAGTCCAGAAGAGCAAATTGAGCCGGGGAAAGCGGTGGATCCAACTCCTCGCGCCCCAGGCAAACACGGCGCGTTGTGAGATGCACCTGCAATTTAGATGAGGCCTCTGATGCGCCTGACAAGGCATCCGAAGCATCTAAGGAGATAGACTCTTCCGATTCCAACGGCAACGTCGCATCTCCGGCGACAAATCCCATTTGTACCGTCATCGCCAAATTGATCTCATCGCCATCGCGGAGACGGTAAGGTTGTTTTCGCACCGGCTTATCATTCACGAAGGTGCCATTTTTGCTCCCCAGGTCTCGCAAGAGATAGCCGCGCTCGTCGTGCTCGATGCGCGCGTGATAGCGCGAAATTTGTCGCTCTAACATCACAAGGTCGCAATCCGAGCCACGACCAATCGTCGTAGTATCATTCTCCAGCGGCCATCGCGTACCCGCCAACGCACCTTTATAGATGATCAAAAATGGACGATTTTCTTCTGATTCCATTACGTCTCCTCATTACTCCTACTTTACTCCTACTTTAGATCGGAAAATAGCCCCATTGTTCGGGCCGACGTCCTCGCCGTGCCCGTGGTAGCTTGGCGGGGACGCCAGCCACAACCCACGATGAAACCTTGACATGCATTTCAACCGGGTTATGATCAAGCTTACTATGGTAAAGTTGCTGACTTCTCAGGTCTTACTCAAAAACAGGTATAAGATCGTCGGGCCGATTGGTCAAGGGGGGATGGGCGCCGTCTATCGCGCCGCAGATACGATCTTGACCGGTCGCATCTGCGCCATCAAAGAGATTGTACCAGATCCAGCAATGGAAGAGTCCAACCGCCGCCAAATCCAAGAACAATTCCGGCAGGAGGCCTCCGTCCTGGCTCGATTGGATCATCCCAACTTGCCTAAAGTCTCCGATTATTTCACTCAAAAAGAGCGCGAGTACCTCGTGATGGATTTTGTGCCAGGTCACGACTTGCGCGAATTGCTCATGCAAGCTCAACAGGATGAGGATTTCCTTAAAGAAGCGCAAGTGTTGGATTGGGCTGATCAGTTGTGTAGCGCTTTATCCTATCTGCACCATCAAGACCCACCCATTTTACACCGCGATATTAAACCCTCCAACATTAAACTCACACCCTCCGGCTTACTCAAGCTGGTAGACTTTGGCTTAGTCAAAGTGCTGACACACGATGAGGCGCGGACAATTACGGTCGTTCAGGGGCGCGGAACCGCCGCCTACACGCCGATAGAGCAATATGGCGGCGATGACACCCACACGGATACCCGCAGTGATATTTACGCCCTGGGCGCGACTCTCTATCATCTTCTAACGGGGAAACCGCCGGCGACAGCCCGCGAGCGCTTTCTTAAGCCAGAATTGCTCGCCCCGCCACGTGAGATTAACCCCCACATCCGGCCAGCCGTCGAACAAGCGATCTTAGCTGCGTTGGCGCTCCATCCCTCCGACCGGATCGCGGACATCGAGACGTTCCAGGAGATGCTGCATCAATCCACCGGCCCGCTCAATGTCACGCCCTTTGTGCTGTCCTCACGCGAGTTGGATGGCGTCGTCCGCTCCAACCTCCCCTTGATCTTCATCGCCTTGGGCCTGCTGGCGATTGCGATTTTGCTAACGCCCTAGCGCGCCTTAGCGCCGCCTTAGCGCCGCTCGAGCGCGGCCAGGAGGCGCTCCCCGCGAACTACGCCTCAGAGAGTCGACCAACATCACAACCAACAATACAAGGCCGCCCACACCCAAGGTAATGACGCCGGCCAAAAATTCCCGTTGCTCTATCCCATAGTACCACGCAGGGATTCGAAATCGCCCCAGGATGACCCAGAACACATAGGTCGTCAGACTGCCGATAGCGCCTAACAACCCCAGGCGCGTGGCCGTCGCGGCCTGCATCTTACGCTCGCGCCCCCAAACAATTCCCAACACCATGACGGCCAATGCGCCCGTCATGGCCCAGCCTAAAAGCTGCCATCGCTGTGGTCGGGGCAATTGAATTGGCTCGGGGAGGCGCTGGACTTTGGGCAAGTCTGGCTGCGCCGTGGACGTCATAGCCCCCGCTTCCTCTTCCTCTTCCCCTTCTTCTACCTCAACAGAAGGCGTGGGCGTGAGCGTGATAGAAGTCACCACGACAGATTGATCCTCGCGAATGGTCAGTTGGAGCCGCACCGACGAGAGCGCCGGCTCCGATTGCACGGTGATGTCCAACTGTCCCACTCGATCCAAAGTGACAGAGGTAGCGCCGATGCCCTCCTGCGTCTGGGCATCTACAACCTGCTCAATTCCCTCTTGCGGATAGGATAGGATAAACCTCACGGACGTTCCATCCGGCGCAGGATGGCCATTGCGATCCACAATCACCCCCGTCCGCAAGTTAACGACATCGCCCTTCCGAATGTTGCTCAGTTTGAGGGGCGTCAACACCTCGCCGGCGACATCCACCAGATTCAGCCCAATCATCTGAGCGGGGTCTGGCCTGGTCTGCTGCATAATATCATAGTTCAAAGCCGGGATACTCACCGGCGACGCGCCAGAAGCGACCAAATCGCGGAAAAGCGCGCGAACCCCCGCCTCGACGAAGGCCGCGCCGGGCGAATAAAGCGCGTAGTAGAGATCCAATTTACTGATCTCTGTGCTATCCAGCTCATAGGGCGAGCCAAACGCCAACACCACCAATCGAGCATCCAATAGACCCGCCTGCTCCCGCAAGAAATCCTTTAACGCCGTGGCGTTGGGATCATCTGGATATAGTCCCATCGGTGCAAAGATGATCCAATCCGCCTGCTCGAGCGCATCGAAGACGACGTTAGCGATCGGTAAAGGCGCCGGCGTTGCCGTTGCTGTCGGTGTTTCCTCCGTGGCTGACGACGCACCCTCCCCTGCCTCGCCCTCAATGGGTTCCAGTACTTCCTCCGGCGGTTCAATCATCACCGGTTGCGGGCCGGTCTCCAACGCCCGGCGCAGTTGGGAAAAGGTAAACGATTGAATCGTCCCCGGCTCTATAACGCCCGTCCCCTGTGGCCCATAGAAACGCTGCATCGCCCCAGATAATGTATCTCGCTGCAACAGAGGTAATGCCGGCCCGCCGGCCACCGGCTGGGCATCGTATTCCTGAGTAAAGATTACAATCCTCTCATCTTCCCGCGGCGGTGATGGCAACAGATCCTCCGAAAGCGGGAAGATCAACGTCAGCGCGTTCATCGCCGTCTGCGCGCCGACGCTCCGCTCCTCCGCCAAGATCGCTTCGGCTGCCCCCGGCGTGACGCTCACCGCCGGCAATGAGAATTCCGGGAATGCCCGTAACTTCATTTGCAAAACACGATACACCGCTCCATCCACGATACTCTGGAAGGTCGTATCGCTCTCATACAAGGCAGTCAGGAATTCCAGAGTGTCCCGGATATTCGCAAAGTGCGTCGTCCATTCCCCATCGGCGGAAAATCTATCCAAGATGAGGAGATCATTGCCGGCGATCAATGCCTCCTGAACGACACGGCGGGCGTTAAACGATGTGCCTTCCGGGTTGTAAAATTCCCGTATCGAACGCACGCCCAAATTATCGGCGACCAACACGCCGCCCGCATCCCGCCAGCCCGCGACCTGTTCCAGGCTCATCAGGAGCTTGAGCGCTTGCGCGTCCAAACTGATAGGTTGCGTGGAAATCCGAATATTGCCTTCGAAGCCCCGGTAGCGGTTGTGCGTCACCAGAACGCCATCCGCAGCCGAGCCGACTCCCGGCGCCTCCGCCATCACAGCGAAAAAGGGCGCCAACTCATTTTGCTCCAGCTCGGCGAGGGATTTCTGAATAGTCGGGATTTCCTCACTCACCGAACGATCCGCGCTTCCCAGGCCGGGCAAGTGACGCGGTACGACTAGCATCCGCTGCTCGCTGCCCTCGTGCATCCCACGAACGTAGGCTTGACCAAGTCGCCCCACCCAAAAGGGATGGCTGCCGAAAACCCGCGCGCCGAGATCAGAAGGATCGCCCGGACGCGGCGTCAACAGGACATCCAAATCCGGGCCTAAGAAGAGATTGACGCCCAACGCCGACAACTCGCGGCCCATCACATAGCCCGCCGTCTCGGCCACTGTCTGATCCCACGTCGCGCCCAAAGCCATAGGCGTCGGTAGGGAGGTCGTCTCGGAGATGAAGCCTGTGATCGGCATGCCCTCCGCGCTGGCCGTCGTCGCGACGAAGAGCGGGATATAGGGAGCATCGCCATCGCCCGCCTCACCCGATGATGGCGCGGCCAGCGCCTGAAGCTGATTTGTCATGGAGATCAATGTGAGGGGGGCCACCCGGCGCGCGCCAAAATTTCCGTTCGCCGGACGCAGGATCACGCCGCCGATGCCGTAGTCGCGAATCAGCGTCGCGATCTCCGAATCGAAGCTGGGCGCAACGCCGGGGAAGGAGACCACCACCAACTGCCCCACCCTCTCGGCCGGGGACATCTGAGACATTATTTCCATGACAGGATCTGTCGTCGAATCTGGCGTTGGCTCCTGTGCCTGTACAGTTGGGACGACTGCGAACATCAGCACCCACGCCACGATCCCCCGCCAAATCCCGCTCCATCTATGGGATTTCATCATGATTCTCCTCAGCGTCATTTTAACGCAGAGAGAGGATTAAGCAAGTCCCCAAAATATTGTGCTAAGAATCAGTATATTCACCACGGATGATTTATTCAATTGTTGCTTCGATCTCTCCATCCTGCATTTGCAACATCACACCCAGCGCTTTCGACTCTCTCAGCCGCTGCATCTGCGCCGCCGAGGTCAAAATCTGGCGACCCTCAGCCGCGCGGACGATAGCATAGCCGCGCGCGAGCACAGCGGCGGGACTCAGCGCCTTCAGGCGCGCTTCCAATGTCTCCGTCCGATGCCGGACAACTTCTAAATGACGAAGCATTTG
Source organism: uncultured Anaerolineales bacterium (assembly GCA_964496595.1). GTDB lineage: Bacteria > Chloroflexota > Anaerolineae > B4-G1 > SLSP01 > JAAAOZ01. The sequence continues at coordinate 78,655 of CAZCAI010000001.1, forward strand.
ATTATCGGCCCGCGCCAGCAACTCATCCACACGCTGGCGCGCATTTTCCAGGCGCAAGCGCGGCGAAAGATGTTCCAACGCGCGGGTCAGGTGCTGCACTTGATCCTGCCGATTCGCCAGACGCGCTTCTAAGGCGCGATCCAAGCGGTCAATGGTATGCGCTATCGCTGCGCGCACCTCGACCAAATCCACCGAGACGACCTCCGCCGCCGCCGAGGGCGTCGGCGCGCGGACATCCGCCGCGAAATCGGCCAGCGTGAAGTCGGTTTCGTGCCCTACCCCGCTCACCACCGGAATGCGCGAGTCGGCGATGGCTCGCGCGACGCGCTCATCGTTGAACGTCCACAGATCCTCAATCGAGCCGCCGCCGCGCACCACTAAGATGACGTCCACATCGTCGCGGGCATTGAGCGCGGCCAGCGCCGCGACAATGCCGGGCGGCGCCGTCTCGCCCTGGACCAACGTCGGCGCGAGTAGCACCTTAGCCAGCGGATATCGACGCCGCAGGACATTGAGCACATCGCGCAGAGCCGCTGTTGTCGGCGAGGTCACCACCCCGATCCGTCGCGAGAACGGGGGCAGCGGACGCTTGCGCGCCGCATCGAACAGCCCTTCGGTCTCCAACTGGCGCTTTAGCCGTTCGAACTCCTCGTAGAGCGCGCCACGCCCGGCCGGCTGCACGCGATCCACATAGAATTGATAGCGCCCGCCCCGCTCATAGACGCCGATAGCCCCGTGCGCAACGACCTGATCGCCAGAACGCGGCGTGTAATCCAGCCGGTAGGCCGTGCTACGCCAGATCACACAGCCTAATTGCGCATTCTCATCTTTCAAAGTAAAATACAGATGACCAGAGGAGGCACGCGAGAAATTCGATACCTCACCCTGGATATAAAGATTCTGAAATGCTGGCTCTTGTTCCAACACAGTTCGAATGTGCGCCGTAACTTCACTGACAGATCGGGGGTGATCAGCCTGACCTTCAAACAATCCTAATTGATCCCACATCCTCACAACTCCTTAACATGGCTGTAACGTAAACTCTTGTTATAATTTACATTCAAGAGTATAATATATAGTGAAATCTAACGAAAGGAGTGCTCCAATGAACCGCAAACCTGTATCGCTAGTCCTAGTCGTGCTCTTGATGTTGTCCTTAGTCTTCGTCGGATGTAAACGCACCGCCGCGCCGGATTTACCAGACATTCCGGAAGAAGAAGAAGCCTTCGTAGATGCCACAGCGGAAGCTGCTGGTGATGAAGGTGAAGCTATCCTCGATTTGGCCGAACAGCACACCGATCAACAAGAAGGTGAGGGAGAGGATGAAGCTGAAGGCGAGGAGCCAGAAGAAACCCCCATCGTCACCGAAGAAGCTACCCCCACCGAAGCGCCTCCCGAACCAACGCCTGAGGTCACCACGCCTGAGCCAACGGAGGCTCCAACCGAGGCGACCCCAGAAGAGGAGACGCCCGCGCCCACGGAGGAAGCCGTCGCCACATCAGGCCCCAGCACGCACATCGTCCAGCCTGGCGAGAATCTCTTCCGCATTGCCCTGCGTTACGGCACATCGGTCGAAAACCTCGCGCAAGTAAATGGCATCACCAACCCGGCGCGGATTTATGTTGGGCAGAAGCTCACCATTCCCGGTACGGGAGGAGATGGAGAAACCCCGCCCCCCAGCGGCGATGGCGCGACAACGCACGTCGTCCAGCCTGGCGAGAACCTCTTCCGCATTGCTCTGCGCTATAATTACGATTACTTCTATCTGGCGCGGTACAATGACATCAGCAATCCGGCCACGATTTATCCCGGCCAGGTGATTAAGATCCCTCAAAACTAAATTAATTTGGTTTTAGAGATCACCAGCCCCAATAATACACACATACGGCGGGTGCAAGCGCTTCAGCGCAGCACCCGCCGTCGCTCACGTGAAAAGCTGATGGTGGCCGAGGGGACGCGCCTGGTGCAAGAAGCGCTGGCCTCTCAACTCCCCATCGAAGAGGCTTTTTTCACCGCCAACTTCGCCGCCGAGCCGGAAGGACGCGAGATCCTCGCAACCTTTGAGAAGCGTCAGATTCGGCATGCCCAAGCGCCAGAGGATCTGATGCTGGCGATGTCGGACACAGACACCCCCCAAGGGATTCTGGTTGTGCTCCCCACGCCGGAGATTCCCCCCGGCCCGCCGGAATTCATTCTCGCGCCGGACAACATTCGCGACCCCGGCAATTTGGGCACGATGCTCCGCACCGCGTGGGCGACCAATGTCTCTCAGGTATTGTTGCCGCCCGGCAACGTCGATGTCACCAACCCCAAGGTCGTGCGCGCTGGGATGGGCGCGCATTTCTATGTGCCGATTCGCGCGGTCACGTGGGATGATCTGCGCGCGATGATAGCCCCTGCCCAGGTATGGCTGGCCGAGATGCGCGAGGGGGTCCCCTATAGTGAGGCCGATTGGCGCGGAAACATCGCGCTCATCATCGGCGGGGAGGCTGCCGGCGCCGGCCCGGAAGCGCGCGCCTTAGCTCAGCGCCACGTCACTATCCCGATGGCGCCCGGCGTGGATTCGCTTAACGCGGCCATCGCGGCGGCCATCCTGATGTTCGAGGTTGCCCGCCAGCAATCGCGCTTGCGACCCGCATAGCTCACCCCAGGGCGCTACGCGATGTGATCTACCACCTCGATGGCGTTGAGGGTCATCTGGTACAGAAAAATGCGCTGGAGGAGATCGGCATCGTGGGGCAGCGCCCCGATCTCCCGCGCCGTCTCTACCGCTATATCGTAAGTCTGCACGCAATCGGCCGGCACGATCACGCGCACGCCCTCTTCCCCGCGAGCATTCGCGCGCATCCGCAGATCCATCGCCATCTCGTAGATGCAGATGTCTGTGCAGACCCCCACCACGATGAAGGTCGTGATTTCAGGATGCTCCCCCAGCCAATCCGGCAACGCTGTCCCCATCATGCTGCTGATCGAGTTCTTCTCAAAGACGATAAAATCCTCCGAGAATGGCAGCGCCAGCAGCTCCGGGATCGTCTCGCTCTCCTCGCTGCCGGCGACGCAGTGCGGGGGAAAGGCAGCGAACTCTACGGCTTGCTCATCGTGCGTATCCTGCATCAGGAGGCAGTGCTGCACTCCAGCCTCGTGCAGCGCCGTGAAGAGCGCCGCCACCTGCGGCACGATTCCCTGCGCGCGCGGACTGGACAACGGCCCCACAGTGCAGAAGCCCTTCAGCAGATCCTCGGAAATCACTGCCGTTGTCTCAGGCTCGATATCTTCCAAGACTAAGACGGGCAACGACGCCTCCCATTCGCTCAACCACGTCAAAAACGGTTCGCTTTGTGCTATTTCATCCTTCATAATCACCCCACAGCACTCCACTCTCCTGCTTCCTATCATTCGCTGATCCGCTGATCCGCTGTCTGTAAAATCTTCGCGTGATCGAAGGCCAGCGGCGGCAACCCTTCCCCCTCTTTACCCCAGGGCCACCAGGCAGCCTTCGCCGCATCGTCGCCGGCCACGACGTCCAACGTCACGCCCTGGGGCAAGCGACCGAGGAATGCCACGGAGACCGTCCAGCCGCGCGGATCACGGCCCGGTTCTCCAAAGGCGGCTAACTGCCGCAGTTCGATCTCGGCGACGCCCGTCTCCTCGTGCAGTTCGCGCAGGGCCGCGTGCGCCAGGCGCTCCTCCGGCTCGACAAATCCACCCGGCAGCGCCCAGCGCCCGGCAAAGGGCGGGTGTTTGCGCTCGATCAGCAAGACCTCGCGTCCAGAAGCTCCCTGTCGCCAGAGAACCACGTCCACGGTCAACATCGGGCGCGGATAGTCATAGGTATAGGTCATAGCTTATGCTCTTTCTCCGCACTCTTTACTGACGCCTCCGGCCCATCTTCCCCCGCCTCCTGCGCCTCAAGCAGCGGCAGCACCAACGCGCGGAAACTGGTGAAGCTCAATACTGTAATGTAGGCCGGGGTGAGGATCAAAAATATCGGGGCAAACATACTGATGATGAGGATCAAACCCGAAAAGAGCGTCCACATTAACGTCTGGATCGGGTAGGCAAAGGTCAGGTAGAGGCTATTGCGCACAGCAAGGAAGATGCCGCCTGTATTCTGTTCGATCAGCGCGGAGCTAATGTAAAAGGCTACACATGTCCACAATAACAACATTGCCAGGGCGAGGGACGTCATGGCTAAAATGATGTTGTTGTTATCAATGGGAGAGATCTGTGGCGTGTTGTAAAACCAGAGGTTAGAGAAAATCACAATATATCCAAACAAGACGATCAAGAGGACGCCCCACGCCCGCACGCCATAGCGCTTCACGCCATCCCAGTAATCGCTCCAATGGATGCTTTCACGACGCACGATGCGATGGGCGGCGTACCACAAGCCCGCCAGCGCAAAGGGGCCGGGAAGGATCAGCAAACACGCCACGAACGTCGCCGCGCCCATCATCACCAGATGAAGAAGCTCGTCGTAATAGCTAACGGAAGCTTCCGCAATCACACTGAAAACTTTCTTCATAATGCTTACCAACTCCCCTGCACAGTAACTTCAATCTGCACCATGACGCCTTTATCTGATTGCGCCGCTAATTGCACTCGCACACCCTGCTCTGGATCGAAGTGCGCCGCCGCCGTCTCTCCCTCAAGATGCAGCGAGCGCCCCGCCGGCGGCAGGGCATAAGATGACCACGTCTCCTGCTCCCAATCCCACAATGCGATTCCCTCCACCTCCATCGGTGAGGAAGAAGTCCCCGGCGGAGGTGAAATCCAGGGCGGCTGCGAAAGTGTCACGGTCAGAGCATCCGCGCGATTGATCTGCAAATAGGAAGGGACGACATATCGCACCTCGGCGGTTGGCTCTCCCATCGAGAGAACAGCCTCCTCTTGCAGCCACCCGCCCTCAACCGAGGAGCGATCCGGGATCAACGGCAAGCGCAGACTGCCGGCGCTTTGCTGCGGGCAGGGCGCGCGAATGACCCAACAGCTTTCCGAAACCTGGGTGCCTCTGAGGCCTTCCGCCGGGAAAGGCACGCCCTCCGTTTCGGCCACCAGATAACATGAGAGCGAGCTTCGAATCTCTTCGGCGCCGGGGGGATAGGGCATCGATGGGGTGGGAAAGTAGTAGCCTCCATAATGCGGACTCTCACAAAATGTCATGTTTTCCGCGCGCCCTTGGGTGGTGGTGTCGGTGACGGGCCACGAGACGCGCGTCGCGGTCTCAGGCTCCACGGTGGTGGTTAATGGCAGATGGTGCATAACCTCATCATTGTAGAAAAGTAGCTTCACATTTTTAAGTGCGACTTCGCTGAGGATCTCACCGACAACCCACGGCGCTCCATCACGCGCTTCGAGGCGTAAATCGGCCTGGAGCTGCAAGGGGGAGATTTCACCCGCTGCTCCCCATGTCACAACACCCAGGGAGCGAGGAATCACGATTTCGCTCTCAATCTGGCTTTCCAAATTGACTTCGACGGGGAACGGCTCGCCTGAGTTGTACCAGCCATCAAAGCGATAGCCGCCAAATAGGGGCCGGGGCTTTCCCGCTACGCGCCACGACAGATCTCGCACGCGCGGCGCATAGACCGCAGCGCCCTGGAAGACGCGCGCGGGCATATCGGGGGCGCTGACGTAGATCGTCGCGCGCTCATGGAACAAGGGGAAAGTGCGCGAGAACACGCCGCTCAAGACTAAGGAAAGCAGCAATAACGAGGTCACAATCCAAAGAGGCAACAACGCCCATGCCAGAATTGGACGTCGCAGCCGCCGGACAATCCACAATGTCCCCGGCCCCATCAGGAATAAGTAGATGGGGAACAGGAGGAGCCATTGCCACAAGCGTGGGAAATCCGACATAGGCATTTGTAAGAGCTGCTGAGCTTGCGGCTGAAGCACGGAGGAGATATCCGATGATGCGAATGGAAGCGTGACCGCCGGTATCTGATCCCCTTCCCACAACTTCGCTATCTCCACTTGACCGGCGGGTTCGATCAGATCCCAACCGACAACATCGACGACGCCTGATCCCATCCGCTCGCGGGCAGCGATGATCATGTCGCCTTCGGAGAGGAGGGAGGAGGCCGTATCACGCAAGGCCAGCGAGGTGACAGCAACGCGGCCCTCGGCGTCGCCGCCGTTCCGATTACTTAAGACCGCCGCATCGATAAGATGGGTCTCGCGAACCTCGGCGATGCGTAATTTGGCCGGGAAGCCATTCAATGCTTGCGAAAGCGTCGGGCCGCCGCCCATAATGATATGACCTCCCATCCCTACCCAACTGACTAACGCCTCGCGCTGTTGATCCGTCAACGCGGAGGTCGCCATCCCGTTGAGCAACAGAAGATCGACAGCATCCCAGGCTTGAGGAAGCTCAGGCAAGAGCGCCAAATCTTGGATCCATATCCGCGCCTCACATGCTGCCAGATCATAATCGGCCATATCGCGCGCGTCGACGACCACGCAGACACGATCTTTGGCGTTAGGACGGCTCAACGAGAGTGGAGATCGTTTTGCTTGCTCCGCATCTTGCAAGATCACCTCATAGTCCAGGCCGTCTTCAACGTAAAGTGGGATGCGATATTGCTTGTAGGAACGGGCCGGCAAGTGCACCGATCGCCGATAGGTGACTTCACGCCGACCATCAATCACCAATAACGATCCTTCCCAATCGCCCACCTCGTTGCGCAACGCCACGCGCACCTCGGTCCATCCCGGCATCCGAAGATGGTCTTCCCAGGCAGCGGTCGCTATCATCTCCGGGAAATTGTCCGGCGTTTGCGCGCGCGCCTCTCGAGCAAGGCCCAAGGTCAGCAAGAGCACGCCTAAAAGCAGCCCCGGCCATATTCGCACTGGATTTCTTTTCAGGAACATCAATTCACCACCCGACAGATCAAGCCTTTGAGATACGCGCTCTCCGGGAAGGTCACCGCCGTGGGATGATCGCTCCCTTGCGCCAGATAGCCGACGATCTGGGTCGCGCGGTCAGCGTCCAAGGCGGCGCCGAAGACGATCTTCTGAAAGAGATCGGCGGAGATGATGCCGGAGCAGGAGAAGGTAAAGAGCAGCCCACCGGGCCGCAGGAGATGCAGCGCCTGGAGGTTGATGTCCTTGTAGCCGCGGCTGGCGGCGGGGACATCCCGCTTGGAGGTTGCGAATTTGGGCGGGTCGAGCACGATCATATCGAAGCGCCGGCCCGCTGCTCGTAGCGTCCGCAGCGCCTCGAACGCATCAGTGGTGATGTCTTCGACGGCGACATCCGATCCCCACAGGTTATTGAGCGCCATATTCTCGCGCCCCAACGCCAACGCATCGGTCGAGCTTTCGATGTTGACCACAGAGTCCGCGCCGCCCGCCAGCCCGTAGATACCGAAGCCGCCCGTGTAGGCGAAGACGTTCAGCAAATCGGGCGCGGATTTGGCGCGGCGCCACGCCGCGATGGACTCCCGCAATCGCTGTCGATTGGGGCGTTGATCCAGGTAAAAGCCGGTCTTGTGCCCCGCCCGGACATCGACTAAAAAGCGCAAGCCGTGCTCCAGAATTTCCATATAGTCGGACAACGGCGCGCCTTGGATGAGGCCGGCGCGGAGGGGCAGTCCTTCTTTTTCGCGCACCTCCGTATCGCTGCGCTCGTAGAGCGTCGCGGGCGCCAATCCCTGCTCGGATGCGACGCGCCAGATGGCCGCGGCGAGCATCTCGCGGCGCATCTCGACGCCGGCAGATAAGTGTTGGATCACGATCACGTCGGCGTATCGATCCACGATCAAGCCGGGCAGGCCGTCCGATTCGGCGTTGACCCATCGACATGCCGTGGTCTGCGGATCGGCCAAGAGCGGTGCGCGGGCCGAAAGCGCGCGGCGTAACCGCCCTTCCCAAAAATCCGCGGATTCGACGGCGGCATCCTGCCGCCAGGAAAAGAGCCGGACCCGAATTTGTGAATGGGGGCTGTAATGGCCCCAGGCTAAAAAGTCGCCGCTCGCCTGGAGCACGGCGACCAGACCGCCCAGGGGAGGATCATCGCCGATGATGCTATCCACGGCGCCAGAGAAGATCCACGGATGACGGCGCCGAACCGCCGCCTCGCGTCCAGATTTGAGTATCACACGCGCATAATCAAGCACGCAGCCTCCTCGTAAATCACTCGTAAAATCAGTTGACCGTTACAGGGGACAACCATCAAGAGCCACGCTTCATCTTATCGCAATCGAGACAAAAAAGCAACCCCAGGCCAAACCAGCCGGGGGTTGTTGTGCTAATATGCAAATGCAACGGGATGTCAACTCTTCTCGCCGACCTGGCCTTCGATGGTGTGTGCCGGCTCGTTAACGTTGACGTGAATGGTCTTCGGGCGAACCTCCAGCGCTTTCGGTAAGGCCAGGGTCAAGACGCCGTTGTCGATCTTCGCCTCGATCCGCTCTGCCGCCACCGGGACGTTCAACACCAGTGTGCGGGTGAATTTTCCGCGCGCACGCTCTACCGCCACGTACTCGACGTTTTCCAGCGGCGCCGGGATCTGCCCGCTGATGGTCAAGCGATCCTCGCGGAGGGTGATGTCCACATCCTCCGGCGCGAGGCCGGGCAACGAGGCCTGGATGATAATCTCATCGGTGGTGGTGTAGATATCGACGGGTAGGCGTAACACCTCTTCTCCGCCGCGCTTGATCGGCCCCAGCGAGCGCTGGACCCAATCGGGTATCCAGCGGTCGGGATCGAGAACGCGGCGCATCGTGTCGTCAAGTTCAGAGATTGAGAACATCGCGGCCTCCTATTTCGCGGAGACGGGAATGGACTTGGCCTTCAGTGCCGCCTGCTTGGGCAGAGTGAGAGTCAGCACACCATCGCGGAAATTAGCATCGGCGGCATCCACATCCACGCCTTCGGGCAGTTGCACACTGCGCGAGAACGAGCCGTAATGGCACTCGCGGAAGAGATAGCTCTTCTCGTCGATCTTCTCCTCTTCCTTACCCTCTTTGACATCCTCCTTGACTTCGCCTTTGATCGTCAGGGTGTCGCCGGTCACAGAAAGCTCCACATCCTCCGGCCGCACGCCCGGCAGAGAGGCCTTCAACACGAAAATTTCTGGCGTTTCGTACATATCTAACGCCGGTCTGGGCAACAGCATCCGATCCACCTGGTGCAAAGAGCGGGACAAAGTCCCAACCAACGCGCGATCCATCATATCTCGCATCGAAAGCAATTCATCTAAATCCTTCGGTATAGCCATAGTGCGCCCTCCTTATGTTAAGTTAAACCAAATTAAGTTAGGTCTCCGGAACAAACTTTTCAAGCATCTTGCCTGCCGCATCCTGCATCTACATGTTAGCACACGAGCATTAGAATTAAATATGATGACGCAGAAACAAAAAGCCCTCCTCGTGCTGACGGAAGGCTTTGAATCCCTAGTGCAGCGCGGCGGAAGTTCCTCCCCAGTTAGCTACGCTCGGAGCGGATCATCAGATCCGCGACTCTACGTCGGAACGGGGATCTGACGATCCCCTGGGAGCAAATTTAACTGGGGTGCCATTTATGCCGCGCGGTACTAGAGAGATATGTGGCAATTCACCCCTCTAAGAGCTGTTGGGCGATCAAAAAGACTTGATCGACCGAAGCCGGGTCTTGAGCCACGCAGGGGACAACCGGGACATCCTTAGGCAACGACAACAACTGGGAGATTTCCCGGGGCGCCATCGCGCCGCTCAGATCCTGCTTATTTGCCACGACCAGGTAAGGGACTTTCGATTGCTTGAGGAACAATCGTGTAATCTGCTTGGCGTCCATCAGCGAGCCTTTATCGGTGCTATCGACGAGCAACACAAAGGCGCTCATCTCACGGGCCAGGATCTTCCACATAAACTCAAATCGCTCCTGCCCCGGTGTACCATGAAGGTGAAAGACCACCTGATTCATGCGCTTTTGGCCATAATCCAGTGCCACCGTGGTCTCTTGCTTGATCCCCGAAAGCGCCGGATCGGTGATCTTTCGCTCGGTTGTCACGATGTCGATATCACTGGCGGTCTTGATAAAGGCCGTCTTCCCCGCATTAAAGGGGCCGGTGATGACTACTTTGTATGATTGCATACTTATACCTCCTCTTCCTCTTGCTCTGCCTCTTGCTGACGTTGAAAATCGATAAACCGGTAACCCACCCCTCGTTCTGTAATGATATAACGTGGTTCGGATAGATCCGGCTCAATCTTCTTCCTCAGATAATTGATATACAGACGCAGGTAGGAGATCTCATCCCGATATTCATATCCCCATACCTTAGTCAACAACGTGCTGTGCGGGACGGTCCAGCCAGCGTTTTCGATAAGATGGTGTAACAGTCGAAACTCCGTAGGGCGCAGTTTGATGCGTTCGCCCTCAACAATGACCTCAGCGGTATTGAAGTCCACACTCAAATAATCATCGATCTCCAGGATTGAAGAATCTGCCGGCTTGGGCGCCTGGACGCGCCGCAATACAGCGCGCACCCGGCTCACCAGCTCTCGCGGACTGAAGGGCTTAGTGACATAATCATCCGCACCCAGGTCCAGGCCCCGGACTTTGTCCTCCTCCGAGCTACGGACGGTAAGCATAATCACCGGCACTTTGGTGATCTCACGGATCTTGCGCAACGTCTCGAAGCCATCCATCTCCGGCATTTGGACATCTAACAGCACGATATCCGGCAAATGCTCCCGCACTTGTGCAATTGCTTCCAAGCCGTTATGGGCTTTGATGACTCGAAACCCTTCCATTTCCAGGTTGATCTGGACAAAACGGATGATGCGCTGTTCATCATCCACAACCAAGACTAATGGATGGTGCTCCGACATTTCGTCATTGACACGTTGCATATCGCTGACGTTGCGACTATTCACGGATGAAGGTGACAATCTCCTCGTCCTCCTCGCTCGGTAGAATTTCCAAACTATGGACGCGGTGCCAGGGTAAAATCACTTGGTTGGTCTCTGCTAACAGATAAGGTACATCCTGGCCATCTCGAAGCCGCGGACTACTGAGTAAGATAAACTGCGAGGTGGGATCTGGGATCTCCTCAATCTCACCGACAACCGCATCTTCATTCAAGACATGCAATAAGATCGTATAAGCCATACAACCTCCTCTGAAAATGTTGGGAAACGCGGGCGTCTCGCCCGCCGGCGGACAGGATGTCCGCGTTCCGTTTTCGTTCCGTTTTCGTTCCGTTTTCGTTCCTTGTTGATGAGCTACAAACTCATGGAAACTCCTTAGAACATTTTCTAATTAAAGCCTACTAAAAACCTACGTTGAAGCTTCTTCTCCAGAAGTCTCATCCGGGGGCGATGCTGTAGATGCGGCGCCACGGCGTTCGCTCTCGCTATGGATGCGGACAGAAACATGCATCGTACCGAACATCAACTCGTCTCTATCCTGAAATGCATAGGGTAAATAGGGCGTCAATCGCTCGCCGTTCAAAAAAGTCCCGTTTGTGCTGTCCAAATCCTCCACAAAGCACGTCCCATCGCGGGTGTAGATGCGGGCATGGCGTCGCGATACGCCTTGCTCCAATCCACCATCCGTGGTGAGATCCAACTCCGGGAAGATACCGTGGGCCGCGTCCAAGCGCCCCACTAAAATCTCCCGCTCCGCCGATAATAGTACTTTGCGGCCAGAATTTGTCACATCCACTTCGAGGCTGATCGCTTTAGCCTGCACATCCCCATCTTTTTTATGGGGGGGACGCGCCGGATGTTCAGCCTCCTGATCCGGAATCGGCTCGGTGCGCAATGGCCCACCTGATGGCAAATAGGTGCCGCATTGCACACAGAATAGCGTCCCTGGCAGGTTCTCCGCACCACATGATGGACAGATTACTTGGCTGCTCTTCGGACTCATCTTCCCTCTCCTCTCTTCATTTCTTCATTTAGGCCGCATTATAGAAGTTCCAGCATTGAAAATCGAGATGGTCTACCCAACCTCCACAATCTACGAGGAGGGGAGCGCTAAACTTCGTGTTCCATAACGAAGCTTCTTCCGTCCCCGCCCCGTCGGGGTATGCCCTCGCGCCAGTCGTCCCACTTCCAACATAGCAGATTGCGCCAGGTCCCCATAGCCCAGATCAAACAAGCGCGTGGCGGCCGCTTGTAAATACTGGGTCGCCTGCCTGGCATCGCCGGCTTCCAGAGCAATCCAAGCCTTTTCCTGTAGACGAAACACGCTGATGCGCTCAAGAAAATTAAATAAACGCGCGGGAATGTCACCCTCTTTCGGATTCAAAGAGATGGGGACAGAAACCTCACGTTGTAAATGCACGTCCTCTGCTTCTAGTTGAAGTTGCAAAATCTTCAACTTCTGAGCCTTCTCCTGTGGACTTATAACCAACTCCAGCATCACCACAACCGGTTCCTCGGCCGTCAAGCTCCCCAACGCGATCTCTTGTTCGTCATCTTCATCATAGGGCAGCGCCTCCATGTAAGGCGCTGCTTTAAAAGCCGCCGACAGATGAACATCCGCAGCCGGTTCGATCCGCAAGCTCATCGACTTCACGACCGCCTTACTCAGTCCTTGAATTTCCTCTCGCAATACCTGGCGTATCTGAGAGGGCGAACTGATGTACTGGGAGACGCCGCCGCCCTTACGGGCTAAAGTATCCAGGAAAACATCATGCCAATCTTCGCCAATCCCGAATGCGGAGACGCCAATACCATAGTCGCGCGCCTGGCTCGTCGCGTGCAAGGATAGCTCCTCATCACCATACGTCCGGCCATCGGTCAACAACAACACGTGATTGACATATTCTGGGGATGCGTGTCGCTGTACTTGCGTCAGCCCCGAGAGTAGCCCTTGGTAGATTTCCGTGCCGCCACGCGGCAAAAGAGAAGCGATAGCTGAACTGAAACTGTGTCGTTCTCTGACCGGCGTCGGGGGGATCACGACCTCGGCGCGATCGCTGAAAGCGATGATCGAGAGCCAATCATCTGGTTCTAGCGCCTCCAACAGATCCATCGCCGCCATTTTGACGTTGCGAATACGCGCCCCTTGCATCGAGGTGCTGCGATCAATGACCAGCACAAGATTGAGTCGCCGCCGAAAAGTACTACAGATCGACTTAGGGCGTAGATCAAGCATAGCATAGAGCGCCTGAGCAGAATCCAATAGCGGCAGTTCGGCTCGATTTAGCTGCACCTCCATCTGAACCGGGGATGGGTGTTCAGCTTTAACCATTCTATTCTCCAAAAATTTCCACTAAAATCACCGATATATTATCCGTGCCGCCGGCATCATTCGCGCTTTCCACCAAAGCCCGGCACGCCGCCTGGGGCGTCGGCGCCGCATCGATCACCCCCCAAAGCTCTGGCTCCTCTAAAAGCCCCCACAAACCATCGCTGCACAACAATAAGCGCGATTTTTCTGCCAAGGGATACGACTGGACATCCACATCCAAGGTGCCACCTTGCCCGATGGCGCGGTAGAGGACGTTACGCTGCGGATGGACTGCGGCCTCCTCCTCCGTCAACTGCCCCATCTCCAGCAAGCGATTCACGAGCGAATGATCGTGCGTCAAAAGCTGCGGGGCATCCTCACCCTGCTGCACGTAAGCTCGGCTGTCTCCCACGTGGCCGATAAACAACCGGTCGCCCAGGACGATGCCACACGTCAGTGTACTGCCGCTGCCGGGCAAGGAGCGCGTCACGATGCGGTTTGCCCGTACAATTGCCTCCCGTAGAATTTCGGTGAGCGAGGGGTCGTCCGCTCCGCGCTCCTCACCCGAAAGCAGTGGGAGGTAAACTTCGGAGAGCAGATGATGGGCCGACTCGCGCACAGCGAGGGCGCTGGCCAACTCGCCGCCCTGATGGCCGCCCATCCCATCGGCCAGGATGAACGCGCCGAACGGCGGGGTTGCATTATCAGCCTCCTGCTCCCCCATAAAGACAAAGAGGGCGTCCTCGTTGTGCCCCCGCACACGCCCCACATCCGTCATCCATCCGGCCCAAAACATGCCAGAACAAGGCACAGCCCCTGGGGATAGCTCCATATTCGCCTCAATCGTAGCCCCATCGGGAGGCGCGGAGGTTTCTTCTTCCGTTTCCACGTCCATCATCTCGTCCTTCTCTTCTTCGCGCTTTTCGCGATTAGATGCCGGTGTAGAAACCGTAGCGATTAGAGGCTCAAAGTCATCTTCCGCTCCCGCGTCGACCTGAGCTTCTGCCTGGTCATCAGCTCCTAAAAATTTTCCGCGCAATTGGCGGAATAACGTCTTGAAATCATCCATTCAAATTCCATCCTTTTATTAAAACCTGAGAAGCCCGTTTGGGAGAAGTCATCACAGCCTAAGGAATGAGTAAAAAAATTCAGTCGGGAACCCTTGCCCAGGTTCACAGGGACCCTGGTAAACAGATTCACCGGCTCGTTGCGCCCCATACCAACTATTTGAGGTCGCTCGCGCAACTTTCGCGAGGTCAAAACTAATTCTCAAACAGCCTCTAAGCTGGGAGTGCGTAAACGTAATGATCCGAGGAGCCAAAGTAGACCACATCATCCACAATTTCCGGCGCGCCGGTAATTGGGCCGTCGGTCTGATACTGCCAATGGAGATCCCCAGATTTCGCTTCTAAACAATAAAGCGCCCCATCTACACCACCAATATATACATTCCCTTTATAAACAGACGGAGAACCTGTCACTTGATCCTCGGTCTCATGACGCCAAACAACCCGCCCACTCTGTACATCCAGGGCATAGATGTAATTATCGGCCGCGCCGAAAAAGACTAAGTCGTCGTGGACAGCCGCCGTGGACGCAATAACGCCGCCCGCTCGATATCGCCAGGCCGACCAGCCAGAACGGACGTCCAGCGCGTAGAAGTTACGATCCATCGCGCCGATAAAGACATAGCCTTCGGAAGCCACAGGGGAGGCCAGAATGCCCCGTCGCGCCCGGAAGCGCCAGCGCAATTCGCTATTCAAGTTCAGCGAATAGACAACGCCCCTTTGGCAAGAAAAATAAATCGCATCCTCGGTGATCAAAGGACGCGCGCGCACTTCCCCATCGGTAGGGTAAGTCCACGCCTCACGCCCGCTCCCCTGATGGATCGCGTAAATGCGATGGTCATCCGACCCGATGAAGATGTGGCCAAATCGGCCGTAAGGCGATGAGTAGATGCGCCCCTTCGTGGGAGCGGTCCACAACAATTCACCTACCTGGGCATCCACAGCATATACCAATTTGTCGATGGAGCCAAAGACCACCATGCCGTCCGAGACCCACGGCTTCGACGCCACGCCATCCTCGGTAGGATATTTCCAGATGAATTCGCCATCATCGGCATCCAGCGCATAGACGTTGCTATCATAAGACGGGACGAATAGCCGACCATCACTGTAGGTCACAGAACCCCGGATTTCATCCTCACAGGCGAATCGCCATACCGGTTTGATAATGCCGGAGCTTGCAAAGGACGCTGTATCGCGCGCCCGTGCGCCGCCGCCCAATCCGCGCGCGCTCGGCAGGCTCATCAACACCCGCTTGAACTCCTCAGCGGACCCCCAGCGCTCGTTGATATCATAGGAGAGCGCCTTGTCAATCACCTCAACCAAATCTCGCGAGACGGTGGGGTTGGTGTCGTGAATGGGGCGCTCATGGAACGAAAATGGCGGCTCCAGGCGCGGATCCTGCTTGCTCAGCAGATGATGCATCGTCGCGCCGAGGGCGTAGATATCGCCGCGCGGCTCCGCGATGCCTCGATATTGCTCCGGCGGCGAGTACCCCTCCGTCCCGATCATCGTGCCCTTTTCCCCGCTCTGGAACAGCTTCGCAATGCCAAAATCCACCAGGCGAATGCGATGATGCACATCCAACATAATATTGGAGGGCTTCAAATCGCGGAAGATGATGGGCCGGGGTTTGTGATTGTGCAAATAAGAGAGCACGTCACAGAGCTGCGCGGCCCAATCGATCACCAGATCTTCCGAGAAAAACCCCTCGATCTCCGCCAATTTGGCCTCTAAATCCTTGCCATCGACAAACTCCAGCACCAAGTAGCTCCGCGATCCTTCGGTAAAATAATCGTACACTTGGGGAATCGCCGGATGGCTCAGCGTCGCCAGGATGCTGGCCTCGCGCTCGAAGTTGCGCACGATCATCTGGCGGACTTGAGGATCGGCGGCGGTGTTGATCATCTCCTTGACGGCGCACACCCGCATCACGCCGGGGAAGCGCAGATCCTGCGCTTTGTAGACGGCCCCCATCCCCCCAATGCCAATGACGCCCAAGATTTTATAGCGCTCCTGGAGCTGGACGCCCTCGGAGAGCAAGCCCTCGCCCGCCGGCCTGGATTTCTTCTTGGGCGCAACCTGACGAGTTTCCATTGATCGCGCTTGAGATGATGATGAACCTGGGGATGTATGCGTTCGCTTCGGATCAGCCACCTGTGCCTCCACCCATAAACCACATTCTAATCAATATCAAGGTTTTTGATTTGATCGCCACGCTTCCGGCTTGAAAACTTTTCTCAACATTCTAACCTACCTGACAAACTGATTATACGAGGAATCAGCCGAAAAAGCAACTTGTCAAATGAGCGAATGAGCGAATCAGCGCGGAAGCAGATAGCAGCAGATGACTCCATTACCCGTGAAATTTCGCCAGGCGTGAAGCGACGTCCTCAGCGAAGCGCCTCAGATGGGCCTGGATGTAGGTTTGAATCTCCAGGTTGGGATCAGCCACTAAGGGCGTCAGATCCATCGCGTAGATGAGGTGCGTGGCGGCATCGACCGCGTGGGAGGCGTGATAGGTCGCGTGGGCGCGACGGCGGCCCATCACGGCCAGATCGTAGCGCTTCCCCCCGCTGATCTGCGAATCGAAGACAGCCAGGAGCGCAGCCTGAAGATGCTCGCGCGCCGAGCAATCCAGCGCGATTTTGTCCTCGTCCGCCAGCCAATCCAAATCGCGCCACACCTCGCAGCCGTAGACGTGAGCTGGCCGTGCGGTCACGGGCAACCCGCGCAACGCTTCTATCACCCGCAACGCCGTGCTGACGTGGGTATCGTGCTTGTCGGCCAAGTTGTGCGTGTAGATAATCTCAGGATGCGTCGCGGCGAAGAGCGCCGCCAAATCCTCCACCGGCGCCGGGATTTCGGGGTTTTTCACCACGGCGCTGGGATAATCCAACAGCACCTGCGCGCCGTACGCCCCCACCACGGCGGCCCTTTTCTGCTCACGGCGGCGGATGGCCTGCATCTCCGCATCAGTGGTACCCGCGTAAGCGCCGCGCCGTGGCGCGCCGCGCCCGTCGGTCAGCACCACGCCCGTGAACCAGCGTTCCGTCCGCCGGAAGCACGTCAGAATCCCGTGAATGGCCAAAATCTCCACATCATCCGGGTGGGCACCAACGGCCAGATGTGTGGTGCGCGCCAGCGCCTCAGATATGGGCGCGCCATCTGGCACAAAGATCTCGGCGGTCTCGACGTGAAATTTCATCATTCCTCATAACTTGCCAGCAGCGATTGGAAGCGCGCCACGCTATCGACAAGGCCGCCGGGACGGTTGCGCGCCAACCAGATCGCGCGATATATCTGGATGATCCCCGACAAGTCATCGGCCAGGCACTCGCGCATCTCGGCTTCTCGCGTCGGATTCGAGGCCAACCGCATCAGCGCGTGATGGCAGGCGTGGCGCAACAGCCGCCCCGCCAACTCGAACTCGCGCCGAATCAGCGTCGCATCCGAGCGCTGCATCTCGCCTTTCTCCAACGGGGCCAGCGCCGCCTCGATGGCCTGCAACGTGCGCTCGAAATCCGCCGGCGTGAAATCATCCGCGCGCTCGTCCGTGCGCTGTTGCAAAATCCAGAAGAGCACGCTCGAATTGGGAACCTCCTGGCCGGGCGCGCGATAGACGTTGCCCAAGTCATAGGCGACCTGCCCCATCGCGCCGGTGGGGTCATCGAAGGCGAAGCGGCTGATGACGGCGGGAACATCTGCCTCGCGGTTGGATGCCAGACACCACGCATAAGCGGCGCCCATCCCCAGACCCAAGAGGCTGATGGGCAACGGCTGCCAGTGGCCCAGATCGCCCCAATCGGTGATCAGATAGCCGGCGGCGCCGTGCTTCAAGCCGGCCTCGGCGGCGTTGAGCAGGTTGCCCAGCGCGTTCTCCGTGCGCCCGGCAATCGAATCCCACGCCGAGGTACCCGGACAGACATAAAAAGGAATCCCCGCCGCCGCAAAGCGCGCGCCCTGCTCATCGAAGGGATGATCCGCCTCGTAGCCCCACGCCAACGCGATGACGTCGCGCGGCAATTCGGGGATCAAGTCAGGATGCTCCAGAACGATATCGCCCCAGAACTGCATCCGGTAGCCGCGCCGGGCGACCTCATCGTAGATCTCGCGCAGGAAATCCAAATAGACGCGGCCCGGCCCCCGCGCCTCACAGAGCGCCTGGCTCTTCCCCGCGCACAGATCGAAAGTCTCGTCGCAGCCCACGTTGATCACCCGCGCGGAGAAGTTCGGCAGCAGTTCGTCGTAGAGGCTGCGGATCAGCTCCAAGCTGCCCGGCTCCGTGGGCGCCAGGCTGAAGGGGCCGCGCATCGCGCCCCATGGCGTCTCGAACTCGCCGTGGATTTCGGCCAGATGCGCGTAGCGCTCGTGCTTCAGCCAGCGCGCCATGTGCCCGAAGGAGTTCTGGTTGGGAACCAGGATGATGTGGCGCTCGCGGCAATAGGCGTCTAAGGCCAAAACCTCCTCGGCGGTGATGGGCGACGCCTCGGCCCACACCTCTGGGTGCTGACGATAGGCGAAGGTGTGCTCGGTGTAGAGTTGGAGCTGGTTGATCTTCCAACTTGCCAGGCGATCCACCAGCGCGTAGAGCGTCGACATCTGCGGCACTTTGTCGCGGCTGATGTCCAACATCACACCGCGCACAGAGAAATCGGGCCAGTCTGCGATCTCGACCGCCGGAAGTTCCGGCGTCTCGCACTGCGGCTTACACTGGGCCAGCAGTTGATTCAGCGTCGCGATGGCGTGGAAAGCGCCGGCAGCGTCGTGCGCCTGGATCTCCATCCCCGCCGGAGTGATGACTAAGCGATAGCCTTCCGGCTGCGCGACGGCCTGGGGCAGCACGGTGATCCGCAGGCCGATCTGATCGGCGGGCGTGGCGCGGCTGGCGACCGTCTCCCAACTGATGTCGAATCGCGACGCCAATTGCATCTGAAACTTCCGCGCCGCCAGACGCAACGAGTGCGGCGCCGGCGCATCTAACAAGATCAAGCGGTCGGGCGTCAGCACAAATCGGCCCTCGCCCCACGTCACCCGGCGAGGCTGCGGCAACCATTGCCGAGATTTAACGTCGTTCATTTACTCACCTCCACCTCATCTTCTTGTTCTTGATCCAGGGTCTTGAACAAAACGTCGTAATGATGATACGGCTCGAAGCCAAACTTGCCGTAGAAATCCAACAGACTGGTCCAATCGATGACGCAGCCGCGCACGCCGCGCTCCTGCAAACAGGTCAACCCGGCCTGGAGCAGACGACCGCCCCACCCGTGCCCGCGACAGACCTCGCCCACGCCGATGGGGCCTAACTGTCCCCACGGATGCGGCCAGCGATGCATATAGAAGCGATCCAGCGGGCGATAAGAATCCTCGCAGGTCACCCAACAGAAGCCCTCCACGCGCTCCGCCAGCTCCAGGATGACGATGTCCGAAGGATCGCCGCCCTCGCTCAAGAAGGCCTCCATCTCGTAGCGCCAGCGACCGGGGAAGGTGCGGATCAGGAACTCGTGCAAGGCCGGGAGGTCCGCCGTTTCCGCCGGGCGGAGTTCGCCCTCGTCGGCGAGCGCGTACAAGCGCACCTCCGGGCCGACGCTCAGATCGCGCGCCACATCCCAGGTCTCGTACTCGAAGGCATAGCCGCGCTGCTCGAAGAACGGGCGCGTCCCCAGCGTTGTCGGCAGGCCATGGAAGAAGGGCCGGAAGCTCCCGCCCAAATCGACGCGGCGACAGCCCTGCTCCCGCAGCCACGCCTCGGCCCAATCCAACAACGCCGAGCCGATCCCCCGCCCTTGCACGGTGGGCGCCACCGCCACGGCATCGATCCACCCGCGATGCGCCGGGATCTCCGGCGGCGCGTCCATCAACGCGCTGGCTACCACAAAGCCCATCGGCGCGCCTTCCTGATAGACAAACCGCCCTTCCTGGGCCAATCCCGGCGTAGGTTGGAGATTATACGCGATAAAGTCGTCCGTCACGCTGAAGGCCGGGCCACACGCCGCCTCCCACAATCGCGCCATCGCGGCATAGGCCGTTGGCGTCCGCTCAATGGGTTCAAAATGCAAATTATTCACTATTTCCTCCACTAGTTTAGAATCTTGAATTACTAAGGAGTGAGAAGGAATAACTTACCCGTTTTTTACGGCTACAGCAGCCCTAAATGGGAAAGTTATTTCCTCCTTAGCCCTAATCAAAGCTGCGCGCGAAACGCGGCCATATCGACGACTTCGCCCGTACGCCGCGCCTCATCGGCAGCGAAGGCCATCAGATGGCTCTCCAGGGCGGAGCGTGCCGTCGTCAAGGCCGTGGCGGGATCGCGGACGGCGCGCACAAAGGCCGCCATCAAGCCCACGTCGCCGCCGCTGTGGCCCGAACCGCTCGCCGGGTGCAGATCGGGGCGCAGTACCTCCACCTCGCCGGTCAGATGATCGTGGATCTCGATGCGCTGCTCATCGGCGTAACAACATCCTCGCAAGGTCGCGCGCGTGCCATCGTAGCGCATCGTGCGTCCCTCGCGATGCGAATGGCCGTGCATCGTCAGCGCCACGGAGGGGCCGCCGGCCATTCCCATCTCCATATTGACGACCTGATGATCCACCACGTCGTTATCGCAGTGATAGACGCAGCGTCCGTACGGGCCGGTCTCCAGCGCGCACCGCAATCCCGCCGGACTGAGATCCTCGGAAATCACAGAGCGCGGCCATCCGGCATAATCCGCCGGTATCGCTTGATCGGGCGCGTTGTGGCGCATCGGCGTCAGCTCCAGATAGAGGCGCGGGGCGTACCACGGGCACGTCCCGGCCACGGGGCAGCCATCCAGGCAGCGGGCGGGCGCGCCCGGCGGCGCGTTCTCCGCGCGATAGTGGATGAGCGAACCGAAGGAGCTGAGTCGCACGCACGGCCCCAGATTCCAGAAGAGGATGTCCAGATCGTGGCAGCACTTAGCCAAAATCATCGGGCTGGCCGCCGCGCGATTGCGCCAGTTGCCCCGGACGTAGGAGTGGGCCATGTGCCAATAGGCAACGTTCTCTCGATGCTCGACGGTGATGACCTCGCCCAAGCGTCCAGATGTGACAATCTCGTGCAGTGTGGTGAAAAAGGGCGTGTAGCGCAGCACGTGGCAGATCTGCAAGAGACGGCCCTGCGCCTCGGCAGCGCGCGTCAAGGTCAAGCAATCCTCCAGCGAGGTCGCCATCGGCTTCTCCAAGAGCACCTCGTACCCCAGTTCCATCGCGGCTGACGCGGGCGCCACGTGCAGTTGATCCTGCGTGCAGATGAGCGCCGCATCGGACAGCTTCCCCACCCCGGATGCGAGGAGCGCCTCCCAGGTGACATATTGCCGCTCCGGCGGGATCTGATGCTCGGCGGCGAAGCGGGCGCGCCGCGCCGGGTGTGGCTCGGCGACGGCGACAAAACGCAACTCGTCGGGATGCTGAAGCGCGTAGGGGCCATAGGCCTCGGCGCCGCGATTGCCGGCCCCGATCAGGACGGCGGTGACAGGTGACTTTGTGACATAAGATGCCATAGGAACTCCTATGGGAATCAAGAATTGCGAATTGCGAATAATATGTCAAGGTTATCTCGCCAATTTAGAATTGCGAATTGCGAATAATGCTATTGAGTAAAGATTCAAAATTCTAAATTCGCAAATTTAATTTCTAACAGTGTCCGGTGACTAGAACTTAATCTAACTTTTAGCCTAACGAACTGAAGAAAATTGTCAAGACAAAAACCCTTTATGAAAAAGGTATGGCGCTTTTACGAAACCGAAACGCTTATCCCCCTAAAATCACTTGTCCTTCTGCTATCTTATGCTATCCTTGTATTGAATAATGTTATAATTCCATAGTCAAAAGAGGGTCAAAAATGATTATCATTCCATCCGCCATCCCGATGAACATCGAGTTTGAATGTGACATCTGTGGGCACCGCCAGCCCTTTGCCATCCCCACGCCTATATGCGATCAGTGCGGCAATGATTGGATGGAGACCCGCTATGATTACGAACGCATCAGCCGCCTATGGCCGGATATTTTGCAGCAACGCCCCTTCACCCTCTGGCGCTATCGCGAGCTATTGCCGGTGCGCAGCGACGATTATCAAATCACGATGGGAGAGGGCGGGACGCCGCTACTCAAGGCGCAAAATTTGGGCATGATGCTCGGTATTCCTAATTTGTTCATCAAAGATGAACGGCAGAACCCCACGAACTCCTTCAAGGATCGCCAGGCCTCCGTGGTGACATCGATGATGAAGGAAGCCAACGTCACCGAGTTGGTCGTCGCCTCGACCGGCAACGTGGCGATCTCATACTCGGCCTACTCGGCGCACGCGGGGATCAAGCTATGGACCTTCGTGCCCAGCCGCGTCCCGCCCGAAAAGATGCGCGAAATCGCCATCTACGGCAGTGAGGTTGTGAAAGTCACCGCCACCTACGATGCGACCAAAAAAGTTGCCGCGCGCTTCGCGGAGCACAAAGGCATTTTAGTGGATCGCGGCATTCGCAACATCGGCACGCGAGAGAGTATGAAGACTATCGCGATGGAAATCGCAGAACAACTCACCGCCGAGCTTGGGCCGTTGCAACCTGGCATCCCCTGGCGCGCGCCCGATTGGTACATCCAGGCCGTGAGCGGCGGGATGGGGCCGGTGGGCGTTCACAAAGGCTACGAGGAGTTGTATCAGATGGGATTGGTAGATCGCATCCCCAAAACCGCCGTGATCCAGACGGCGGGTTGCGCGCCGATGGTAAACTCCTACCGCAAGGGATTACGCGAGGCGGAGCCGGTGCCCAACCCAGAGACCCAGGTCATCACCATCGCGACCGGCTATCCCGGCCCGGCCTACACCCATCTTTATGACATCATCGAAAAGCACGGCGGCGCGTTCGAGACGGTCACCGACGCGGAGACCTTCCGCGCGCTGCACGTCTTGGCCAAGATGGAAGGCATCTCCATCGAGCCGGCGGCTGCGACAGCCTTCGGCGGACTTTTCAAGCTGCTAAGTCAGGGTATTATTAAGCGTAATGAGGTGGTCGTCGTCAACTGCTCCGGTCACACCTTCCCGGTGGAGAAATTCCTATTGGACAAAGATTGGCTGAAGGTGGTGCCAGCCAACGTCGCAACCGACACGGATATGGAAACGATCTCGGATCAGGCCACGACCACGCCCGTCACCCACCCCTCGCCAGAACCACCGCCCGCGGCACCAACAATGCCGGGCGAAGGCCTGTTAGGCGCGTTAGATCAATTGGACGCCCGCGTGCAGCGCATCGCCATCGTCGAGGACAATCCAGAAGCGGCGCGGCTCCTCCGGCGCATCTTGCAAACGCGGGGGGATTTCCAAGTCGTAGAAGCGCATACCGGCAAGGAAGGCTTACAACTTATCCGCAGCACCAACCCAGATCTGATCTTGCTGGATATGATGATGCCGGATATGGATGGCTACGCAGTGCTCGACCAACTCAAGGCCGACGAGGAATTCAAAGACATCCCCGTCATCGTCATCACGGCCAAAGAGTTGAGTCATATTGATCAACAACGATTACAGGGACAGATTCAGATGCTTTTGCAGAAAGGATCCTTTATGGATGAGGATCTCTTGCGTGGCATCAATGCACTATTAGGAAGAAACGATAAGAGTGAGGAAGAGGCAGAAGAATGACGAAAATTCTCTACGTCGAAGACGATTTATCAAGCCAACGCTTAGTTCAGCGCATTCTGACCGCCGAAGGATTTAACGTCACCCTGGCGGAAGATGGCCTCAAGGCTATTGAGGCCGCGCGCCGCGAGAAGCCCGATCTAGTGTTGATGGACATCAACATCAGCGGGCTCGACGGCTACGAGGTGACCACCCGCCTGCGCACCATTGAGGGGCTGGGAAAAGCTCCGATCATCGCGGTAACCGCCGCCACCCTGCAAGGGGATCGCGAGCGCGCGTTGGTCGCCGGGTGCAATGGGTACATCCCCAAACCCATCGACGTGGACAAGTTCCCCGAACAAGTCCGCGCCTATATGGTCGGGATGGAAGAGAAAGTCGGTACGCCGGAGGAGGAAGCGGAGTATCTTCTGGAATACAACCAGCGTCTGGTCAGCCGCCTCGAGGAGAAGATCCGCGAGTTGGAGGGCGCGAACGAAGAGTTGCAGCGCATGGAGAAGATGAAGTCGGACTTCGTGGTATTGGCCGGCCACGAGTTGCGCACGCCGCTGACCGTGATCTACGGCTATCTCCAAATTCTGCTGGCCAACCCGGCCATCCCCGGCGACGAGGAGAACGAGGGCACGCCGCGGCACCTCCTGGTCAAGGTCTCCGAGGCGGTGGAACGCCTCAGTCAGGTCATTCAAGACATCCTCAACGTCTCCCTGATCGACGCGGACCGCCTGGAACTGGCCCACGAGCCGGTCTTCCTCAACTCCGTCGTCCAATCCGTGCTCCACAACCTGCGCAGCTTCGGCCCGCAACGCCAACTGGTCTTCGAGTTAGGTCAGGGCCTGAAGAAAGCTCCGGTCATCGAGGGCGATCCACGCCGTCTACATCAGGCGCTCTGGAACATCGTCAGCAACGCCATCAAGTACACGCCGGATGGCGGATCCGTGGAAATCGAAGCGGAGACACTGGAGGACGTGGTGCATCTGTGGGTCAAGGATACCGGCGTCGGGGTGCCACAGGAGCAATTAGCGCATATCTTCGAGCGGTTCTATGTCTTGGAAGATACGGCGCTCCATCGTTCCAGCAAGACCGCCTTCAAGGGCGGCGGGCTGGGCTTGGGGCTGGCCGTGACCAAGGGCATCATCGAGGCGCACAACGGCAAGGTCTGGGCCGAAAGTCCGGGCTACAGCGAGGAAGAGTTGCCGGGCAGCACCTTCCACATCCTATTGCCCATCGGCAACCCGTTTGATAAAGTGGAAGAGGAAAAGAAGAAGAGAAAGGGATAGTCTCCAGAGAACCCTGACAGATAACCATCTCGACTCGAGGTTGCCAAGAAAAGCAATTGTGGTACAATGATCATCGTTCGAGGTGGCTGTGGCCTAATGGATAAGGCACCTGACTGTGGCTCAGGAAAACGTGGGTTCGAGTCCCATCAGCCACCCCAAAAGGCCGGACAGCAATTGTCCGGCCCTTACTTTTTACAAGGGAAATACAAGCCCCCGTGGCGCAATTGGACAGCGCACCTGGCTTCGAACCAGGGGGTTGCAGGTTCGAGTCCTGCCGGGGGTATTGACAAAAAAACCCCGGAGCTTTGCAAAGCTCCGGGGTTTTTTTGATGCGATTTTCACAACAATCTCCGCATCATCGAAAGACCATCACGTTGCCGATGCAGTAGAGCAGGGTGAAGCTCGGCGTCAGCGCGGCGATCTCCTGCATCGCGAACACGCGATAGTCCGTCGCGGGATCATGTTCCCGCGCCCACGCGATCATCTCGGCGTTGGGATCGATGGCGGTGACGTTGTGCCCGGCGGCGCTCAAAAGCGCGGGATAGTAACCCGTCCCGCAGCCGATATCGAGGGCGCGAGCAGGCGCCGCGACATAGTGCTCAACCAGGTCGAGAAAGGCCGGGTTGGCCGGAAAGATCTCGTGATAATAGGGCGTCATTTCAGCGTAGATGGTCATCCGCCGCTCCTGCTGGCCCAGAATAACGCGATCAGGACGACCTGAACCAGCACGATGGCCCAGAACTTGATCTGAAATTCCCGCTTGGCCGTCTTGTGACGAAACAACCGCATCCCCACCAAGGCCCCGAAGGTTCCTCCGATCAACGCCAGCCCCAACAGGACTTTCTCCGGCGCCCGCGTGCGTTCCGAGCCGGCGATGGCTTTGTCATATCCATAGACAAAGAGGGTTGATAGATTGATGCTAATCAGCCAGGCCCCTATCACGTGAAGCTTGAACCCCACCCCCAGCACGACCGCCAGCGCCGTAGCGATCACCACGGCGACCGCGTAGAAACGAAAGGCTGTCTGCGTCGTCCATCGCGGTGGTTGGCGTGGTATTTTACCGTTGCGCTTCACATTTACCTCCTGGGGGAGATCCGACATCTCAGCCGCCATCGCGTGCCAATCGGGGGTCTCTGACCGGCGCTGGCTTTTTCGGCGCTCCCGACACACCTCGCAGCGTTTGGGTTGATCCAGCCCGCGCTCTCGATAGAATCGCTGCTCGCCATAGCTCCAAACAAAAGCCCGACCGCATTCAACGCACTCGATGACTTCGCCGCGCATATCGTTTTCCTTTCTTGGACTCAGGCCAGGGGAGCCTTGCAACGGGTTCAAAAATATGGTACAGCATCTCCAATAAAGAGCAAATCTCACTATACTTTCTCGCTGTCCCGCGTTTGACCTCAATCCAGAAGCGAGTATACTCATATCTGAGTTGAGTTGTCACGCCACTTTAAAAAGATCCATACCGAAGGGCCGACGAGAGGGAAACTTATCCTCCGACGGCCCTTCTCCACTGAGAAGATCTTCAGTGAACCCATAAGCTTTTTCCCTCTCCGACCCAGGTCCCTAACGGCTTCGACCTATGGGGGCTGGGCGATAGGGCCTAACCCGTCAAATGTCTATCTAACTAATGGGCAAAAATTTGGCGGTGAGCGCCCGCGTTGGCATTGTTGCTGCCACGTTAGGGTGAGATTGGAAACGATCTTGCCTCCCGCATTTGGAAAGGAGACCGGACTGCAAAGCCGTTATCGGCGTCCGCTTCCTTTCTGGCGGACGCCGATTTTTTATGTCAACAGCATCACACAGGAGGCGCAACATCGAAATCATACAAGGCGTCACAGAGGCCTTTCGCCTGATCATTACCCTTGATCCCGCCCTGCTGGAGATTGTCATACTCTCGCTGCGCGTGTCGGGCATCGCATTGCTGTTTAGCACCCTCATCGGCATCCCCTTGGGGGCCGCGATGGGCCTCAACCGCTTTCCGGGCCGACGATTCGTCATCGCGCTTCTCTACACAGGCATGGGCTTCCCGCCGGTGGTCATCGGCCTGTTCGTCTACTTGATGCTCTCGCGGAGCGGCCTGCTGGGCCAACTGGGGACAACACTCATCCCCAATCTCTTCACCCCCGGCGCGATGGTCATCGCCCAAACGATCATCTCCTTTCCCCTAGTCTCTGGATTTACGATGGCCGCCGTGATGGGGGTCGATCCCAATCTCCACCGGCAGGTGCAAGCGCTCGGCGCCACTAAGTGGCAGACGACATGGGCGATCTTAATCGAGGCCCGGATCGGGGTGATAGTCTCCATCATTGCCGGGTTCGGCAGCATCATCTCCGAAGTCGGTGCGGTGATGATGGTCGGCGGCAATATCGAAGGGAAGACGCGGATGTTGACGACCGCCATTGTATTGGAGACGCGCAAAGGGAACTTTGACCTGGCGATGGCCATCGGCGTGATCCTGCTGGCTATCTCGTTCCTGGCGAACGTGACGATGCTGCGCCTCCAGGGTAGGACGTTTGACGCATGAGCGACTTTATCTACCGCCTACAAAATGTCTCGAAGACCTACAATGAACGGCGCGTGCTGACGGTGGATCATCTCAAGATCCGGCGCGGCGAAGTCTTTGGCCTGGTCGGCCCCAGCGGCGCGGGCAAGAGCACCCTGCTACGTCTGCTTAATTTTCTGGAGCCGCCGACGACAGGCCGCATCCGCTTTTTGGATGTCGAATTCAGCGCCGATCAGGAAGTCCCGTTACGATTGCGCCGCCGCGTGACGACGGTATTTCAACGCCCCGTGCTGCTCAATCGCAGCGTCCAAGCCAATGTCAATTACGGCCTCAAGATACGCGGTCAATCCACGCAGGATGAAGTTGAAGCGACATTGGAAGAGGTCGGATTGCGTCATCTCGCCCACCAGCGGGCCAAGACGCTATCGGGCGGCGAGGCCCAGCGCGTCGCATTGGCGCGCGCCATCGTCCTACGACCCGATGTCCTGCTGTTGGATGAACCGACGGCTAACTTAGATCCGTACAACGTCGGTCTGATTGAGGAAATCATCCAGCGACGTAATCAGGAACAGGGCACAACGTTAGTCCTGGTGACCCACAATGTCTTTCAGGCCAAACGACTGGCCCATCGCGTCGCGTTGATCTTAGACGGTTCAATTGTGGAGGTGGCGAATGTAGAGAAATTCTTCGAAGCGCCAGATGATCCGCGCACGGCGGCGTTCGTGCGCGGCGAGATAGTTTACTGACTGAAGCATCATCAATCTCAAGCTAATTTTTATCAAAACTAAACATCCCAACTTTTAAGGAGGACGAATCGATGTCTAAGCGAATCATTGCGCTCTTGAGCGCCCTAACCCTATTGATCACACTCTTTGTAGGCTGCGCCGGCCCCGAGCCGACCCAGGCCCCTCCCGCCGAAACCGAGGAAGTCACGGCTCCCACGGATGAAGCCCAAACCATCATCCTAGCTACCACCACCAGCACCGAAAACTCGGGCCTGCTCGCCTATCTCCTGCCGGCCTTCGAGGAAGCGTACAACGCCGAGGTTGAGGTCATCGCCGTGGGCACGGGCCAGGCCCTGGAAATCGGCGAAAAAGGCGACGCGGATGTGTTGATGGTCCACGCGCGATCCCTGGAGGACAAGTTTATGGAAGCCGGCCATGGTGTGCGGCGCGAGGATCTGATGTACAACGACTTCGTCATCGTCGGCGCCCCCGACGATCCGGCCGGCATCGAGGGGATGAGCAAGGCCCCGAAGGCCTTCGCCAAAATCGCCGAAGCGGAAGCAACTTTCATCTCCCGAGGCGATGAATCGGGCACCCATGCCAAGGAAAAGGCCGTCTGGGCCGAAGCCGGCGTTGAACCGGCGGGCGATTGGTATGTCTCGGCGGGACAAGGGATGGGCGATGTGCTGACCATGGCCGACGAGCAACAAGCCTACACCCTCAGCGACCGCGCCACCTACTTAGCTCGCACGCTGGAGGGGACCGACCTGGTCATTTTGGTCGAGGGCGATCCGATCCTGTTCAATCCCTACGGCGTCATTGCCGTCAACCCGGATAAAAGCCAGGAGATCAACGCCGAATTGGCAAATCAATTCATCGATTGGTTGATTTCTATGCCCGCACAGGAAAAGATCAGTGAATTTGGCGCGGACAAGTTCGGCATGCCGCTCTTTACCCCGGATTCAGAAGCCTGGCGAGAAGAAAATCAAGGCGGCGGCGAGGCCGCGCTCCAGGTCACGGGCAATGTGGACGCCCAAATGGCCTGGGATGAGGAAACGGTCCGCGCAATGGACACCATCGAAGCCGAGCGCGAGAACAACGACGGCGAGATGAGCACCTACACCGGCGTGCCGATCAAGGCGCTGCTGGCGGAGGCCGGCGTCGCGGATGGCGCCACGACAGTCGTCTTCGTCGCCGAGGACGGCTACACCGCCGAGGCCGATCTGGCCGAGGTGCAGGCCTGCGACGATTGCATCGTCTCCTTCCGCAATCAGGGCGGCTTCAGTATCGTCATGCCCGGCTACAGCGGCAAACTCCAGGTCAAGGGCGTCGTCGAGATCCAGGTCAAGTAGTCATCCTGTGAACGACACCCTGCTTTTTGTCGGCATAGACGATACCGACACGCTAGCATCACGGGGCACCGGACACCTGGCCCGGGAGGTCGCGGCGGCGTTGGCCGCCGACCTCCCGGTGCTGGGCGTCACGCGCCACCAACTGCTGGTCGATCCGCGCGTGCCCTACACCGCGAAAAACAGCAGCGCGGCCATCGTACTGGGGCCAAACGGCTGCCTCGATCCGGCGGCGATCATGGCGCGCGTTCGGGCGGTGATGCGCGAGCACTTCAACCCCGGCAGCGATCCCGGCCTCTGCGTCGCCACACACGTGCCGGCGGAAGTCACCGCCTTCGGGCGTCGCGTCCAGCGGGATGTGGTGACGCAGGACGAGGCGCGCGCCTTGGCCGCCGCGCACACCATCCCCTTGATGGGGCTGGGCGGAACGCAGGATGGCGTCATCGGCGCGCTGGCCGCTGTGGGTTTGGCGGCCTGTGGCGACGACGGGCGCTACGTGCTCGTGGGCCGCTCGCGCGAATTGAGCGGCTTGCAGACCATCGCCGCCGTATTGGAAGCGGGCATCGCGGCCGTGCGCACGTTAGACGGCCAGCCCGTGACCGAGGGCCTGATCCTGACCGACAAGCTGCGTCCCGCCCGACGCGGCGCGCAGCCCATCGCCTTCGTCGAACGGGTCGATGACTACTGGCGCCCGCTCAAACTGGACTGATGCCATCAGCCCTGAAGGATTCCCCAAAAACCTTCAGGGCTAAAAAATGATGACCAACCTCATTCGCGCCGCCAACGTGACCTACGCTTATCCCCAGCACGGCTACGGCCTGCGCGCGACCTCGCTGAGGGCGCAGGCGGGCGACATCGTCCACATCGCCGGGCCGTCGGGCAGCGGCAAATCGACGCTCGCTCGCTGCCTGAGCGGGCTGATCCCCCACCTCTACCGGGGCGATCTCGGCGGCGAAGTGCGTCTCAACGACCTCCGCACGAGCGAGACGCCGCTGTGGCAACTGGCCGAGCGCGCGGGCCTGGTCTTCCAGACGCCCGCCGCGCAGATGCTGGCGGTGACGGCGGAGGAGGAGATCATCTTCGGCCTGGAAAACCTGGGCCTTCCCCCCGCGACCATCGAGGCGCGCCTGGAGGCCGGGCTGCTCCGCTTTGGCCTGACCGCCTTCCGGCAGCGCTCGCCCCACACGCTCTCCGGCGGCGAGCAGCAGAAGCTGGCCCTGGCCGCGATCACCGCGCGCCGACCCCCCATCCTCATCTTGGATGAGCCGCTCTCGATGCTGGACAGCACCGCCGCCGCGCACTTAGTCGCGCATCTGGCCGATCTGGCCCGCGAGGGCGCGACCGTCATCATCTGCGAGCATCGCGCCGAATATCTGAGCGCCCTCCCACACCTGCGCACCGTGCGCCTCAATGGGTCCACCACGCCGACGCCTTCGCCCTCGGAATTGCCCTCACCCGGCGATCTCACGCTAAAAGCATCGCCATTTACCCTGAACGTCTCGAAGGTCACCGTCAACCTGGGCGGACGCGCCATCCTGCACGACCTGAGCTTTTCGGCGGAGAGCGGGCAGGTGCTGGCCATCGTCGGGCGCAACGGCGTGGGCAAGACGACGCTGCTGCGCGCGCTGGCCGGCCTCCAAACGTATCAGGGTGCGATCCTGGTGGATGGCAACGGCCAGCGGCCCGATCTGGGGATGGTCTTCCAGAATCCCAACCTGCAACTCTTCAACGCCACCGTCCGCGATGAGGTGCTCTATCGACTAGAGAACCCGGATTTAGCGCGCTACGATTGGATTATGGCGATGTTAGGGCTGACGCGCTACGAGACGACCCCGCCGCTGCTGTTGAGCGAGGGCGAGAAGAAGCGCCTGGCCCTGGCGATGACGCTGATGTGCGGCCCGCGTCACGGCGTGCTGTTGGATGAGCCGGCGCTGGGACAGGACGCCGCGCACAAATCGACGCTGATGCGCCTGACGCACGCCTTAGCGGACGCCGGGCAGTTGGTCATCCTCACGACGCACGATCTGGCGCTGGCCGCCGAGGCCGACCAGTTGCTGATCCTGGGCCACGATGGCTTCGTGGCCAGCGGCCCGCCCGCCGAGGTTCTGCGCGATCCGGCCCCCTGGGATGAAGTGGGGTTGCACGTCCCCGACTGGGTACGGCGCGAGGTGCGCGGATGAAGCCAAAACGTAAACGCGGCACCGCCGGGCGGCGGCGCGGCGTCACGTTGGCGGAGCATTCCCTGCTGCGGCGCGCCGATCCGCGCACCAAACTGGCGCTCAGCCTCTGCGCCTCCCTGGCCGTGATGCTGCCCGTCGAGCGCATCCTGGCCTTTATGAGCCTCTATATCCTGCTGCTCGTGTGGGCGCGGCTCCTTTCGGAGGCGGCGCAGCAGGTCTGGCGGCTCAAGTGGGTGCTCATCATCCTCTTCATCTTGGACTGGGTGCTCGTGGGGCCGGATCTGGCCGTGATCATCACGCTGCGCATCGTGCTGCTGGCCGGCGCCTTCGCCATCTTCGTCCGCACGACGACGCCGGGTGAGTTCCGTCTGGCGCTGGAATGGTTCCACGTGCCCTATGCCTACGCCTTCAGCGTCAGCTTAGCGTTCCAGAGCGTCGGGCTGTTAGATGAAGAGTGGCGCGCGATCCGCGAGGCGCAACGGGCGCGCGGCGCATGGTCGTTCGAGTGGAATGGCTGGCGCCAGGCGATCTCGCAGGTCGGTGAGTTGGTCGCGCTCACCGTACCGGCCATCGTCCTGACGACCAAGCGCGCCTGGGCGCTGACGGAGGCCGCCTACGCGCGCGGCTTCGATTCGCCCCACCGCCGCCCCTATCGCCGCCTGCGGATGCAGCGCGTGGATTGGCTGCTTTTGGCCGCGACGGTGCTCGTCAGCATCGTGCTGATCGCCTGGCGCGGGATCTTTGGGCTGTTTCTGTAGTCTTGTGAGGTGCAACGCACTTTTGGGCTTGTCGCCGCGCATGTACTGCATGAGGTCGCGCCTTTCCTTCAGTTCAAGTGCGTTGCACCTTTTAGTCTGCTTAGAAAACCAAACAGGTATAAATTAAGTAACATCGGAGGTAACACTATGAACCTAAGTCAGAAACAACGCATTATCATCGCCGTCGTCCTGCTCATTTTGATTGGCGGCGGCGTTTTAGCATTGGAAACCGTGCGCCGGCAGCGCGTCACGGACTCGGATCTGGAACCGGGCAGCATCCCCATCTACGTCGATGGCGCGCGGGAAGCCGCCTTCACGCCGGGCGATCTGGAAAGTCTGGAGCAGGTCAGCTTTGTGGATGATGAGGACGGCAAGACGCAGGAGGGCTGGCTGTTGCGCGATGTGCTGCGCTTGCACCTCTCGGAGGCGGAGCTGACGCCGGAGACGCAGATCACGGTCATCAGCAGCAGTCGCGGGAAATCGGCCGACTTGACCTGGGCCGAGGTGAACGATGAGGCCAACATGGTGATGTTCGACCTCTCCGGGCGCGGCACGCTCAAGTTGGTCTCCAAGCTGGAGAAATTGGACGTGCGCGACGAGTGGGTGCAGGACACCGACAAGATCGAGATCACGTCACCCTGACCAGGAGGCTATAGCTATGAAAGACCGATACTTTTCCACATTTCAGTTGATCCTGCTGGCGCTCTTCGCCGCGCTCGTCGTCGTCGCCAAAATCGCGCTCCGCACGCCGATCCAAATGCCAGGGCACTCCGGCATCTTCTGGATGGCGATCGTCATCGTCGCAGCGGGCGTCGTGCCCAAGGTCGGCGCGGCGAGCATCGTGGGCCTCACCTCCGGCATCTTGGCCGGATTCTTGGGGATGGGCGACTTCGGCGCGCTGAACACCTTCCTTTCGTACACGGCGGTCGGCGTCGGCGCCGACCTGGCCCTGCTCCTGTTGCAAGACCCAGAGAACCCGATCTCTGCCGCGTTGAGCGCCTCGCTGGGCCACATGGGCAAATTCCTGGTCAAGTGGGCATTGAGCGCCGTCACCGGCGCCCCGGCGGGCTTCATCGCCCTGGGGTTGGCGCGCGCGCTCGTCGGCTACGTCGTCTTCGGCGCCGTGGGCGGCCTCCTCGGCGCGCTCACGCTCAGGGCACTGCGCAAGGCCGGCTTCTTCGCCTATATGGAGGAGAAACGGTAGGGACGCAAGATCTTGCGTCTCTATAAAATGCCCCCTTGCTCCACTCAAAACCCATGCTACAATTTGGGAAGTTTTTGGCGGATGGGACATGATAAAAGGATGTAGCAGCAACCCAATCACGACAACGCCCCATCCCCCATCTCAGAGGAGGTGATGTCATCGAACCTGGCCCGGTGTGGTGGATCAAAACCAAATCAATCAACTACGAAAGAAAGGAGTAAGTTCGATGCCCATCAATTACGTGTTGTTTGAGAATAACCTGACCTCTGACCCGGATGATTATATGGCGATGGTGCGCGCCACCGGCACAGCGGAACTGGAAGACATCATCGAGCGGATCATTCAGCAAGGCTCAACCGTCACCCGTCCCGACATCGTCAGTGTGCTGGAGGATTTCTTCACGGCTGTGGAGAATATGACGCTGGAGGGGATGAATGTCAATACCCCGGTCGCCAACTTTGGGGCGAGCATCAAAGGCATCTTCGAGGGTCAAGATGATATGTTCGACGCCAGCCGCCATCAACTCGCGGCGACCGTCAGCCCTGGCAAGCGATTTCGCAAGACCATCAGCGAGCAGGGCACGGTGAGCAAGCAGGAGGCGGTCAAACCCAAGCCCAATCCCCAGGATTATACGGACATCAACTCCGAGGCGCGCAACAGCGTGCTCACGCCCGGCGGGATGGGCCAATTGGTCGGCCATCGCCTCAAGTTCGATCCCGCCGATGCCGATCAGGGCATCTTCTTCGTGGCCTCCGATGGCAGCGTGACGAAAGTAGTCGTGGTGGGCAAGAATAAGCCGGGCGGGTTGATCTTTATGATCCCGACCCTGCCGGCAGGAGAGTATACGATAGAGATCCGGGCCGCCTTTGGCGATGAGATACGCAGCGGCGCGCTGGACGCAATGTTGACGGTGGCCTAGCGAACTCACGACCTCTTCCAGTTGATCCTCAAAGCCTCCGAGGGCGGGCGAACCTCAGTTCGTCCAGCCCCGGAGGCTTTGGCATATGGGTCTTTTGGATCTTGCCGGGCAACCCCCTCATTAGTCCTAAAAGTAGCCAAAAATTGCGTGTTGGTGGGGATCACAGACCTTTTTCGCGTCGTTACTGGGTTGTGGATGGGGATAGTACGATTGCACCCGGCGAATTCCTGAAGAGCCTGGCATATCAGGCCTGGGAAGATGATCACAAAGTCAATGGGACACGCGAGCATGTTCAATCGTACCCTCGACCATGTACAACCGCAACCCCAACCATGTTGCTTGGAAAGTCTAACCCAGTTGCTGGGTAACTCCAACCGAGTTACCCGGCAACTCCAACGGCATTACCCAGCAACTCCAACCAAGTTACCGGGCAAGTCCGACGGAGTAACCTGGGAACATGGTTGAGGTTCCCTGGCAACATGGTCAGGGTTCCTTAGTAACATGGTTGGGGTTACCAGGGAACTTGCTGCAAGTCCAATGGGAGTTTGCTGAAAAGTAAACCTCTCCGGCCTCTCCTCTACCCCCTGAAGCGAAGCTGGGGGATGGGGTGAGGCTTTTGGTCACTTCTGCAACCTGATGTACAATAAGCGTGACGGGGATAATAACCTTAGCAGGGAGGATTAGCAATGGATAATACAGTGACGTTGGATCATATCTTGCCCTTAGTTCAGCGGCTATCGTTAATAGAGCGGGTACGCTTGATAGCATTATTAACACCTCAGATTGAGCGAGATTTGCGGCAGGTGCAGTCAACACCACGTAAATCACTCCGTGGACTATGGCGCGGATTGGATATCACGGAGTCCGATATAGAGACGGCCCGAGAAGAAATGTGGGGCGGATTTCCCAGGGGGGACGTTTGATGTCTAACTATGTTACCGACACCCACGCTCTCATTTGGTATCTGGAAGACAATCCCCGCCTGGGTGTAGAAGCAAAAGCCGCGTTTGATGCTTGCGATCAAGGAACCGCCTTGATGTATGTCCCTACAATCTGCCTTGTGGAATTAGTATACTTGTGTGAAAAAGGCCGAATTTCCCAAAAATTGTGGGGGCAATTTCACAAAGAGTTGATAAGCGGCACAACCGGGTTGGTGTTAGCCGATCTAAATGTCGGGGTTGTAGAAGCGCTGCGGCACATTCCGCGTGACGCGGTTCCCGATATGCCGGATCGGATTATTGCCGCGACAGCACTCAACTTTGACTTACCCTTAATCAGTCGAGATCGCCAAATCGTCAGCGCCGGTTTAACCACAACGTGGTGAAAGGAATACATTCTCTATGACCCAACCTCTCACGACGTATCTCAAGCAGATGGCGCAGGCGTTAGCCACCGGCGATGCGACCGAGCTTACGCATCGATCCACGTTGGAGATGCTTCTGGAAGAGCTTGCCGACAATATCCAAGCGATCAATGAGCCGAAGCGGAGCGATTGCGGCGCGCCCGATCTGGCCGTGCTCCGCGATGGCCTGCTCATTGGGCATATCGAGGCCAAGGATGTCGGTGTGAGCTTGGAGGCCACAGAGCGTTCCGAGCAGTTGCGGCGCTATCGCGCGGCGTTGGATAATCTGATCCTCACGGATTACTTGGAGTTCCGCTGGTATGTGGGAGGGGAACTGCGTCGCACAGCGTGTCTGGCTCAACAGGGTCTCCACGGTGCGCTCAAGAAATCCAAAGCGAGCGCGGATGAGACGCGCGATCTGCTCACCGACTTCTTAACCCACACGCCGGAGCCGATTGGCACGCCACGCAAACTGGCGGAGCGGATGGCGCGCCTGGCCCATCTGATCCGGGAGATTATCGTCACGGCCTTCGAGCGGGGCGAGGCATCAGAGACGCTCAAGGGCTGGCGGCATGCCTTTGCCGAGGTGCTCATCGCGGAGTTGGACGAGCCGGAGAATGTGGGCCAGTTCGCGGATATGTTCGCGCAGACGTTGGCCTACGGCCTCTTTTCGGCGCGGGTGATGATGCCGCCGAGCGCGACCTTTTCGCATCAGACCGCCCAGCGCTTGATTCCCAAAACCAACCCCTTCCTGCGCAAGTTCTTCTATGAGATCACCGGCCCCGATTTGGACGACGAGCCTTACGCGGGATTCGTCAACGATCTGGTGCAGGTGCTGGCCCACGCCGATATGGACGCGATCTTGGAGGATTTTGGGCGGCGCACGCGCCAGGATGATCCCACGGTGCATTTCTACGAGACCTTTTTGGCGGCCTATGATCCCGCGCTGCGCGAGCGGCGGGGCGTCTACTACACGCCCACACCCGTCGTCTCCTTCATCGTCCGCTCGGTGGATGCGCTGCTGAAGTCCAAGTTTGAATTGCCCAACGGGTTGGCTGACACGCGCACCACACCCCCCTTAATCCCCCCGCATGCAGGGGGAAATAAGACGCTGCCCAAGGTGCTGATTTTGGATCCGGCCACGGGGACGGGCACCTTCTTGTACGCGGTGATCGATCACATCCGCGACCACTTTATGCAGCGCGGTAACGCGGGGATGTGGTCCGGCTTTGTGCGCGAGCACCTGCTGCCGCGCCTCTTTGGCTTCGAGCTGTTGATGGCGCCTTACGCCGTGGCGCACTTCAAGCTGGCGTTTCAATTGGCCGGGCACGACCTGACGCCGGCCCAGCAAGCGCAATGGGCCTATGACTTCGCCAGCGACGAACGGCTGGGC
>CAZCAI010000002.1:0-3154 GCA_964496595.1 uncultured Anaerolineales bacterium
GAGTAACTAGGGATTGGAAGCCCCCTGGGAGTTACATGACCGAAACCAATGATAAAGCAAGGGCGTCCACCGTGAGATGGAATCTGAAGAAAGTGTAAATCAAACCATAGACTTGATGAACTGTCTTACCCTGGCGCGTTTTCCCGCAGAACCAATCGATAGTGCGCCGTGCTGTCACCATTCACGCGGGCGTTAGATACCTCATCGACGAACTCAAACCCCAGCGCCGCGAAGAGATGGCGCACGCGCGCATTCTCGCCCCAGGTTGCCGTGTAGAGATATTGCGTGCCGTGCTCCCTTGCCGCCGCGATCAATGCCGCGATCAAGCGTCTGCCTAATCCATGCCCGCGATGAGCCGGCGTGATGTACAACGGGCCGAGTTCCAGCGCGTGGGGGACAGATTCGGGCAGGAGCGCGCCGTAGCCGACGATCTGATCATGCTCTGTCTCGCGCAGGCCGAAGACGCGAAAGTCGGCGTGATCGGCGAAAATCTCGCCCATCGCCAGGACAAACGGCGCGCCGCCGCCGTCATCCTGGCGCACGACGAACGCCTCGCTTTCGACGGTCTCGCGCGCTAAGGGCAGGATCTCGTCATAGACGATCTCTTCAATGGTGTAACACTTCGCTGGCGTTGGCATAGGATACGCCGCCTTATTTAGCCATGATCTTAGCCGCGCCGGAAGCTTTGTCAATCACCTTACCGACCAGGTGAAACGCCCCCATTAGGGCTTTCCCATTCTCGCTCCAGGCAGATTTTACAATCCGATTGGAGCGGATAGGATGTAATTGCAAATAGAAAAACCCCACACTCCATTGACCCATCTTCGTTACGGGCCATACTAGGTTACAAGGGCGCCTGGAGCAGAGGTTATCTGTCCCGTCCACAATCCATACCGATATGAGGAGCTATGTGAAACCTTCGCAAGGGGCGGAGAGCGCGGGGAAATCTGGGTGCGGCGCGGCGGCGCCTTCGCGCAGGACGCGCAACATCTGCTCGTGGATGTGGCCGTTGCTGGCGACGATTTCCTCGCCGGAGAGGATCGCATCCCAGGCGCCCACGTAGTTCGAGGTGCGACCGCCGGCCTCCTGCACAAGCAGAATCCCTGCTGCGACATCCCACGGATGCAGATCCGCTTCCCAGTAACCATCGAAGCGCCCACACGCCACGTAGGCCAGATCCAAGGCCGCCGCGCCTGCGCGGCGCACGCCCTCCGAGCGGCGCAGGAAGTGATCCAGACGGCGGGTGTTGTTATCGGCCGCGACGCGCCGGGCATAGGGGAAGCCCGTCGCTAAGAAGGCCTTCGCCAATTTCTTCACGGGGGAGACATAAATCGAATAGCCATTGAGCGTCGCCCCACCGCCCTTTTCCGCCGCGAAGGTCTCATCGCGCAGGGGATCGTAGATCACGCCGACGAGCGGCTCGCGATCCGCCCAAAGCGCTATAGAAACACATACGTGAGGGAAGCCGTGCGTGAAGTTGTTCGTGCCATCCAGCGGATCGACTAACCAGATAGCGTCGTCGGTCTGCCAATCGCTGCCGCCGCTTTCCTCGCCTAAGATGCGGTGTTGCGGAAAAGCTTCTTCTAAGCGCGCGAGGATCAACGACTCGGCGGCGGTGTCCGTCTCGGTGACGGGGTTTACGTCGCCTTTGTATGCTACCTCTTGAAGCTTGCCAAAATTCTCCCGAATGATCTCGCCCGCAGCGTGAGCGATCTCAATCGTGACCGAAAGTTCTTGCCGCACACTAACCTCCTCGCAGCGCTTGCCACCAGCGCTGCCAAAATGGGACGGGCGTCGGCGGGGGCGTCGGTGTAGGCGAGGGAACCAGCGTCGCGGTCGGGAGGGGCGTCGGCGTCGCGGTGGGCATAATGGGGATGACCAGGGTCTCGCCGGGTTGGGTCATCCCGGCGTGCTCGCGCGCCCAACGCTCCACATACTCATCGCTCTTGACGTATTCCAGCTCGGCCTGCAACGTCGCCTGCTCAGCGACGGCGGCGGTCAGCATTGGCGCCAGCACGTCCATTTTTTCCTCCAAGGCGCGATTGGTCTGCCAGGCCTGGAAGAACGCCGAGGCCAAGAGCACCACCAAAACGACCAACAGCGCCAGGCTCACCCACATAACCCGCTTGATGACGCGGCGCCCTGATTGTTCCTTCATCTTCACGCATCCTTAGATTCCGAACCCCTAAATAGATGAACTTCTGAAAAGAGTATAGCATACAACCCACACACTTCAATTCAGGAACCCTTGCGAAGGTTCCAGGAAGCTCTTGTAAACAGATGGCCCGCGCACGGCGCCGGACTTTTCGAGGTCACTTGCGCAACCTTCGCAAGGTTAGATACCTCTTAGGGCGCGCCCGGACCTTGTTTTTCTGTTTGGTGAAATCGCTCGATTAGTATATCATGAGGTTCCTTTCAGGATTCATCCAACAAGCGTTTCAGGCGATGGCAATATGATTAGGAAAGGATGAGCTATGTTAGAGAGCAATAAATCAATGCCCTTATATAAACAGTTATATTCGGATTTGAGAGCTTTGATTCAGGAAGGAAAATTCGCGCCCGGCAATCCGTTGCCCTCACAGCAGGAGTTGGAAGCGCAATATGGCGTGAGCCGCTCGACTGTGCGTAAAGCGCAGGGGCTGCTGGAACAGGATGGCTATCTGAGAATAGAGCAGGGCAAGGGCGCCTTTGTCGTCAAGACCTTCGCCACAGGAGAGGCGCAGACAGATTTTAGCTCGGCAGATAAGAAACTGCGCCAGAGCAGGGCAACCACCAGTCGCCTGCTGAGCAAGGAGATAGTCGCCGCCGGCCCGGAGATCGCCCAGGCGCTCCAGATCGCCCCACAGACAGAAATTGTCTGCATTCAACGCCTGCGGTTAGTCAATGGAATACCTATGGCCTTAGACACGAGCTACCTCTCGCCCAAATTCAACTTCATCCTCCAGACAGATTTTTCCGGCCGGATGATCCTCGACGTGCTCCAAAAAGATCTAGGCGTGGTCATCGCACGACAGCATAAGACGGCCCAAGCCTGTTTGGCGACGCCAGCCCAACTCGATGCCCTCAACCTGACGCCGCCCGCCGCGATTCTGTGCGTGAGTCGCACCTCCTATAATCAACAGGATGAAATCGTCGAGTACACCCAAAGCGCCAT
>CAZCAI010000002.1:3254-92049 GCA_964496595.1 uncultured Anaerolineales bacterium
GGGGATGAGCAGCAGCATCAGCGTGGGGCTGGCGGCGCTGCCCGCTCACATTGAGGCCGCGATCTTCCTCCCCATCGATCAGCCGCTGATCACGCCACAGGTGCTCCAGGCGCTGATCGCGCGCCGGGAGGATGATCCAGGCGCCCACATCGTCGTGCCGCGAACGGAGGAGGGGCAGCGCGGCACACCCGTGCTCTTTGGGCGCGCGTACTTCCCGGAGTTGGCGCGACTCTCCGGTGACGTGGGCGGGCGCGCGCTCTTCGAGACCTACGCCGACCGGATGGCCTACGTCGATGTCAGCCCGCCGGAGATCCTCACCGACGCGGATACGCCGGAAGCCTTTGAGCGCCTGCAAACTCTCGCGGCCCAATCCGATCCCGCCGAGCGCCTCGATGCCGTGCGCGCCGTGATCTGCGATATGGATGGCGTGCTCTGGCGCGGCCACACCCCGATGCCCGGCCTGGAAGCGTTCTTCGAGCTGTTGGCCGCGCGCGATCTCCCCCACGTCCTGGTCACGAACAACGCCAGTCGCACGCCCACGCAATACGTCGCCAAGCTGGCAAAGATGGGCGTCGCGACGACGACGGATCATGTGCTCAACTCCTCGATTGCCACCGCCGCCTATCTGGTGGAGCACGCGCCCGCGGATGCGGTCATCTATCCCATCGGCGGGCCGGGGATCTTCGATGCGCTGCAAGACCAGGGCTTTCGGCTCTCCGCCGGCGACCGCGCCGATTATGTGGTCGTCAGTTGGGACCGCGACCTTTCATGGCACAAGCTGGCCGCTGCCACCCGCCTGATCCGCGAGGGAGCGGCCTTCATCGGCACCAATCCCGACGTCACCTTCCCGATGGAGACGACGTTGGTGCCAGGCGCCGGCGCGCAACTGGCGTTATTGGAGGCCAGCACCGACGTCGCACCGACGGTCATCGGCAAGCCGGAACCCATCCTCTACCAACAGGCGATGGCGCGGATGCAGGCGCGAGCGGAGGAGGTGCTGGTGATCGGCGACCGCTTGAATACCGACATCTTGGGCGGCCTGCGCCTGGGAATGATGACCGCGCTGCTGCTCTCTGGCGTCACCACACGCGAGGCGTTGGCGCGCTCGCCCATCCACCCCGATCTGGTCTTCGAGGATCTGGCGGAACTGGTGGCGGCCTGGTAACATAGCCAGACAAACCTTGCGAAGGTTCCTGGAT
Organism: uncultured Anaerolineales bacterium; assembly: GCA_964496595.1. Lineage (GTDB taxonomy): Bacteria > Chloroflexota > Anaerolineae > B4-G1 > SLSP01 > JAAAOZ01. The sequence continues at coordinate 4,454 of CAZCAI010000002.1, forward strand.
AATTTTCTATCCAACCTATCTTTCGCTGGGCAGTTATAGCTTAGTTTCAAAGAGCCTATGCAACCTTCGCAAGGGTAAGCGAATCAATGAGGAGGCAATGAGATGATTCTTTTCTTCGGCACGCGCGAAGTCGCGCACGAGGATAACAATGGTATGCCACAGCGCGGACGTTGCCCGCAGTGCGGTAATCTGGTCACATTCCAGCCCAAACGCGGGCGGACTTATTTTCACTTTTTCTGGATTCCGGTCATACCGCTGGGCGAAGAGCGGCGCTATATCCAATGCCCGGAGTGCAAAGCGCGCTTACTCGTGCGGACGACTCCAAACGGATGACCAATAGCACGCATAACATCATCACAAAAAATAAAGGAAATGGCAATGCAACCTAATCTTTACGATCTGACCTTAGAAGAGCTTGAAGCGCTGATGGACACCTGGGGTGAACCGACCTATCGCGCCCGCCAGGTGTGGACGTGGCTCTATCAGCATCTGGCGACGGATGTGCAAGAGATGACCTCGCTGCCCAAGTCGTTGCGCGAGCACCTGGAGCAGGAGACGCGGCTGGAGGCGCCGATCTTGTTGGCGCATCAGACCTCGTTAGATGGCGCCACGCGCAAGGATCTGCTGGCGCTGGCCGATGGCGAGCAAATCGAGGTGGTGCTGATGGACTACATCGACCGGCACACGGCATGCATCTCCTCGCAGGTGGGATGCTCCCTGGCGTGCGGGTTTTGCGCCACCGGCCAGATGGGCTTCGAGCGCAACTTGAGCAGCGGCGAGATCGTAGCGCAGGTGCTGCACGTCGCGCGCGTGCTGGAGGCGGAGGACAAGCAGCTCACCAACGTCGTGCTGATGGGGATGGGCGAGCCATTCCTCAACTATGACAACGTGATGAGCGCCATCCAGCGCCTGCATGATCCCGACGGCTTCAACATGGGCCAGCGGCGCTTCACCATCAGCACCGCCGGCATCGTGCCGGGAATGCGGCGCTTCACCGCGGAGGACACCCAGATCAACCTCTCCGTCTCGCTGCACGCCGCGACCAACGCGCTGCGCAGCGAACTGATGCCCATCAACCAGCGTTACAGCCTGGACGACGTGCTCTTAGCGGTACAGGATTACATCGAGGCGACGAATCGTCGCGTGACCTTCGAGTGGGCGCTGATCCAAGAGGTCAATGATACCGTGCAGCAGGCCGAGGCGCTGGTTGCACGCATCAAGGGGATGTTGGTGCACGTCAACCTCATCCCGATGAATCCCACCACCGCCTACGATGCGCGGCCCTCCCATCAAGAGCGCATCGAGGCCTTCACCAAGGTGCTGGAACGCCATCACATCTCCTACACGATGCGCCTGCGTCGCGGCATCGATATCCAGGCTGGATGCGGGCAACTTCGGCAAAGAGAAGGGAGATAGCGGGAGATTTAGCTATTCACCGTGAAGTTGTGCTCTTTAAATGATCAATATATACTGGGTATATTAACATACAAAAAAAATCAATGCGTACTTACAACCCCTAACCCAGCTTCATAGAAGGGTTGGTTACGCTCTCCTGAATGGACGTTACTTCCTCTCACCACCTAAATCAACTACCGTTCATCTTGTAAGGAGGTGATTCTCTGAAAAATGATCAAAAAGAAGGCCCACAGTTCTATATTCACTCATAATCATAGCAGGAGGTTCAAATGGACTGGCGAGATTTTCTGAGTTTCAAACGTATGATCACCCCGGTGATTATCAAATTTTTCTTCGCGATAGGCATTGGGATCAGTGTGTTAGTCGGCATTGGGGTCTTTTTTGGGGGTGTTATCGGCGGAATCTCCGAAGGCAGTTTCGGCGCAGTGCTGGGGGGCTTTATTATGGGCCCGCTCGTGATCGTGCTAGGCGTTTTAAGTGTCCGCATTTACGCCGAGTTGTTGATCTTAGCATTTCAAATCAATGAGACCCTCACCGACATACGGAACTTGTTGGAACGGAGATAGCCCCGTAAGCCTATAGAGCATCAAATAGCCAGGGCGTCCTTGGGATGGGGACTAAAACATCGCCTATGTATCCCCCAAGAGCAATTTTAGTCCCCATTTGGCTCCAACGCGCTCTCTACGCGGGGAACATCCCGCCGCCCCATCCATCAGCACCCAAGCAATCATCACAACATAAAAAGGAGATTTCCACGATGAATCAGGCATTTAAGCCCCTAATCAAATCTCGTTTCGCTCTGATAATCTTAATGATCCTCAGTGTGTGGCTTTCCTCGTGCGCCGGCACTGTCGAAATGGACATCACCGTATATTCCGGCGACCGGTATCAACAGGAGATGATTCTCACCTTTGCCGAAGAAATGGTGGAACTTTCGGGGGGCATAGAAGAGATCGAGCGCCTGCTGGACGAAATGGTCGCCGAAGCGGAAGCCGAAGGAGGAAGTATCAGTTGGCGACAAGTAAAAAGTCGGCAAGATGATACTATCCAGTACGAAATCCAGCAGGAGATTACGGACATCACGAACGCAAGCACCGATGGGTTCCGGTGGGAAGAAATCGACCACAACGATAGCCGGGCTTACAGATTCGAGTATGCCAATATTTCCGATATGGACATGTACTTTCAAGATTTCACCCTCACCCTTCACGCCGGCAAGATACTGGAGAGCAATGGGGAAGAGGTGGATGCACGTACTGCGCAATGGAAAAATCCAAGCCAATACTCATCCCCTTACGCGATTGTACAACCCAAAAGCGTTGCGGCATGGCTCCCCTTGGCCGCCGGTCTCTTATTCCTTGCGGCTATCGGAATTGTACTCTTCCTGCTCCGGTCGGGACGCTTGCAAGAGTGGTTCTCTGCGGGGATCTCAACTGGCAAATGGCGCGTGCAGGCGATGAAATTAAGCAATGAACATACCCATCTGGAAAAGGACAAGAAACAATTAGTCTCTGAATTGGGGGCCAAGGCCTGGTCCGCGCGCGTCACGCACCCCGATTATGAAGATCTCTACAATCAATTGGAAACGCTAGATGAGCAACGGGCCGAACTGAAAGAACAGCGAGAAACGGCCGCGCAACAATTACAAGAAGTACAGCAAACGTACGGCCAAACCGAATCCGAATACGCAACCCGCATCAACAACCTGCAAGAGGAGCTCAAAAACACCAAGAACCATCTCGAACAAATCCGTTCGGATAAAGCCTCCTTTGAGAAGCAGGAGAAAAAGGCGCAGAAAAATCGAGAGGAGACCCAGGCAGAAATTCAATCGCTGCGGGATAGATTATCTCAAGTGCCCGCCTCGGATGCGCCGGAAGCGGATGAGCAATCCACAACCCTCACCAACGCAATTGCGGCGCTTGAGCAATCCCTATCCCAAATGGCGGATGAGATATCACATCTGCAATCAGAGATTCAGCGCTCGGAGACGGAGCAACAGCCCCTGGCAGAAAAAGTCGATCATCTGAAGCAAAAAATTGAACAAGAGCAAGCGGAAAAACGCGAGGTTTTAGCCCCCTTAGATCGCCAAATAGTGACGCTGCAAGAAGAAATCAAAGCCACCGACAAACAGCTCTCTGCGGTCACTCAAGAGATGACGCCCCTCATTGACAATCTGGGGTCGTATGTAGATCGCGCGCGACCCGAATCCCCGGCGTTATCTGAGCTATACGCGAAGCTCGACCAAGCCTATCGCGAGTTAGCCGGCGCCTCTCAGCAACAGGATCTGCTGAAAGCGCGGATAGGCGCGGCCGATGCGGGCGCAGTGCGGAACTTCTATCTATTCATCGGCGGTATGGGCATCGTGTTGATCCTGATTATCGCCTTGTTAATGATTGGCTTAAAATAACCCCCTCACTACCCAAAAACACAAACAGCGGGAGCAGAGGATGCACCTCCGCTCCCGCTGATCTTTTTCCCCAGGCGGCCCGCAGCCCGCTACATACTATCGATCTCCTCCTGCTGGCGCTCCAGCCACTTCTGGATGATCTCGAACTCCTCGCGGGCATTCTCCAGATGCTTCCGCTCCGAGCGGATGAAGCGCGTGTAGGGCGCGATGGCGGCATCGATCTCGCGCAGGCTGCGCGCTAACTCCTTGTCGAATTGAGCGCTCAGCACATGCACCAACTGATCGCGCATCATGGCGATGTTCTCCTTCAGCTCTTGCTTGAGCCGCCGCCGTTTGTGCGGGATGACGAACAAGCCCATCACGGCGACGGATCCCGCCGCGATAATGCCGGTCAAGTCGGCTGCCGCCGTCGTCGCCAATGTGGTGACGATGGCGCCCAATCCAATCGCGCCCATCTCTACCAGCGCCGTGCCGGCTACCGCCTGCTGCATCGATTCCGCAATCCGATCCGCCTCATCATCCTCATCGTAATTCATCGTCGTCTGCTGCACCACGCGGCTCACACCCTCGATCAGGCGCGTGCGATCATAGGCGAAAGAGCCGCCTACCTGCCCCACTATGTGATCGGCGTGCTTCTCGCGTCGGCTGTTGACATGCTCCATCACCGCTTGCCACTGATGTAACGTGCAGGCCACCAGCCAATCAACCAATTCATTGACGCGCGTTTCGATGATTTGAGGCGCATCATCGATGACCTGACGCTCGAAATCCTCGCCCAACTTATCCCGATTGATCAGATCAAAGATACGCCCCAGGCGAATCGTCTCATCGAAGTACGCCATCCCCCGGCTCTCGAACTCGTAGAGCACATTATCCACATCTGATAACCGCATCTTGAAATTCGTGCGCATATCCTCCTCATACATGCGCAACTCGCGCTCCACATCCGCCAGCACCTTGAAATCCTCCCGCAATAAGATCAACCGATCTTCAATAATCTCTAAATAGCGCTGGGACAGATGCACACCCACGCCGATGGGATTGCTCAACTTGAGACGGATGCGCTCTTCCTCATCCAACGTGTCAATGATGTAGCGCTCCAGCGCCGGGAAGCCACTCTCCGCCAGCAGCGCCTCATCCTCCGCCTCCTTAGCCTGTAACGCCATCCGCGCCGAGATGGGGAAAATCTCCGGCTCGAAGCCCAGCAACGACTCAGCGTTCTTCGCGATGAACGACTCAATATCCGCGACATCGTCCGCCCCTTCCAAGATATCGACCTTGTTGAGGATCACGATGACCTTCTTGCCCCACTTGCGGATGCGATCCATAAAGACGCGCTCGCTCTCCGTAAAAGGCCGATCCACCGAGGTGACGAAGAGCACCAGATCGGAGCGGGGGACAAACTCCTGGGTGAGGGTCTCGTGCTCGCGATGGATGGCGTTGGTGCCCGGCGTATCCACGATGTTGATCTCTTCTAATAGCCCGACCGGGGCCGTATAAACATCCACCGCCGACTCGAACGCCACCCGCTCGAAGCGCGGGCCATTCTTGAGAAGCTGAATACGCGAGGTTGTCGGCGTGACGCCCTCCTCCAGCCATTTCTTGCCGAAAAGGGCATTAATGAAAGCGCTCTTCCCCGCGTTGAACTCCCCCACAACGACCAGGAGAAACAGCTCATCAAGTTGGCGCACCGAGCGCTCCAATGTCGCGCGATCCTCGGCGGACGCGCCGAATTTAGCCAGCGCAAGCTGGAAGCTCGTGAGCCAGTGGCGCTCAACGTTGAGTAGGATTTCTTGCTGTTCCGTCAGGATCTTACGATGCATATCGACCTCCTGTCCTGCATCAATCCATGGCCCAGGCGCTGAGATCATCCAACGCCGCGACCTCGTCATCTGTCAGGCGCCAGCCCAGCGCGCCGGCGTTCTGCTCCACGTGGCGCACGCTCTTGACGCCGGGGATGGGCGCCGCGCCCTTGCAGATCGTCCAGTTCAGTGCAACCTGGACGGGCGTCTTATCGCCGTGCGCCGCGCCAATCTCCCGCATCTCTGCGATCAAGGGCTGCACGCGCTCCAGAAACTCGCGATTATAGATCCGCGAGCGAGGGCCGGGCGGCGGATTCTCCGGTGTATATTTGCCGGACAAAATCCCCTTGGCCAGTGGACTGTACGCGATCAGCGTCACATCTAAATCACGGCAAAGTTGGAGCACGCCGTTGATCTCCGGCTGACGATGCAGGAGACTGTACTCCACTTGATTCGAGGCCAGCGGCACACCTCGCGAGGCCAGTTCACGATGCGCCTTGCCCATTTGGACCAAATCGTAATTCGAGACGCCGACCGAGCGCACCAAGCCGTCGGCCACAGCATCAGCCAGCGCATCCATCCACGCAGCGATCGGGATCGGCGGCAGGGGAAAGTGCATCTGATACAGATCGACCCGCGCCATATCTAAGCGCTTCAAGCTGTGGCGCAGCGCGCGACGCAGGAAGAACTTACCCAATCGAAACGGGAACGGCATAAATTTGGAGCCTATGACCAGATCCTCTGGCGCGACCTCCGGATCTTCGCGGATGAAGCGCCCTAACATCCGCTCGGAACGCCCCAGACCGTAGACCTCCGCTGTATCGAAGAAATTCACGCCCGATGCGATCACCGCCTCGAAGGCTGCGCGCAGATCCGATTCGCCATACTCCTTGCCGTAGCCCCACATCACCGGATCGCCCCAGGCCCACGTCCCGAAGCCCAGCGGGGAAATTTCAATATCCGTCGCTCCTAACTTTATGCGATCTAGCATCTCGGCCATTATGCCTTCTCCGTGACGTGCTCAATTGCCCGGCGAATCACCTCGGCGCTGTTGCGCAACGCCTCCGTCTCCTCGGCATCCAGGTGCAGCGGCAAGGTGGCCAGGATGCCATCTCCGCCGACCAGGTGCGGTAGGGAGAGCGTCACATCCTCCACACCCTCGACCTCCGCCATCGGCGCGCAGACGGTCAACAGCGCCCGGTGATCGTGCCCGATAACATCGACGATGTGCGCCAGCGCGCTCCCGATCCCATAGTAGGTCGCGCCCTTGCCCGCAATGATCTCATAGGCGGCATTGCGCACCGCGTCGTCGATCTCCTGCTGCTTCTCGGCGCTTAGATCGATGCCGCAGGCGCGCACATACTCCGGCAAAGGCAAACCGCCCACATCCACCAGCGACCAGGTCAACACCTCAGAATCGCCGTGCTCACCCACGACGTAGCCGTGCACGTGTTGCGCATCGACGCCCAAATGCGCGCCCAGCAGTGCGCGAAAGCGCGCCGTATCTAAGGTCGTGCCGGAGCCGAGCACACGCTGGCGGGGCGCGCCCAACTCTTCCGCCGTGGCCGCCGCCAGATGCACCATCACATCCACCGGGTTGGTGGTGATAAGCAACACCGCCTCCGGCGCGTACTCAAGCACCTGGGGCACAATCTGACGGATGATCGCCGCGTTGCGTCCCACCAACTCCAGGCGCGATTCGCCCGGCTTCTGGCTCACACCGGCGGTGATGATCACCACCTCGCAGCCGGCCAGATCCGCGTAGCCGCCGGCGCGCACATCGGCCGGATGTACAAAAGGCGCCGCGTGCAAAATATCGGCGGCCTCCGCCTCCGCCCGCGTCCGATTCAGATCGACCAGCACAATATCGCTCGCCACGCCGCGCATCACCAGCGCATACGCCGCCGTCGAACCGACAAAACCAGTTCCTACAATACCAACTTTCATCGCTCCTCCTTATCCCGACCCGCTTGTGTACCGGAAGAACCCATACGACACGCCTCCTGAATCGCCTCCAAGAGCTGATCCATATCAAACGGCTTGGCGATGCACCGATCCGCGCCCATCTCCAACGCCCGTTTTTCATTCTTAGAGTTCGTCCACGCCGACAGTACAATGATGGGTATATGGCTGATCTCATTATCCGCCCGAATTTTCTCAATGGTCTGGAACCCATCCATCTGCGGCATCTTCAAATCCATCAAAATCACATCGGGATGCCCCGCCTTGGCCTTCTCATACCCGATCACGCCATTGCGCGCCAACTCAACATCGATGCTCGCCAACTTCAACAGATGGTTGATCAGCTCTCGTTGAGAAGGTTGATCTTCTACATATAATACTTTGACCATCTTGCCACCCTCCACTTTTAAGTCCCGACCTGTGCGGGGGACCGCCCCCCCCAACTGAAACGATACTGTCAAGGTCCGATTTCAACCTGGGTTAAAGGAAACGCATCTCCGATAACCTGCCCCTCTTGGGTGATGGGGAGCCGCGTCCCGCCGAAATCATACATGCCCGCATAGAGTGTATAATGACCAGGGGCTAACGAAGCGGGCAACCACACGCCATAGCGATCCACGATGCGCTCGTTGACCGGCCAGCGATCCGTGGGCCAAAAGCCGCCCCTCGGTTCCGCATCCACCTGCGCAGCTAACGCGCTATTCGCATCCAACAGATGCACAAAGATCTTGTACCGCGTCGCAGGCGGCGCTTCCGCGCGCCAAAAGAGCGTCAAGGGGATCACATCGCCCGCCGCGTAGATCTGTTTTGGCAACGCATACCCTTCTAGTCGAATCGCGTCGCCCAACCGGGCGGACAACGACGTCGCCGGGCTGATCGGCAACGGCCCTGTCCCATAGCGCGCCAATCGCACCTGCCCGATCCAGCGATCGTCCGCCTTGTAGGCCAACTGCGCCAACAACGGCTCGATGCGCCGCTCCGGGTCCGATTCCGTATCCCCCCAGAAGAGGACGAAGAGCCGGGGGTGCTGCTCCACAATCTCCTCGATCCACGCCCGCGCTTCCAACTGCGTAGGACGATAGGGCGCTGGATAGACCGCCATCGGGCCGCGATAGTAGTAGGTGAAGACCTCCCACTGATTCGGCGCGCTCAAGAGCACCGCGTCTTCGGGCCGCCCTTGTTCCGCGATGTGGGCCGCGATCCCGCGATAGTCGTCTCGCGCGTAGGCCGGATCGGTGTAGAGATGGTGCAGCGCCACAATTTGCGTCGGCAGCAGCGCCAAAAGCAGCCCCAGCCCCATCCAGCGCCGGCGAGCATCCTTTAATGGCAAGGCCAACGTCACGCCCAGCGGCCCCACCGACATCATCAAAAATTTAAGGTAAGCGGGTCGATAAAGGCCAAACCCCGCGATCAGTAGCGCGGGCAGCAGCGCCATACTCACAGCCGCGAGGGCTTCGTTTAGCGGACGGGGATCTAACGATCCCCTTGGAGCGATTAGCGATTCCTTGAGAGCGGATAGCGATTCCGCGACCCCGGCCAACGCCAAGAGCAGGAGCACGCCCAGCGGCGCGCCCCACATCCACCAGGGCAGCGTGTCGCGAGGCAACGTCACGCCCGCGACCAACGTGCGCGCCAGGGCGGGAGCCGCGGCCTCCGCCGCCAGATCCGGCGGGCGCCAGCCGCTCGCCCGCAGCGCGATCGGCGCCCAGGGCGCGAAGAGCACGCCCGCCAGCGCGTGCGCCACAATCCACACCCCCAAGGTTCGCCAGCGTCGACGGCCCCTGACAAAATCGAGCAGCCACAGCAGGCCAAAAGCCGCGTTCAGGCTCGCCAGCGCCAGGATATAGGCATATTGCGTGTACAATCCCAGCGCGATGCACAACGTCAACCGAACAATCCACCGGGCGGGCGATTTCGAGATCGGACGGGACGCGGCCCCGAGCGTCAGCACGGAGACCAGGCCCAACAGCGCGTACATCCGCGCCTCCTGGCCGTAGTAGACCGCCAGCGGATGCGCCGCCACGAAGAGCGCCGCGCCTATTGCAGCCCAGCGCCCACCGGCGCGTCGCGCCGCCGAGGCCGTCACAGCGACGGTGAGCACCCCGCACAGCGCCGAAAATCCCCGCAACGCGAATTCCGATTCGCCCGCGAGCGCGCGCCAGCCGTGCAAGAGCACATAATAGCCGGGCGGATGGATATCGCCAGCCGCGCCCGCGATGATCAGAGAAAACGGGCGCTCGACCAATCGCGCCGTGTTGCCCTCATCATTCCAAAAGGATTGCGCCGTCAAGCCGTAGAAGCGCAGGGCCATCGCCAGCACCAACAGCGCCAACAGGAGCCAGCGCTCAAGAGCAAATCGCCGCGCCGTGATCAATCTTTGACAAACGGAGCGAGACACGCGCGAATTTTGTCCTCGGAGATAACGCCGCGCCGGAGGATTTTCGGCGGCGACGCGACACAATCCACAATCGTCGAAGGAATGCCTAAGGGTGACTGGCCGCCATTCAAAATCAAGCCGACCTCCTCCGCGAAAAAATCCGCCGCCTCTTGGGCCGTGATCGCCGGGGGATACCCCGAACGAATCGCGCCGGTGACTATCAAATAGCCACCGGTCGCCTCCAACAACGGCATTAAATCGGGATAGTGAGGGACGCGCAGCGCAATGGGGCTGGCCCGCAACATCGCGCTCTCATTGGGGCCGGGGGCCAGAATGATGGTCAAAGCGCCGGGCCAAAATCGTTGCGCCAGGCGCTGGGCCGCGGGCGTCGGGCGCGCCAACGTCTCCATATAGCTGCTGTCTGCCATCAAAAACGGGATCGCCGGCTCCGGCTTGCGCCCTCGCACCTCATAGATGAGATCAATACTCCCCGGGGATCGCGGCAGCGCCACGAGGCCGTAGATGGTATCGGTTGGCGCGATGATCAGCTCCCCGGCCTCAAGAGCAGTGACAGCTTGCGCAACAGCATCAGGATCACGAATCGATAGAATTGGCGCGTCCAAAGCATCCTCCGAAAATTAGTCGTGTAGTCAAATAGTCGGGTGGTCAGTCGTGCAAGATGAAGCGCTCTATCGCTATCGCGGCTCCATCCGCCGATAACGGCGGGGCGACCCAATCGGCGGCGGTTTGGACTTGGGGCGTCGCGTTACCCATCGCCACGCCGACGCCAGCCCATGCGACCATCGAGAGATCGTTCTCCTGATCGCCTACAGCCATCACCTCCGATTGGGGAATCTCCAGGTGCGATGCGAGCCACGCCAGCGCCATCCCTTTGGTCGCCCCCAGCGGGACCACCTCGATAAATTTCGCGTGCGATTGCACGATCTCAGCCTCGCCCTCGAAATAACGCTTCAGGGTCTGGGCCATCTCGGGGATCGCCTCCGGGGCGGCGATGAAGAGCACTTTATCGGGCACATGCTCGGCCAGGATTTCCATCCAGGGCCTTCCTACCGTGATATCGGCGCCTAACAGCCGCTCGTAGAACGATGGGGCGTACAGTTTCTCTCGCAAATAGACGTGGCCGTCAGCGTAGAGCACCGTGTGCCAGCCCTCGTCACGGGCCAATGATAGGGTATTTTGGGTTATTCCTTTGGATAGGGGGATTCTGTGTTGCGGCTCATCATCCGCCACGCTTTGCACCCATCCCCCTTGATAGCAGATGAGCGGGGCCGTGATCTCCAGATCCTCGGCGAAGGCGCGCGTCGCCGCGAACATCCGGCCCGTCGCTAAGGTGATCACAACATCACGCCGTTGCGCCGCGGCAATCGCCTGCCGCACGCGCGGTGAGAAACGCTGATCCTCGCCCATCAACGTGCCGTCCAGATCGAAGGCGGCCAAGCGGATCATGGTTGATTCAAAAGCACGGTCAAAAGTGCGGCCCATACGCCTCCTTCTAGCATCAATAGCCCGCTCCACAGAAAATACGCTGCCACCCGCACACGCTGATAGAGCAACAGCCCTAATCCCCCGTTGAGCAGCAGGAAAACTCCCCCCATCAAGCCGAAGTAGAAGATTCGCGCTTCGCCGGTAACTAAGAGCGTCTCGCCCTCCGGGCCAAAGCGCATCACAATCTCGGAAGGAAGCGCGGGATAAACTCCACAAATCACGGCCAACAACAGCACCAGCGATCCCAGGCCGATGGCCAGCGGCCCCCAGACCATGCGATCCTGCCAGAGCCACCAATCCAAAAAGCCGGGATGTGTGGAGGCCTCTTCCACCTCCTGCGTCGGCCCCATCTCCATGCGCTCGCGGAACGCGGTGAGGAATTCCTCCAAATCCGCCGGGGAGATGGCGTAGGACAGGCTGCCGGTGCGAATGATGACCAACTTCTCCAAGGGCGCGGTTGCGTAGAACAGGATCGGGCCGAGATCCTCGGCCTCGCCAGCGCCGACGAAGTAACCGGGCCAACGCAGGCCGGGCCGCATCGCAAGGCCGGCGACCTTCTCGCCGGAGAAGACCTCGCGCACCGAGGCCATCGGAATTTGATGCTGGCTCAATCCCCAGTGAATCGTGATGGCGTTGCGATCCATCTCATAGGCGGCCTGCACCACATTCCAGAGGTGCAGGCTCACCCAGGTCAAGAGCAACATTGCCAGCACGGCCCCCAAACTCATCAGGAAGGTCCAAATCGAGATGAGGATCTGGGTCACGCCGAAGAGCAATCCGCCGGCCGTGATCAGGAGCACGGCGGCGATCAGCAGGCCGATGCGCCAGCCGCGCTGGATGTTCGGTTCCCACAGGTTACGCATCGCCGAATTCCTGTCGGGATTCCAGCGCGCGCGTCAATGTGACGGCGTCCGCGTATTCGAGATCCCCGCCCATCGGCAGCCCGCGTCCCAACCGCGTGATGTGCAGATCGAGGGGTTTGAGCCGTTGTAGCAGATAGGCGGCGGTGTAATCGCCCTCGCTGGTGGGATTGGTCGCCAGGATAATTTCCTTGATGGCCTTATGCTCTGCGGCATGGATGCGCGAGATTAACTCGGCGATACGTAAGTCCTCGGCGAAGATGCCCTCCAACGGAGAGAGCGCGCCATGCAGGACGTGGTAGACGCCCTTGTACTGCTCCGTCCGCTCGATAGCTAAGACATCCATCGGCTCCTCGACGACGCAGACCACGCTATGATCGCGCGTCTCGTCAGCACAGATAGGGCAGGGATTGTCCTCCGTCACATTGTGGCAGATAGAGCAGAAGCGCGTGCGCTCGACGAGGCCGGTAAGGGCCTCCGCCAGGCGCAGCGCCAACTCCGACTTGCCTCGCAACAGGTAAAACGCCAGGCGCGAGGCGGTCTTCGGCCCGATCCCCGGAAGCTGTGAGAGCGTCTCGATCAGCTCGGTGACGGAAGGGGGAACTGCGGTGCTCGCCATAGGCTCAGAGGCCGGGGATTCCTAACCCGCCGGTGAAAGCGGACATCCGCTCCGCCATCAACTCCTGAGCTTTCTGGATCGCTTCATTGACTGCCGCGAGCACCAAGTCCTGCAACATATCCACATCTTCAGGGTCAACGACCTCCGGCTTGATGGCGATGTCCTGAATTTCCAGCCCGCCGGTGATAGTCACCTCGACCATCCCGCCGCCGGAAGAGACGGTCAAAACCTCCTGCTCGACCTCGGCCTGAGTCTTCTGCATCTCCTCCTGCATCTTCTGAACCTGACGCATCATCCGGTTAGGATCTAACCCACCCATACCACCACCACCACGACGTCCTCGACGTCCCATAGTTAAATTACCTCCTTTAAAATAGTTAAATAGTCAGATGTCCTATAGTCAAACAATCTTTGGTCAGATAGTCAAATAGTCAACGGCTACTCATCGGCGGTAACCACCGCGCCTAGCTCCTCCTCGGCGCGGCGCACGAGTTCGTCCTCATCTTCTTCATCAGGTGAGCTTGCCGCCCTGGTATTGCGCTGCGCTTGTGGGGATGTCGAAGCAGGTTGGGCTTCGGCGGGTGAAGGGGAAGGCGAGGGTGCGTCTTTCTGCGGCGCGGGTTTGGGTGTGGGTTTAGAAGATGAAGTCGAGGCGGCCGGTTGCGTGGGCGGCTGCCAACTGTCCGCCTCGCAGCGCACGATGATCTTCTGGGAGAACATATTGGAGAGGATGTCCTCCACCTGGCGGCGGTTCTCATCCTGCTGCACGCGATTGCGATGGAATTCGTGACGGAAACCCATCACAAGTCGCCCCTCAAGATCGACGCCCAAGGGCCTGGCGCCGCGCAGGAGCGCGCCTAAGCTCACGTTCGCCGACTGCACGCGCCCGACAATTTCACGCCAATACTCGTGGATTTTCCCCATCGTTTCTGGCGCCAGGCCCGACACGGACGATGGTTCAGGGGCCGGTTCTTCAGCGTCCGAGGAAGCGGCTTCTCGCCCGGCATCCTGCTGTGAGGGGCGGTCAGGCTGGATTTTGCGCACGCGGCGCGCCTGGCGCTGCTGCGTTGAACCTTCCCGAACCGTAGCAGCGTCCTTCTCGGGCGCTTGCTGGACGATCACCTGCGTTTCGACGGGTTCCGGCTCCAGTGTCGCCTCCACAAAGGCCAACTCCAGCGGCAACTGGGCCAGCCAGCCGCTCCGGCGCGCCGACGCGACCTCACTAAAGCGCCGCGTCGCCTCGACCAGGCGGTTGGGCTTCGTCTGCTGGGCCATCTCCTGGAGGAGCGGGCGCTCCTCCGGTGTGGGATCGGTCCACGTATCGCCGGCGCCCAGGCGCATCAACAACAGGCCGCGCAGGAAGTCCGCCGTCTGTCCGGCCAATTGACGCGGGTCCGCGCCGCTATCGACCGCGTGATTCACGATCTGCAATCCCTTGTCCAGGTCGCCATCCAACCAGGCCTGCACCAACGACTGTACTACATCGCGTCGCTCAGCGCCCAACATCGTCCGCACATACTCCACCGTCACGCTGCCCCCCGCCGCCATCTGATCGAAGAGGCTGATCGCATCGCGCATACTACCGGTCGCTGCCCGCGCGATCAGGTCTAACGCCTCCGGGCCGACATCGACCTCTTCCTCCTCGGCGATCCGCTCCAACCGGGTCACGATCTCCCGCAAGGGAATACGCCGGAACTCAAAGCGCTGACATCGCGAGATCACCGTGGGGAGGATTTTGTGCGGCTCGGTCGTCGCCAGTACGAAGATCACGTGCTCCGGCGGCTCCTCCAACGTCTTCAACAGCGCGTTGAAGGATTGCGGCGATAGCATGTGTACCTCGTCGATCACGTAGACCTTGTAGCGCGCGCGGGCGGGATGAAACCCCACCTTCTCCAACAGATCGCGGATATTGTCCACGCCGGTATTGGACGCCGCGTCGATCTCGACAAGATCCATCAGTTGCTGATTGGCAATCGCCCGGCAAATCTCACATTGGTTGCATGGGCGATTTTCGATGTCTGGATCCACGCAATTGACCGCCTTGGCGATGAGTCGCGCTGTCGTCGTCTTACCCGTCCCTCGTGGCCCGGCCAGTAGATAAGCGTGATGGATGTGGTCCGTGTGCAAGGCATGGCGCAGGGTGCGCACGATATGCTCCTGCCCCACGACATCATCAAAGGTTTGTGGACGCCATTTGCGGTATAAAGCCTGTGCCATAATGCCTCCTGATTATGGTTAGTCTATCACGGATAGCACGGATCGCAAATGGATGGGCGCCGCTTTGGGGAGAGGAGAAGGCAAGCGCGGAAGTTCAAGACTACAGATTCAAGGATGATCTGTGACGCAAAAAATCGAGAGCACGGGCATGCTCTCGACAGTCATCGGAATCTGAAAAATCTTGTCGGGACAACAGGCAACCTTTTCAAGACAGCAAAAGGCCGGGGGTTGTCCCAGTACCCCCGGCCTCATCAGAAGGAGGAGAATCATTTTGCTTTGATGTGGGCCCCGATTCCCACTACGCTTTTACTATACTACATTCTTGTACCTGATACTTGACGCGAATCTGACGCTTTTCTTACGATACGGAGCGTAAGATAAAAATCATCAGGATCATAACGGGTACTATGCCGCAGAGATTTCGAGGGAAAGTAACACGTCCCCTCCCCAAAAAAAGAAGGCCGGGGCGTTCTATTAGCCCCGGCCTCATCAGAAGGAGGAGAATCATTTTGCTTTGGTGTGGGCCCCGATTCCCACTACGCTTTTACTATACCGCACCCTCTTATTTTCTGCTTGACGCGAATCTGACGCTTTTCTTACACAATTTTTACGGGGAGATAGATCTGGAGCGTCTCCCTGGATGAAAAGCCAACCCGACCCTTTGACTTTTTACTTTGCTGTGGCAAAATCTGGTTGATGAATTCCACGCTATATCAGTATATGAGATAACCGGAGGCAACTACATGAGAGAGGATCTATCGCGCTTGATGGCCGAGCGCAATTTGGACGCTATCGTGATCAGCGGTAAGGTGCACGGCAACCCGCCGCTCACCTATCTGACGAAAGGCGCAGGTCTCACGCAAGCGTTGATCATCCAGAAACGCGGAGATGGCCCGCAGGCGATCATCAACCCGATGGAGCGCGAGGAAGCTGCCATTCTGGGGTATCCGTTGACGCTCAACTCACGCTATAAGTTTCACGAATTGCTCCGAGAGCACGACGGCGATGCGCTGCGCGCGACCGTGGCCTACTACGCCCGCATCTTTGAGGATTTGGACGTCCAGGGCCGGGTGGGATTTTACGGGTTGGCGGATCAGGGCCAGGCTTACGCGCTGCTCACGGCGTTGGCTGCCAACCTGCCGAATATTCACATCGTCGCGGAGTTCCAAGATGATCTATTCAGCGCGGCGCGGACGACGAAGGACGCCGCCGAGGTCGCGCGCATCCGTGAGATGGGCCGGCGCACGGCGGAGGTCGTCCGGCAGACAGAGGCCTTCCTGCGCGAGCACGCGGTCGATGCCGACGAGCGACTCCGCCGCGCCGACGGCGAGATCCTCACCGTGGGCGATGTCCACGCCCACATCCGCCGCCTGATCGCGCTCCAGGGGCTGGAAGATCCGGAGGGCTTTATCTTCGCCACCGGGCGCGACAGCGGCATCCCGCACAGCAAGGGCGCGCTGGAGAAGCCAATGCGCCTGGGCGAGAGCATCGTCTTCGATATCTTCCCTTGCGAGGCGGGCGGCGGCTATTTCTTCGATATGACGCGCACCTTCTGCCTGGGGTACGCGCCGGACAAGCTCCAACGCATCTACGATGATGTGTTCGCATGCACGCGCCACATCATCGCTAACCTGGAGGTCGGCGCCGCCACGCGCCGCTATCAGCAGATGACGTGCGCCTTCTTCCGCGAGCGCGGCTACGCCACCGTCGAGGAGGATGCCTCGGCGCTCTCCGGCTACATTCACAGCCTGGGCCACGGCGTCGGGCTGGAGCTGCACGAGGCGCCGATGTTCCGCGATACACCGGATAACACCGCCCAGATCGCGCCGGGGCACGTCTTCACGGTGGAGCCGGGCCTCTATTATCCCGATGAGGGGATGGGCTGTCGCATCGAGGACGTCATCTACGTCGATCCCGAGGGCAATTTCCAGAACCTCACCGCGTATCCCTATCAATTGGTCATCCCGATGGCGTAAATCAATCGCTGGATCTAGCGATCCAGCTAAAGCAGGCAACAGGAGCAAAGCTTATGGCGATCCGAATTTTAGGCATCGAGACCTCATGTGATGAGACGGCGGCGGCGGTGGTGGAGGATGGACGACACATCCTCTCCAACGTTATCGCCTCTCAGGTGGAGCTACACGCCGAGTACGGCGGCGTGTACCCGGAGATGGCCTCCCGCGAGCACATCAAGGCCATCATTCCGGTGACCGAGCAGGCGCTGGAGGAGGCCCACGTCGGCTGGGGCGATCTCACCGCCATCGCCGTCACCTACGGGCCGGGGTTGCCCGGATCTCTGCTGGTGGGTCTGAACTTCGCGAAGGGCGCGGCGCTGGGACATGATCTACCGCTGATCCCCGTCAATCACCTGGAGGGCCATCTTTACGCGCATTGGCTGTACACCGAGGCAGACGGCGGATCGAACGCGGTGTTGGAGTTCCCCCTGCTCGTCCTCATCGTCTCCGGCGGGCACACGGAGCTGGTAATCGCGCACGATCACGGCGCCTATGAGCGCCTGGGCGGGACGTTGGATGACGCGGCGGGCGAGGCCTTCGACAAAGTCGCGCGCATGTTGGATCTGGGCTATCCCGGCGGGCCGGCCATCGAGAAGGCCGCGAAGGAAGGCCAGGCCTATGCCTTCGATCTCCCGCGCGCGTGGCTGCCCGGCACCTACGATTTCAGCTTCAGCGGGTTGAAGACGGCGGTGCTGCGCCAACTCCGCCCCTATAGCGGCCCGCGTCCGCCGCGCCTGATCGCCGATATGGCCGCCGCGTTTCAGGCCTCGGTGGTCGAGGTGCTGGCCGAGAAAACGGCGCAGGCCGCCGCGGAGTTTGACGTCACCGCCGTGCTGCTCTCCGGCGGCGTCTCCGCGAATCAAGCGCTGCGCCGGGCCGTGCGCGAGCGCGTCGCTCTGCCCGTCCACGCCCTGCCGCTGGTGCTCTGCACCGATAACGGCGCGATGATCGCCGCCGCCGGGACCTACCATTATCCAGCCCAAGCATACACTGCCTGGGATTTGGACATCGAGCCGGGGTTGGCGTTGGTATAGGGGGAGGGAGTAGGCAGTAGGAGGAGCGAGAAGCTTTCTCAAGGTAAAATCAAAGAATGAAGAATGAAGAATGAAGAATAAAAAAATGAGAAAAGAATGGAAAAGGATAAAGCAATGAAGATGACTTATCATGACACACTTCGCTATCTCTACGGGTTGGTGGATTACGAGAAGCGCCGCATCGAGCGCTATTCCCCCCGCGAGTTCAAGCTCGACCGCGTTGAAGAACTGCTGGAAAAGCTGGGGGACCCGCACAATCAGTATCCGACGTTACACATCGCCGGCACTAAGGGGAAAGGGTCCGTCTCCGCGATGCTGTCCGCGGTGGCGCAGGCCGGCGGCCTGCGGGTGGGATTGTACACCTCGCCGCATCTCCACACCTATCGCGAGCGCATCCTGATCAACCAGATCCCTATCTCGCGCGCCGAGATGACAGCGCTGGTCAACGAGATCCAGCCCGTGGTGGAGAGCGATCCCAAGCTGACGACCTTCGAGGTCACCACTGCCCTAGGCTTTTTATACTTTGCGCGCCAGGAGGTCGATCTCGCGGTGATGGAAGTGGGCCTGGGCGGGCGCCTGGACGCCACCAATGTCATCACGCCAGAGATCAGCATTATCACCTCGCTCAGTTTGGATCACACCGAACTGCTGGGCGACACGATTGGCGAGATTGCGCGCGAGAAGGGCGGGATCATTAAGCCGCGCGTGCCGGTCATCACGGCGCCCCAACCGCCGGAGGCCATCGCCGAGTTGACGGCCATCGCCGAAGCGCACGAAGCGCCGCTGACGCAGGTCGGACGCGATTGGGTGTGGGAGCCGGGTGAACGCCATTTCAGCGGGCAGACGATCACCGTACATCGCACAGGCTCACCCTCGGCGTTCGATGGCACCTACGACGTGGCGATGTTGGGGGATTTCCAACAGGAGAATGCATGTGTGGCCATCGCCGCGACGGCGAACTTACACCAGACCGGGCACGAGTGGGCGACGCCGGCGGCGCTACGCGCCGGGCTGGCGGAGGTCACTTGGCCCGGGCGACTCGAGGTGCTCCATCGGGAGCCGCGTCTGGTCGTCGATTGCGCCCACAACCCCTACTCGGCGGAGAAGCTGGCCGAGTCGTTGCGCACGTGGTTCCCGGACACCAAATGGGTATTGATCTACGGCGCCTCTAGCGACAAGGACATCGCAGGAATGCTCGACGCACTGATCCCGCTCAGTGCGCATATCATCGTCACGCGCTCCTACCATCCGCGCGCAGCGACGCCCGCCAAATTGGCCGATCTGTGCGCCGATCTAGGGCAGGGGGCAGAGATTGCCATCAATCCGCGCCGCGCGTTAGAGCAAGCGGGGCGGCATCTCCGGCCGAATTGGGGGATTCTTGCCACCGGGTCCATCTTCGTGGTGGCCGATGTGCGGGAAGCGTGGAGCAAACGCGCCAATCTCCGGCTCCCGCTAGGCGATTGGGTCGATGAGCCGTGGAACGCGGAGGAACACGGAGGCGACGGTTAAAAAGCAGCCGCTAGAAAAATCGCCACGCGCCCAGGAGGTTCCAATACTCCAGCCATCCCAGGAAGATCAACGCGGCTAAGGTGACGAGGGTGTAGTGCAAGCGCTCGCTCACACTCCAGTAGCGATCCCGCCATGCGATGAGGGTGAAAATAACAGCGCCGACCAACGGCAGAATCAGCGCCATCATCACAAACGGCGCTAAAATCTCCAGGCTGGGCGCGCGCCGCACCAAAATCGTGAGCGCGATGATCAACATTGCGACGGGATAGAGAAGATTGGCCGCGCAGAGCACTTTGAGAATCCGCCGCCCTTCCGCGCTGAGCATCCCCTGACGTGCATCTCCGCGCTGAGAGCGCCATGTGAACAGCGTGAGGAGAAAGAGCGCCAGACATACGCCCGCCACGCTGATGTGCACGGTGGGGTAGCGATACCACGGCAATTTAATGAGCGCCTCGTGCGGATCGAAGTCATAGAAAGCGCGCGTCACCTCGCCCTCGTCGTCGTGCTGGAAAGCGATATGGCCCTCACCGCTCACGCCCTGGAAAAACGAGGGCGACACTTCCACGTAGGACGCTCCCAACAATGTGATGCTGCCGTCGGATTGCGCATCGATGCTGTGCGTGCGGGCAAAGGCGTAAAGAAGTTTATCCACGGTGGTGTGCGCCCAGCGACTCTCGCGATAGACGCCGGTGAAAAGGTCGACACGCTCTTCGTGGTTGGACATCGGTTGCGGCGGCGCGGATTCCGCCGGATAATACCGATCCAAGAAATCCTGGCGCAGCTCACGCCCCGCCTCGGATTCGCTCTTTTTGTTGTAGATCACGAACAGACCTACGTCGTGCTCCGGCAGGAGGAAGAGCATGCTCTGGAAAAGCGAGGTGCTGCCGCCGTGCCAGAGCATCCGCTGGCCGTTGCGATCCCACTCGACGAAGCCGTAGGTCACGCCGGTCAGACGGGGATCGTGTGTGAATTGCTGGCGCTGCATCATCCGCGCCGTCTCCGGCTGGAGGATGCGCGCGCCCTCAAATTCGCCCGCGTGCAGATGCGTAATCATAAAGTTGGCCATGTCCGTGACCGTGGCGCTCATCCCCACCAGTGGCGCGCTGGGGAAATACTCTCGGATAGGGACGACATCATCCAGGATGCGCAGATGGCCCAGCGCCTCGTCATCGGCCAAAGAGGCAGGCAGCGGGTGCCGGATGGAGGCGTATTCCATTTGGAGCGGCTCTAAGATGTGCGTCTCGATGTACTGCTCGTAGGACATCCCAGATGTCTCCTGAATGATATAGCCGGCCAGGGCGGCGCCATAATTGGAGTAGGCGATGATCTTACCGGGAGGGTAAGCGCGCGCCGGGAGTTGCTCGTGAATGTACTGCGGCAGGGGCACGGCGTCATAACGGCTGATGCGATAGAGGTTGCCGATGCGATCCTCAAAGCCGGGAGTGTGGGTGAGCAGATGGTGCAACGTGACCGGCTCTGGATAGGTATTGGGGATTTGAAAATCGGTATCGGCGAGGTAGGTGTTGACGTCCGTGTGAAGCTCCAAGATGCCCTCTTCGACTAATTGCATCACCGCCGTCCAGGTGAAGAGTTTGGTGATTGAGCCGATATGGAAGAGCGTCTCGTCGGCGACGACCGGATGCTGACTGCGCGTGTCGGCGATGCCGTAGCCCTGGGCGAAGAAGAGCCGGCCATCCTTCACCACCGCAATCGCCGCGCCGGGGATCTCATAGCGCGCCATCTGCGCGGGCAAATAGGCATCGAAGAACGTCGCCATCTCCTCCGGGTCTTGGGGGCCTGGAACAACGATGTCATCCTCCAGCCCTTCCTGCGCTCTCACCAGCCCGGCGCCGCCAGGGGCAAACAGAACCGCCAGACCGATGATCATTCGTATCCAAGGATAGTTTCTCATACTCATATTGTAGCAGTTCAATCGTATGCGTAAAACTTCAAGCTCTTATGGATGAGGCGTCCGAGCAAGTTCGCGGCGTCTTTTAAAACACGCCAGGGGCACGCTGGCGTGCCCCTGGTTCCTTTTCCCAATCTATCTGACAGAACGATCAATATCGCGGTTTCAGCAACCCGTAGTCGCCGGTCTTGCGCTTGTAGACGACGCTCAGCCGGCCGTCAGTGCCATCCAAGAAGACGTAGAAGTGATGTCCAAGCAGTTCCATTTGCTCCACGGCATCCTCTGGGGGAATGGCGCTGACTTCAAATTCCTTGATGCGCACGATGTCCGATTCTTCTTCGTGCAGTTCTTCTTCTTCCGTCAGGACATCCTGCAACACTTCCGTTGTCGCCCGGCGCGCCTGCTGGCGGCGCCCTTTATAGCGCTCAATACGACGATACATCTTATCCATAACTGAGTCGACAGCACTGAAGATATCTCCCGCGTGCTCCTCAGCCCGTAGAATCGCCCGCGGCACATAGACTGTAATCTGAGCGACCATCCGTTGCGAACTATCGCGGGCATTGCTCTCCGAGAGATCCACCCGGACGCTATCCAATTGGGGAAGATAGCGCTCGAATTTGGAGACCTTGGACTCCACATAATCCCGTAGGCGCTCGTTCAACTCCAAATCCCGAGTGTAAATTTGTAACGACTCCATAGATCTACCTCCTTGAAAGTATGTTAGATTATGGCGCACGCGCCAAAGTAAACGCACTGACACGTTCTGCCCCATGAGCCAATAGTACATCCGCGCAAGCCTCTAAGGTTGAGCCGGTTGTGGCGACATCGTCCACTAAGGTAAGCTTGATGCCATGCAATGGGACATCCGCCGTGTAGGTAAATGCCCCGCTCACATTTTTACGTCGTTGCTCGCGATCCAGCTTCGTCTGGGAGATGGTGGCCCGAGATCTCCTCAGCAACCGACTGGCCACCGGCACATCCAACGCCTTCCCTAAAGCCCGCGCCAACAGATCAGCCTGATTATACCCGCGTTTTGCCTCACGGCGAGGATACAATGGCACGGGTACCAATAGATCGCTGTCCAATTTGGCGCGCTGCCACGCTGCTACCATCTGGGATGTTAAAGGTCGAATCACTTGATGGCCGCCGCCGCGATATTTCAAGGCGTGCAGCACGTCGCGGATCTCGTCCTGAAAGAGAAAAGCAGAGCGAATGGGGGCTACTTGGAGTGGCGCTTCGCGGCAGATGGAGCATAGACCTTCGCCCTCCCATGGCCGGCCACAACGTGGGCATTGGGGCGCCACCCACAGAGGGATTTGCTGGGCGCATGGGACACAAAGCCAAAGACCCACTTTCCCACACCCCACACATTGAGGCGGCAGGACGAGATCAATCCCCCATCGATAGGCGCGCCAAGCCCACTTTAACAGATGTTCCACAGCCGCGCCTGGAGATTTAACTACTATCCATGTTCTTGAATTTGATGACCGCTGGCCCCATCAACACGATGAAGAGGGGCGGAAAGACCAAGAATACCAGCGGGATCATCATCTTAACAGGGGCCTGATTAGCTTTCTCCTCCGCGCGCTGGCGACGCTTCATCCGCATCGTATCCGACTGGATGCGCATCACCTTGGCCATGCTGACGCCCAATTGATCCGCCTGGACAATCGCGGCTACGAAGGTGGTGACATCCGACACATCCATACTCATCGCCATATCTCGCAGGGCTTCACGCCGCGTCTTACCCAACTGCATCTCTTGAACTGTCCGCTTAAATGCCAAACTTAACTCATTATCCCACTTTTCGGCAACCTTCGACATCGCCGCGTCGAAACCCAGACCGGCCTCCACGCAAATGGTTAAGAGATCCAAGGCATCGGGTAAGGCTTTGATGACCTCGCCTTGGCGCTGAGATATTTTGGATCCTAGCCAGATGTTGGGGAGATAGTAGCCGAAGATAAGGCCAAAGACCACCGCGCCAAATTTCTGCCAAGCTGGTAGGGCCATAGACAGCACGAGGACAATCGCTACTGCGCCTAACCCCAGCGCTGCGGCTAATCGATAACCAGAGAACTGCACCGCCGAGACTTGATGAGCCATACCGGCTAATTCAAGCTGATGCCGGGACTCTTCCATCACCTGATCGGGGGTAAAGCGCTGGGACATCTCGCTGAGACGTTCGATCATCGGCACAATGACCCGTTCGGAAAAGGGTTGAGAAAGCTCTAGTTGCTCCAATGTTACAGGTTCCCCCAGAGCCGCCAGTTCGTTGAGACGATCTTCAATACTTTGAGTTTCACGTGTGCCGCGTAGCACCATCACTGCAACAACGCCAATGACGATAACGACAACGCCTATCACAAACGGAAGCATAACGCCCTCCTAAACCTCGATGGATACTATCTTATTCATCGCAAAGTATCCTAACCCAATCATAATCAAACTGACGGCGATCATAATCCAACCACAAGGATCCTCTATGAGCAGACTGACGTAAGAGGGGTTAACCAGGGAGATGAATCCTGTCACGGCAAAAGGTAAGCCTGTAACCAGAATACCGGTGATGCGCCCTTGGGAGGTCATAGATTTGATCTCGCCCTTGATGCGCACACGCTCTCGAATCGTCTCGCTGATGGAATCAAGCACCTCAGCTAAGTTGCCGCCGACCTCGCGCTGGACGCTCATCGCGGTCACAATCAAGTCCATATCAGCGCTCGGTATACGACGGAGCATATTTTGCATCGCCGTATCGAAGTCAACGCCCAACTGAAGTTCTAGAACCACACGCCCAAACTCCTCAGAGATGGGCGGCGGCATCTCGTTGGCGATGCTTTCCATCGCCTGCATTGTACTATACCCGGCCCGCAGAGAGTTGACCATGAGATTCAAAGCATCGCCCAACTGCGTATTGAAATCCTTCAAACGTTTGTTGCGTTGCATACCAACGTAGAAGCGGGGAACCAAGAATCCGCCCAAGAAGCCTACGGGGATGAGAAACGCGCGATTGATCAAGTAGAGAACTACCGAGACGCCCAGTGCTATGGTGGCGGACATTGTCAAGAACTCACCGACCGTCCATTTCAGGTTGGCTCGCGCTAATTGCGTCGCCAGATTCTGCGCAAAGCCTTGCCCCTCAACGGCCCTATCCACCGCAGCGCCGATGACCGACTCACCGTGTCCCTCTTTTTTCTTTTTCTTCTTTTTTTTCTTGTCCTCGCCGCCGATACGATCTTCGACGAGGTCTTGCCCGGCAGGGCCTTGAGAAAGCCCCACAACAAGCAAAACAACGGCCAGGACAACTACTATACCAACAACAATAAAGACTGTCATGGACCCTAACCTCCTAACATGGTCGAGCCATCCCCAAAAGCGCCCTATCTTCTATCAAATTCTTGTGTACAGTACGCTCAACCTTCCCAATATTAACTAAAGTCTCAAAGAAATCAGCGTTCAAACGTGGAAGTCGTCCCTACGTGTCTATGCCCCCACGCGCTCATCGTGATTGAGCGTTCTGCGCTGCTAGAAGCGTCGATTCTGGGATACGCCAAAGATGGAGGGGGGAAGACTGATACCGGCCTCTTCAATCTTGGACATAAATTTGGGCCGGATGCCCGTCGCGCGTAACGAACCGATGATCTTGCCATCTTCATAACCGCTGTGCTGGAACTTGAAGATATCCGCGGTGGTGATCACGTCGCCCTCCATCCCTTGGATCTCGGTGATGGCGATGACGCGCCGCGAACCATCGCGGAAGCGGGATAACTGGACGATCATATCTACCGCCGAAGCAACTTGCTCTCGAATAGCCCGCTGCGGCAGTTCCATGCCGGCCATCATCACCATCGTCTCCAAACGAGCAAGGGCGTCACGAGTGTTATTCGCGTGAGCCGTCGTCATACTGCCCTCGTGCCCGGTGTTCATCGCCTGGAGCATATCGAGCGCCTCGCCGCCACGACACTCGCCCACGATGATTCGATCGGGACGCATTCGCAAGGAGTTGATCACCAAATCGCGAATGCTGACCTCGCCCTTCCCCTCAACGTTCGGGGGGCGAGATTCCAATGTAACAATGTGTTCCTGACGAAGCTGCAACTCTGCCGCGTTCTCAATCGTCACAATCCGCTCGTCAGATGGGATATAGCCGGAAAGGACGTTTAAGAAGGTCGTCTTGCCAGTCCCGGTCCCGCCCGAAACGATGGTGTTGAGCGCGGCGATAACGCAGGCCCGCATAAATTCCATGCTTTCTTCCGTCACCGACCCAAAGCGAATTAGATCCTCAACGGTCAGGGGGTCCTTAGAGAATTTTCGGATGGTAAGCACGGGGCCGACCAAGGAAATGGGGGGGATGACGGCGTTGACACGCGATCCATCTTTCAAGCGCGCGTCGACCGTGGGGCTGCTCTCATCAATACGGCGGCCCAGCGGCGCGACGATGCGCTCGATGATGCGCATCAAATGCTCGTCAGATTCAAAGGTGATATTGACGCGCCGAATTTTACCCTTGCGCTCGACGAAGATCTTCTTCGGGCCATTGACCATGATCTCAGTGATGGAATCATCGGCCAACAAGGGTTCCAAAGGGCCAAGGCCCAAAATTTCCGCGACAATTTGCTCAAAAAGCGCGTCCCGTTCCCGTCGCCCAAGGACAACGCTTTCTTCTTGCAATATCTCATTATACATACCGCGGATTGTCTCACGCACTTCGGCGGTCTGGGACACATCCATCGAGGGATCAAGCTCCGTGATCAATTGATTCTGCACACGGCCCTTTAAATCTCGATAGGCATCTCGCGCCCGGGGCACAGATCGCCGCTGAACTTGACCGCCTTCGCGATCAGAAGCAGCGGGGGTGGACCGCTTAGAAGATGAAGGGGTATCCTTTCTCTCGATTCTTCGCAGGAGGGACATTTCTACTTACCTCGCTATATAGATTCCAAAACTACAATAAACGACCTAAACCAACCCGCTTTTGCGACTCTTCCTCTGCGGCGGCTTCTTCTTCCTCAGCTCTCTGAGCAAAGCGATTGTGAATTTTCTTCGCCAAACCAAGAACTGCTTGCCCGATAAGAGATCGAGCGTCTTTTAAGACGAAAGGCTCTCCGTAATTCGCCGCTCGCAAAGCGGTTCGTTCGTCCAGCGGGAGATGGGCGATAGCCGGCATCATAGCGCGTTCGATAGCCTCCGGCTGAATGCCCATCCGTTTATTATCCACACTATTAATGACCAAATCTACGTGCTCCATCGGATATTCGAGCTTCTGCAACAACTCGACGAACATCCGCGCCCCCCGAATCTCCGGGATGACTGGCCGGGTGAGGACTAGCAGCATATCATTGACGTCCAACGCAGCCAGGATGATATCATCGATATGGTGGGCTGTATCGATGATGATGTAATCGAATTCCTGCTGAACGAAATTCAAAATCGCCTTCATCGCGTGATTGCCGCCGCTCTCCTCAACACCGGCCTCTTGAAACATCTCTGCTTCTTCAGGCGAGGCTGGGGCCGCCAGGACCCCCACACCGGAGGAGTGCGTGGCGATGACCGTGCGCAACAAATTGGGGTCTAAATCCTGCACATGCGGGGCCAAATCTGTCAAGGTGCGGGTAGCTTGCAGCTTCAAGAAAATCGACACATCGCCAAATTGCAAATTCGCATCGACGAGACAAATTTTTGCATCTGCACCGAGTAGCGTCTGAAGCGCGATAGCTAAATTGACAGCCACCGTTGTACATCCGGTCCCACCTTTAGGACTAAAGACAGTGAGGACTTTGGCCTGTCGCGCCGGCGTTGGTTCGGCTGCCGCCTGCCTGCCCGGCGCGCCCGCTTGGGTCAACGGCCCGGTTCCCATTTTTTGCCGCAATTTATAGGTGCGATGAATGGTATTCAACAGATCATCGGCGCTGGGGGGTTTGGTGAGATAATCCCGCGCGCCAGCCATCATCGCTCGGCGCATATAGTCGCTTTCGCCCTGGACGGAGAGCATCACGACCTGAACGGCCGGCATAATCTCCACAATCTTACCGGTGGCTGTGATGCCATCTATACCGGGCAGGTTGATATCCATCAACACTACATCGGGTATGGCCTTCGGCACAACGGAGACAGCTTCCTCGCCGCTGCCCACCATTGCCACAACTTCGATATCCGGATCAAATGACATAAGTTTGCGGAGTTGCTCGCGCGTCTCCGCAACATCATCGACGATCATTACACGTATTTTTTCAGGCATTAGGAAGCTCCTACTCTTGCGCGTCTTCGGGCGTAACCGGTGTCTGGAGCGGCAATTCTAACGGCTGTCGCACCTCTTTTGGTGCCACAGGTAAATCCGGCATTGTATCTGGCAACTGATAGCGCTCAATCACATAGCGTAACCATACCGGTTGCGTTTGCATAACTCTATCTGTAAATCCGGCAGGTCGCAGAACGAGATCTAAATCCGCGCCCATCTCCAAGAGATATTTTAGTACCAGGACATCCTCGCGGGTCACCAGCAAGGTCACCGGCTCGATATTCCCATACGTGTCCGCTTCGGGTATAGGCGTTGCGACGACCGCTGGCTCTCCACCACCCCCCATAAAACCGCCGCCGCCTTCCGCCTCACCTTCAGTTTCACCTTCAGCTTCCGCTTCGGCCTCTGCATCGCCTTCGACGCTGGGAACCGCTCTTGTAGCGGGGGTGGCTGCTTCATCTTCATCTAGCTTCTCCCACGTTCCTATTTTCCAGACGACGGCATCCTGCACGGTAAGTTGGACTAGCAGGTTAGGCAATTGATTCATCGCCGTGTTCGCCGGCGAGATTGCAGCGACGCGACCATTGGGCAAGGTTTCAAAGCTCCCAAATACGCCGGTTTGATCGGGTTGCTCCAACTCCGAGAGATAGGTGAATTGCTGCAACGCCTCTTGTGTCCCGCTCGCGGGAACCATCTTCAACGCCGCGACGACATCTACATGATCGCCGGGACGAATACCCCACGCCACACCGCCCTGGATATCCATGGGGATGGCATAGGCGACGCGATCATTGGGTTGGAAGAGTGAATTGGAGCCGGCGGGCATCGAAAGTGTGTCGCCTCTATCGGCTAACATATCGGGCATAACGGGCATACCCCGCGGTATATCGAGCCGGGAGATCTTACCCTCGACCTCATCTAATGACTCGAAATACTCAAGCGGCAACGAAGAATCCGGCCATTTTCTCAGCCTGACCGCCGGCGCATCCCCTTCCGTGGTAATTCTCGTGCCAAGATTGATATTCTGCACCGCCACGACAATCTCGACCATATTACTCGGCGTAGGGGTCGGGAGCATTTCCTCAGCAGCCGGTTCTTCGCCGTCTCCCGGAGATAGCACAAAATAATATGCACCAAGGAAGACCAAGGTCAATACAATCAACACACCTGCGATGATAATCAAGGTCCTATTACCTCGCATCCAAAACCTCCTTAAGGTTGGAATTAGCGCAAGTCAGGCCCTAACGTGGTCGAGCTATCGCCAAAAAGAGTCCTGTCCATCAAACACTTGTACATTCGACACGAATTTGATGGATTAGGCTCGCGTCTCATTCAATTCACATCCGCCGAACAAGAGTTGGTTACCAGAGATTCTTTTAGTAAGGTATTAACCAGGTTAGGATACTTGCAAAAGATGGGAGGCAATATAATATAAAGCCGCCACATCTATTCACAGAAACTTAAATACTATGACTCATCTCAAGTTTATCACGGGCTAGAAGGGTTGTCAATTCAAAACAACACACGTTTGAGATAAAATCATACTTCTGACAAGGTTATAAACAGGTTTAATTTCACCCACTCAACGGCGTGATAACCCGCAAGTTCTGCTTGCCGACCAGAGACTCAACGCGCTCGCGCAAGTTCAGGCTATAGCGCGTGCTGGCCTCCGGGAAGGATAGTTGAATCTTCTGATACCCCGCCCCCTCCAACACGACAATGAATCGATCTCCGCCAGGAGATTGACACAGAAGCTGATGAATCTCTGCTAACGTATCAAAATCTCGCTGATGATCCCCAGAGCGTTGGAGGGTGATGTAAAGTGTGCTCGGCGGGGATGGCGGCTCGTCCGGTGGCGGCGGCGGTGTCCCATGCCCCCCATTATCGCGTCCTAAAGCCGATGGGTCTGAGGTCGCCTGGGCATACATCGCGCCCTCATCTTGCTGCGGCCCCTGCGAGCCATTGGCGTGATACGTGGTATGATGATCGTTAGAATACGAAGGCTCCATTCCATAATCTCCTTGTTCTACTTGATCTACTTGACCTACTTGATGAACGTTATTCGTCGGATGTAACATCTGCTCCGGAAGCTTGAACCAGTCGGCCAGGAGGGGATGCGACTCGCGATCTTGCCGGTCGTCCAGCTTACCGCTGACGACCAGAGTCTCATCCTGGATCAACAACGATTTGAAGCGCTCGTACGCCTGGGGAAAAACGACCACATCTAATGTACCGCCCGAACCCTCCAGTGTGACGAAGGCCATGGTGGCGCCCTTCTTCGTGTTGATGCGTTTGACGCGCTGTACCATACCGACCAACGCGATCTGTTGTCCGAGTTGCTCAGTAGCGACCTGCGCGATGGTCGTGCTGATCATGCCCTTAGCCTGAAGTTCACGCTCTTGACGCTCAAGCGGATGCTCGGAAAGGTAGGCGCCCAATAGCTCTTTCTCCCAGGCGAGCAACTGCCGATTATCAATCGGCGGCGCGAAGGCCGGTAGCGTGATCCGCTGTGTGCTGCCCATCGCATCGCCAAAGAGCGTGATCTGTCCCACGTCGCGCGCGTGATGAATTTGGCTGCTGGCCCCGATCAGCGCGTCGATTAGCGTGAGCAGCTTGGGCCGCTCTCCAAATGGATCCAACGCGCCCGCCTGGATGAGACACTCCAGCGTCTTCCGGTTCACCTTCCGCAGATCGACGCGCTCCGCAAAATCATCCAGCGACGCGAACGGGCCGCCCGCGCGGCGCGCATCGACGATCACCTGCATCGCATCGTCGCCGACGTTTTTGATCGCGCCCAGGCCGATGCGAATATAACGCCGCCCATCTTTTTCGTGACCGATGGAAAACTCCACATCAGAGGCATTGATATCCGGGCCGCGCACCTCCAAATCGTTGCGCCGCGCGTCGGTGATGAGGTAGCCTAACTTTTCGACGTTGTGGCGCTCGGTCGTCATCAGGCCGGTCATAAATTCTAAGGGATAGTGGGCCTTGAGGTAGGCGGTCTGCGCGGTGATGACGGCGTAATCGGTGGCGTGAGCGCGGTTGAAGCCGTAGCGCGCGAAGAATTCAATGTCGCTCCAGACGGCGTTGGCGATTTCGGCGGCGATGCCCTTCTTGATCGCGCCCTCGCGGAACAGCTTCTTGTGCTTCTCCATCAATTTCTTCTTCTTCTTCGCCACCGCCTTGCGGATCATGTCCGCTTCGCCAGGTTTGTAGCCCGCCATCTGCACCGCGATCTGCATGATCTGCTCTTGATACACTATGATGCCGTACGTATCTCCCAAAATATCTTGTAAAATCGGATGATGATACTTTACCTCCTCCTCACCGTGAAGGCGGCGGATGTAGGTCGGGATGTTCTCCATCGGGCCGGGGCGATAAAGCGCCAGCACGGCGATGATGTGCTGGAATTCCTGCGGGCGCAACTCGTTCAGCGTCCGGCGCATGCCGGCGCCCTCCACCTGGAAGACGCCCGTCGTCTCGCCGCTGGCCAACAGTTCGTAGAGCTGCTTGACCTTGGCATCCTTTTCTGGATCGTCGGGCACGCGCTCGTAAGGAATGGTAAAAAGATCCAGTTTGACGCCATGCTCCTTCTCAATCCACTCGCACGTTCGGCGCATCGAGGTCAGCGTGCGCAGGCCCAGGAAATCGACCTTGAGCATGCCCATCGCGTCCACAATCTCCATCGGCCACTGCGAGACGCGCTCCACCGGGCTGCCCTCGCCGCCGCCTTTAGTCGGCCGATGCAACGGCAGATATTCGACTAAGGGCTTATCGGAGACCAGAATGCCGGCGGCGTGCGTGCTGGCGTGGCGCGTGGTGCCCTCGACCTGCTGCGCGGTATCCAGCAGCCGCTTGATGTACATTGTGCTATCGTAGACCTCGCGCAGTTCGGAGACCTGCTCCAGCGCCTGTGCAATCGAGACGGGCTTGCCGGGAACGTTCGGCACCATCCGCGCGACGCGGTCGACTTCGCCCAGAGGGATGTCTAAGGCGCGGCCCACATCGCGGATCGCGGCGCGCGCGCCCAACGTCCCAAAGGTGATGATCGCCGCGACGTGATCGGCGCCGTAGCGCTCCACGGTGTAGGCGATCAACTCCTCGCGCCGGTCGTCGGGATAGTCCAGATCGATATCGGGCATATTGACGCGGGCCGGATTCAAGAAGCGCTCAAACATCAGCCGATTTTTGAAGGGATCGACATGCGTGATCTCCAACGTGTAGGCCACGACGCTGCCCGCGCCCGATCCGCGGACATTCCACCAGATGTCGCGCTCTTTCGCCGCCTTGCAGAGATCCCAGACGATCAAGAAATAGTCATCGAAGCCCATCTCGTGGATGACGCCTAACTCGTGCTCCATCCGCTCGATCACCTCGGGTTCCCTGGCGCGCGCCTCGCCGTAGCGCATCACCAGCCCCTCGTAGCAGAGATGACGCAGGTACGCCTCCGAGGCGCCGCATCCTTCCGGGACGGGGAACTGGGGCAGGTGATAGGGCGGCGCGAATTGAATCTCGACGTTGCATTGTTCGGCAATCTTGACGGTGTTCTCCAACGCCTCCGGGATGTCGCCATATAGCTCCCACATCTCCTCCGGGGAGCGCATATAATAAGAGTTATCCGTCATCCGCATCCGCTTCGTCTCATTGACGCTCTTCCCGGTGCCGATGCAGAGCAGCACATCGTGCGCCTCCGCCTGATCCGGCCTGGCGTAGTGAATGTCGTTCGTCGCCGCCAGCGGGACATTCATCTCGCCGGCGAGCGCGATCATCTTCTTGTAGGTCGCGTCAAATTCCGGGATCTCGTGCGTCTGCAATTCGATGTAGAAGCGATCGGGGAAGTGCTCCTGATACCAGCGGATAGCCTCGCGCGCCTTCTCGTCCCGACCCTCGTGCAGCAATTGGGGAATTTCTCCTTGCACGCAGGCCGTGAGCGCGATGACGCCCGCGCTGTG
This sequence comes from uncultured Anaerolineales bacterium, assembly GCA_964496595.1. Taxonomy (GTDB): domain Bacteria; phylum Chloroflexota; class Anaerolineae; order B4-G1; family SLSP01; genus JAAAOZ01. Next base: position 37,277 of record CAZCAI010000002.1, read on the forward strand.
CCGGGCCAATGTCTCCTTATCGATGCGGGGCTTGTAATAGAACCCTTCCAACTGCGCGAGGCTCGCCAACGCCAGCAAGTTCTGATACCCGGTCTGATTCTGGGCCAAGAGCACAATGTGATACGGCTTTCCATCATCTCGATTCCGACTGTGGCGCGAGGTGCGGGCCACATACGCCTCGATGCCGATGATGGGCTTAATGCCCGCCGCCTGACACGCCTGGTAAAAATCTACCACGCCAAACATCACCCCGTGATCAGTGATGGCCAACGCATCCATGCCCAACTCGACGGCGTAATTCGCCAACTCGCGCGGGCTGCTCAACCCATCTAATAATGAAAATTCCGTGTGGGTATGAAGGTGTACGAAATTCGACATTCACATCCTCCAACGATAAATTTGTATCTGAGAGATAAATTCAAGGCGAAGATAAAAGAGGGTCGTTCATCCCTGATTATATCACAAAGGCCCCACTCGGATAATATCTGATCACAAATGACGCCTTTCATTACCCCTAACTTAGGAAAGGAGAGAAACCATGTTAGTCAATCGCATCATTGGCGTTTTCAAGCTGGATCGGCAGACCTTCGCGGAGATCGAGCACGACGAGTCGGCCCTCACAGAAGCCGCCATCGTGGTCGCCATCGTAGCCTTCCTCTCCGCGATTGGAACGCTACTCAACGCCTTCATCGGCGATACAGGCGCTGGCGGTGTTCTGATGTCCTTCATCGGCGCCTTCATCGTGACTTTCATCAACTGGTTCGTCTGGTCCGCAATCACCTATTTCGTCGGCACCAGTCTATTTGGCGGAGAAGCCGATTTACCTGAGATGATGCGCGTGATCGGGTACGCTTACGCCCCCCAGATGCTGGGCATCATTCCCTGCATCGGCGCACTCGTCGGCGGGATTTGGTCCCTGATCGCCAGTTATTTCGCGATCAAAGAGGGGCTGGATCTGGACGATGGCAAGACGATTGCGACGGTATTGATCGGCTGGTTGGTCACCATCGCCATTAGCCTCCTCCTTGGCCTCCTGGGCATCGGCGGCGCCATAAGTATTGGGGCGCTCACCGGCGGGTTCGGCGGCTAAGGTCAATTTTTCACACAATCACACAAAAACTGCCCTGAGTATTCAGGGCAGTTTTTTCTTTTCTCGGCAGATCCATCCTCGAACGTCCGCTCTTCCTGCTATCCCATAAAAAAAGCACGCTTCTTTCTAGTATCATAGAAAGAAGCGTGCTATGAAAATAATAAATGTAGTTCGACGAGGTAATTAGCCCTCAGTCATTACCTTGACATTCTGCAACGTCTTGTCGGCCATATCCGCAAAACTGCGGGCGACCATCCCCTCGGCCACTTTAGCGGCGCCTTTAAGATCCGCCTCGATGTGGAATGAGAGCTTCGTGCGCACCCCCATCGACATATAGGTGAAGAGCATGTGCCCTTCTGCCAGGCCGGGGCTTTCAAACTCTCCGCGCCACAATTTACCGGGATCGATTTCCGATACCGTGAGGCGCGAGGGTAACGGCAAATTGGCGACCGACATCGTCAATTCGACGGTCGTGCCAACATCGCCATTCCCCTCCACAAACTTAGGCGTCGAGGCGCCTTCGAACCAATGGGGCCAACTATTGGGGTCTTTGACGCTATCCCAAATCTTTTCCGGGGGGGCTTTAATCGTGATACTTTTTTCCACTGCTGCCATAATTTTCCTCCTGCAAGGTGAATAGAATCAACAGTGTAGGCTAACCAATCAAATTCGTGCCAAACAGACACGAATCTGGTAGACAGGAGCCTTTTTAGTGACGGCTTGTCCACGTTAGGGATTCTCCTCTTCAAATTATATCGTTTTTGGATTAGAACACAATAGCAAAAAAGTACTGTTATCTATCTGGAACCAGCGACTCCTTATCCTCACACACATCACATGTGCCGAAAGGATCAAGCGTTGCAGTAGCCGATGACGAGGGGGAAGAGGTCGCAGTCGGAGAGGGTAAAGGCGTGGCTGCCGGCGTGATCATTGTCGTAAGTTCGGCCCATCTGGCCTCGTCGATCTCGATTGCAGCTTCCGCGCGTCGCTGCGCCATCCACTCGGATGGATCTTGGTCTTGGGATGCTGTGAGTTGCGCCTGCGCGGCCTCCACGGTCAGGAGACGGTGCATTGTCTGGGTCAACACCGCGCCTGGAAGATCGGCGGCGCGCAGATGGGCCACCAACGTCGCATCATCGACGCCCCAACTGGATTGGAACGCTGCGATTCGCTGCCGCACCTCCGCATCGGTCGGCGGGTCCGGGGGGCGATAGGACTGGAGCAACAGCGTCTCGTTGATGAGCCGATCCAAGGTCTCGCGCGGCGGGGGCGATGCCTGGCCCGCCAATTGACTCATCACCTGATCCAGTCGATATTGCTCCGCCCAGAAATTGACCCCGAGCATCTCGCCTTCGACCGTGGCCAATGCCACATCGGTCGGGGGGGGCGTCGGCGTCGGAACAACCTGCGGCTCTTGATCCAACAGAAACAGCGATCCCAGGAGCAATCCCCCCGCGATCACCAACACGGCCAAAATCCCGAAAACGCGCGTCTTCATCCATCCGCCTCGATTTCTTTGCATTCTAACGACAAGCAACCCTTGCGAAGGTTCCAGACGGCTTTAATACAACGTTATCTCCGGTGGAGACCCCCCCTGGACTAAAAGTCTCTTTCGCAACCTTCGCAAGGGTTCCGCCCAGATCCTTGCCTACTTGAGCATTGGCATCCAAATCTCGTGACGCTCCGCCGCATCGATGGCCTGCTCATAGCCCGCGTCGGCGTGACGGACGATGCCCATCCCAGGATCGGTCGTCAGCACGCGCTGGAGGCGCGCGGCGGCGGCCGGCGTCCCATCGGCCACGATGACCTGGCCCGCGTGCTGCGAGTAGCCAATGCCCACGCCGCCCCCGTGATGGAAGCTGACCCATGTCGCGCCGCCCACGGCGTTGATGAGCGCGTTGAGGATCGGCCAGTCGGAGATCGCGTCGGAGCCGTCCTTCATCGCCTCGGTCTCGCGGTTGGGGCTGGCGACCGAGCCGGCGTCGAGGTGATCCCGCCCGATGGCGATGGGCGCGGAGATCCGCCCTTCGGCAATCGCCGCGTTGAAGGCCAGGCCCGCCTTCGCCCGCTCGCCATAGCCCAGCCAGCAGATGCGCGAGGGCAACCCCTGAAATTGCACTTTCTCCTGCGCCATCTTGATCCAGCGCACCAGATGCTTGTCCTCGGGGAAGAGATCCAGGATGATGCGGTCGGTCTCATAAATATCTTCGGGATCGCCGGAGAGCGCCACCCACCGAAATGGGCCTTTGCCCTCGCAGAAGAGCGGGCGGATGTAGGCCGGCACGAAGCCAGGATAGCTGAACGCCTCCTCCAGGCCGTTGTCATAGGCGCGCTGGCGCAGATTGTTGCCGTAATCGAAGACCACGGCGCCCCGCTTCTGCATCTCGACCATGGCCGCGCAATGCTCCGTCATCGTGCGTACCGCCTCTTCTTGATAGCGCTTCGGGTCGGATGCGCGCAGCGCCTCCGCCTCCGCCAGCGTCATCCCATTGGGCACATAGAGGAGCGGGTCGTGGGCCGGCGTCTGGTCGGTCACGATGTCGGGGATCAGACCGCGCCGCAACAGCTCCGGGTAGACATCGCCCGCGTTGCCGATCAAGCCGATGGAACGCGCCTTGCCCCGCGCTTTGTAGGTTTCGATCTTACCGAGGGCCGTGTCCAGATCCCCCTCGATCTCATCGACGTAGCCGTGCTTCAACTGCCGCTCGGCGCGCCTCGGATCGACCTCGACGATCAGCCCGACGCCCTCGTTCATCGTGATCGCCAGCGGTTGCGCGCCGCCCATCTCGCCCAGCCCGGCGGTCAGCGTGAACGTCCCGCGCAGCGAGGCCTCCGCGCCGAAGTGCTGGCGCGCGGCCATGCCCAGCGTCTCGTAGGTGCCCTGGAGAATGCCCTGCGTCCCGATGTAGATCCAGGATCCGGCGGTCATCTGGCCGTACATGATCAAGCCCTCGCGCTCCCACTTATCGAAGTTCTCCTGGGTGGCCCACGCGGGCACGATGTTGGAGTTGGCGAGAAGCACCCGTGGCGCGTCTTCGTGCGTCTTGAAGACCGCCACCGGCTTGCCCGATTGGATGAGCAAGGTGTCATCAACGTCCATCTCCTCCAACGTGGCGAGGATCGCGTCGAACGCCGCCCAACTGCGGGCTGCCTTGCCCCGCCCGCCATAGACGATGAGATTATCCGGGTCGCCGGCGACCTCGGGATCCAGGTTGTGCTGGATCATTCGATACGGCGCTTCCAACAACCAATTCTTGCACTGCAACTCCGTTCCCCGAGGGGGATGAACGACTCGTTTGGACATAGCAAACCTCCTTTTCATCTCGTGATATCAGAGCCTATATACAAAAAGGCCAGTCACATTGAAATGTGCTGGCCTCTTAATCCAAATAAGTGCAGATAATCAGAGCAAGTCAGTAAGTGAGTCAACCGCCCGGCGCATCTCCAGGAAAACCAAACCCAACTTAGCTTTGGAATGCGCCAAGGCCGTTAAAACCGCCTCCTGTCCAACCGACATCAAAATCACATATCCCTGGTCGCCTTTGACATAAACCTGTTCCAAATTGCCGCGCCCCAGTTCAATCGCAATGCGCTCACCCAGGGAGAGCATCGCAGCGGACATAGCGGAAACGCGGTCTTCTTCGGAACCAGAGGGAAGGGCCGAGGCAATAATCAGGCCGTCCACGCTAACAATGGCGGAGGCTTCGATGTCTGGCGTACCAACTTGAAGGTCACGCAGCGCTGTGGTCAGTTGATCAACACGTGATGCGGGCATAAATCCTCCTTAGATCGAGCAGGAATTTTATAAACATTGTTAAGAAAAAATCTCCCCAAAAAACGAGTCGAATTGGGGAAATGATGATGTAATTTTACCTTCCTGGTTCTTTAGGAATTCGCCGAGGGGCAATCGTATCATCCCATCCACAACCTGCTAACACGCAAACAGGTCTGTGATCCTTGCAAACACACGAATCGTGGCTGCTGTTAGGGCTACTGGGGGAATTATCCGGCAAAATTCAAAAGGCCACCTTCCTCAGATTGTATTGAAGAGGGTATTGACTGCCCTTAATAGTACCATACTTGCAAGGGGGTGTCAATTTGACAGCGAGCTTTTTAATTTTACAATCAAGGGGACGCGCCAGAGAGATCAACACGCCTCACCAACCCCACAATGTCAAAAATTGACCAAGGAGTCTAACGTGGATCAGATCAGCGATAAAGCCGCCTCACGAGGGAATCCTTCCTTTGTATGGCGCGCAGGACAAGAGCGGCGATTTCAGTTAGTTCGCCAGCACATCGATCTCCACGGCAAGGCGATTTTGGATGTGGGATGTGGCGTGGGGATGTACACCAACGCCTTCTCCCGGCACTCGCCCCACGTCTACGGCGTCGAGATCGAGGGCGAGCGCGCTCAGGAAGCCCGCGACCGCGCGCGCGCCGTGATGCAAGCCGTGGGCGAGGCGCTTCCCTTCGCCAGCCACGCCTTCGACGTGACCTTCTCCCACGAGGTGCTGGAGCACGTCGCCGATGACCGGCGCTGCGCCCGCGAGATGGTCCGCGTCACCCGGCCCGGCGGAAACATCGTGATCTTCGTGCCCAATCGGCTCTACCTCTTCGAGACGCACGGCATCTACTGGCGCGGACGTTATCACTTCGGCAACAAGCCGCTGGTCAACTGGCTGCCCGATCCCCTGCGCGACCGCCTCGCCCCCCACGTCCGCGCGTACACCGCCGCCGACCTGCGCCGCCTGTTCCGCGATCTGCCCGTGCGCGTGCGCGTCCACACCCAGATCTACCCCGGCTACGATAATATCGTCGCGCGACGCCCGCGGCTGGGCCAACTGCTGCGCCGGCTGACCTATGAGATGGAGCGCACACCGCTGCGGCATTTTGGGCTGTCCCATTTCCTCGTGTTGGATGTGCTCAAGTGAAAAACTTCTCACGCACCCTTTAGGTCTAACTTCCGAACAACCTCTAAGGTTTTTTGAGGAACGAGCAAAAATTTGGTGACGGCTCGTCCAAGTTAGGGCCACGAGAAACATCTTTTAACTTGCAACTTGCAACTTGCAACCTATAACTCATTTTTTCAGGAGATACCCATGCCTGATCCCTATGTCTCACCCTTTACGTGGCGCTACGGCTCCGAGGCGATGCGCGAGATCTGGAGCGAGCGCACTAAGCGCCGCTGGTGGCGTCGCATCTGGGTCGCGCTGGCCCGCGTACAATCGCGCTTCGGGGCGGTGACCGAGGCGCAGGCGGCCGATCTCGCCGCGCATCAAGATGAGGTCGATTTGGCGCGCTCCTTAGAGATCGAGGCGGAGATCCACCACGACCTGATGGCCGAGGTGCGCGCCTACGCCGCGCAATGCCCCGTCGGCGGCGGGATCATCCACGCGGGCGCCACCTCGATGGATGTGAAGGACAACGCGACGATCTTACAGATGCAGCGCGCCTTGGATTTGATCATCGAGCAATTAGCAGAGCTGCTCGCCGCCTTCGCTGATCAGATCCACCGCTGGGCCGATACGCCCTGCATGGGCTTCACCCACCTCCAGCCCGCCGAGCCGACCACCGTCGGCTATCGCCTGGCCGGCTACGCCCAGGATTTTCTAGAGGATCACCGGGCGCTGACGCGCCTGCGAGAAGAGCTGCGCGGCAAGGGCTTCAAGGGCGCGGTGGGGACCTCGGCCTCGTACGCGATGCTGCTGCCGGACGAGGTGACGCCCGCCGAATTCGAGCGCGCGGTGATGGACGAGTTGAGCCTGCGGACGTGGGCGGTCGCCAACCAGACCTACCCCCGCCGGCAGGATTGGGCCGTGCTCTCCGCACTGGCCGGGCTGGGCAGCGCGGCCTATCGCTTCGCGCTCGACCTGCGCCTGCTCCAGAATCCCACCATCGGTGAGTGGTCGGAGCCGTTTGGCAGCCGCCAGGTCGGCTCCTCGGCGATGCCGTTCAAGCGCAATCCCATCCGCGCGGAGAAGATCGATAGCCTGGCACGCTATCTGGCGCAACTGCCGCGCGTCGCCTGGGATAACGCGGCCCACTCCGCGCTGGAGCGCACGTTAGATGATTCGGCCAATCGGCGCGTGATTTTGCCCCAAGCGTTCCTCGTCGCCGACGAGGTGTTGCGCGTGACGATCCAATTAGTAAGCGACCTGCGGGTCGACGAGCGCGCTATCCAACACACCTTGGAAACCTACGGCCCTTTCGCCGCCATCGAGCCGCTGCTGATGCGCCTGCTGCAGGCCGGCGCCGACCGCCAGGCGATGCACGAGACGTTGCGCGCGATCGCGATGCAGGCGTGGGAGGAGATCGAGGCCGGGAAGCCCAACCCGCTGCCGGAGCTACTCGCCGCCGCGCCGGAGATCACGGCGCACCTCCCGCCGGAGCAGATCCGCGCCGCGTTAGACGCGCACGCCTATGTCGGGGACGCGCCCCAGCGCGCTCGGACATTGGCGGCTCACATCCAATCACATCTTGCCAAAACGGAAGCCCTCCAAGACAACTTATGATCCGGCCTTGGATGACACGATCCCAACGCCTATCGAGAGGGCGGGGGCAGCGGGGTCTGCCTCTGCACCACACTTTTCGAAGCGCCCTACTGTGAGGACTTCGACTTTGAACATCCTGCTGATCGCGCCCTATTTCGGCGGCAGCCATCGCGCTTGGGCGGGGGGCTACGCCCGGCACAGCCGCCATCGCGTCGAGGTGCTACGCCTACCCGCGCGCTTCTGGAAGTGGCGGATGCAGGGCGGCGCGGTCACGTTGGCCGCACGCGCGCGCAAACTTTCTACCAAACCGGATCTACTGTTGACCACGGATATGCTCAACCTACCCGCCTTCTTGGGCCTGAGCCGCGATAGGCTAAGCGATGTGCCGGTAGCGCTCTACTGCCACGAAAATCAACTCACCTACCCGATGCCGCCCGGCGAGAAGCGCGATCTCACCTACGCCATGATCAACTGGCTTTCGATGTTGGCGGCGGATCGGGTCTTCTTCAATTCCGCGTATCATCGGGCAGATTGGTTCAAGGCGCTGCCGCGCTTCCTCAAGCACTTCCATGATTTCAAGCACGTGCATCGGATTGCGGCGGTGGAGGCCAAGTCCGCCGTCCTGCCCGTCGGCTGCGACCTGGCGCGCCTGGATCGCGCCCGGCCCGAGACCTACCCCAACGCCGCCGGCCCACCCATCATCCTGTGGAATCAACGGTGGGAGTACGACAAAGCGCCCGCCGTCTTCTTCCGCGCGCTGGACGCCTTAGTCGCCGAGGGGATCGAGTTTCGCGTTGCGCTGGCGGGCAGCAACGTCCGCCAGCAGCCGGAGGAGTTCGAGGCGACGCAGGAGCGCCTGGGCGCGCGGGTGATCCACTACGGGCGCGCCGACGCGGCAGATTACGCGCAGCTCCTCTGGGCTTCGGACATCGTCGTCAGCACCGCGCGCCACGAATTCTTCGGCATCGCCGTGGTGGAGGCGATGTCCGCCGGCTGCTTCCCCGTACTGCCGCATCGCCTGGTCTATCCAGAGCTTGTGCCGCCCGCGCATCACGCCCGCTGTCTCTACGCGAATTTCGAGGAGTTGGTCTCTCGCCTGCGATGGGCCATCCACGAGGTCGCAGCGGCGCGCGCCCTCGCCTCCGAGCTGCGGACCTCGATGGCAAAATTCGATTGGGCTACGATGGCGCCGCGCTACGATGACACCTTCGAGACTGTGCCTGGATAGTTGAATCCAAGAAAGCAAACGAAGTCGGGTCTTTTGGATTTTGCCGGGCAATCTCCTCAGTAGCCCTAAAAGCAGCCAAGAATTGCGTGTTTGTGGGGATTACAGACCTTTCTTGCGTCGCTCCTGGGTTGCAGGTGGGGGGCGCAATAGCGCTTGACGATTGCACCCGACGAATTCCTGAAGAGCCACGAAGTCAAAGTTGATGTGCGGGACAGCGCAGCTTCGTGGAGCTTGTCCCCTGGGAACTGCTTCATTTATACCTTCATACCTTCTTCTAATCTCTCTTCGATAACTTGATTTTTCCGCAAGCCATTCTATACTACCATCTCAGTGCGAGTGAATCCAAGCGATATATCTCCATCAGCTTATGGTAATCATGCAAATCGTGACGGGAGTAAGCGCCTGATATGTGGATGGTTAAACTTGTCAATCGCCCAGGATAGGACATGAGAAAAGCAACACTTTTGGCTCTGGCGGGGATTTTCATTGTCGGTGTGCTCGTAGGGTTTCTGGCTACAGCAACGTTACCCGATCTGGCCTTAGTCAATCTCTATCAACAGTGGGGCTTTTTGGGCCTGATCGGGCGCGTGGCCATCGCCCTGATGCTGTTGGGAATTCCCCTTACTTATACCGCGTGGATCATTGGTGGTATCGTTCAGATATCGCGACCCCACCAGCCTACGGAAAATGAGAGATTATCGGAGCTTCCAGAAGGACAAGGAGAGTATCAGCATGTTCTGGTGCCTGCCGGTGGAGGGCCACATGCTTTGCTGGGCCTCCGACTGGCGACAAAACTCACCAACGGCACGGCCAAACACGTCACTTTGTTTCGCGTCATTCCTCCCGCTTCAGAATCAGAGATTTCTGATCAACAATACCGACTACAACAGATAGTTGAAAAGAATCTCGGGCCAGAGTACAAAATTGATATTCGTGTGCGCGTCAATGATTCAGTCATCCATGCTATTCGCGATGAAGTTCGCACCGGGGACTATGATCTTCTCGTCATAGGCGCCTCGAATCGTTCCACCATTGCATCGCTGCTATTTGGCACGATCCCAGATGTGTTGGGTGAACAGATCACTTGCCCAATCCTGGTCGTGCGCGCGGGGACGTCATGACCTGGCTGGCATCTCTTATCTTTTTTATTTGGCCAGTCTCTCCTGATCACAACGATGAAAGCCAGCGGGGGTTCGCTGTGTAGGCAGGAAATGTGCAACAGTAGAACTGCATGTTTTACCTCGCTAAACTATCGCTCATAGTATTCTGCGAAAGGAGAAATTTTGACACTAGAACAGGGCCTTGTCTATGCCGTCATTGTGCTGACACTGACGATGCTTGCGCTGCAGATCTGGCGCTATGATATGGTGGCGCTTATCGGTATGTTGTTGCTTGAGTTTATAGGGGCGGTCTCTGTCGAGGAAGCTCTGGGTGGGTACGGCCATTCCGCCATCGTGACCATCGCGGTGGTGCTGGTTGTCAGTCGCGGTCTGCAGAACACGGGCGTGGCCGATATGTTTGTTAAGTGGATGTCGGTTGCCGGGAAACGTCTAGCTGCGCAACTGGCTATGCTGTGCACCCTGGTGGTCCTCAGCTCCGCCTTTATGAACAATCTCGCGGCCCTGGCTCTCTTTATTCCGGTGGCTGTGCGGATCGCCAGAAAAAACAATCACGCTACCTCACTGTATTTGCTGCCGATGGCATTCAGTTCTCACTTTGGGGGTCTGATCACACTCATCGGAACGCCGGAAAACCTGATCGTCTCCGCGCTGCGGGTTGAGCACGGCGGGGAACACTTTGACATGTTCGCGTTCGCCCCGGTGGGGATTGCGATCTCGGTGGTGGGGGTCGCGTTCATCACATTCCTTGGCTGGCGCCTCATTCCAAAGCGCGAGGGTGAGACGTCAGCGCAGGATAGCGTTCAGAACGTGGACTTTGTGACAGAAGTGCAAGTTCCCCCTGAGTCTGCATTAACCGGCCAGAAGTTGCGTAATCTGAAGTCACTCACCGATGCCGATCTGTGGGTCGTTGCCATTATACGCGATGGGAAACGTATCTCCTCACCCAAGGGAAACGATAAAATACGGGCGGGTGACATCCTTCTGGTGCGCGCCGAAGCCGCGGCCCTGCGGCAGTTCGCCTACGATACGGCCGTTGTATATCCGGAGTGCAAGCCACTTGAGTGCCCGAAGGAGAACGGCCGCGAGCGCACCGATGGCTGGGAGCAACTCAAGGCCAGCCTGCACGCTGACGATGTTGAGATTGCCGAAGTCATCGTTGCTCCAGGCTCGATGACCATAGGGAAGACTGCGCGTGACCTTAATCTGCGCGCGCGTTACGGCATCAATCTCCTGGCCATATCGCGGGCTGACGAAAACTTGCACTCTTCTGTGGGAACAACCCCCCTGAAATCCAGTGATGTGCTACTGGTGCAAGCACATCATGAAGAAATGGCAGAAACACTGAAGACGCTGGGATTCATACCGTTGACGCAACAAGAAATTCACCTGCAGCCACACAACACAGTCCTGGGATTGGCTATCTTCCTGGCCGCACTTCTCAGCGCAAGTTTTGGAATCCTATCGGTGCCCATCGCAATGACCGCGGCCGCTATCGCAATGGTGATCACGGGGCTTGTATCCTTGCACGAAGCCTACCAGAGCGTCGAGTGGCCGATCATTGTGCTGCTGGGCGCGATGTTGTCGATGGGAGCCGCCCTGCAAAACACCGGCGGGGATCAATTCATCGCCGATCAGATTTTGCGGGCCGCCGGTTTTCTCTCGCCCCCCATGCTCCTGATCGTCGTCCTGCTGGTAACGATGATTCTTTCCGACATCGTGAACAACGCGGCCGCCGTTGTGCTGATGGGATCGATCGCGATCAGCGTAGCGCAGGGCCTGGGCGTCTCGACCGATCCGTTTCTCGTGGCCGTTGCGGTGGGCGGTTCCTGCGCCTTTCTGACGCCCATTGGTCATGAAGCGAATGTCCTGGTTTTTGAGGCCGGTGGGTACGAGTTCGGTGACTACTGGCGGCTGGGTCTACCGCTCGAACTGCTGATTACAGCCGTCACCATCCCCGTTTTGCTTTGGGTCTGGCCGCTCTAATCATGCGGGCGCTACTGAAAATATATACTTACGCCTGATGTTGTATAAATGATCAAAGTGAGTTATAGTACAGTTTGATTTTAGAGAGAACAGGAGAATAAGAGAACAGAGGAAGTTATGGAAGATACTTACGCAAATGATCATGAGGAGGACGATAGTATCGCTGACGAGCCGCTAGAAATACGCCCAGATTTGGCGCCTCAGGGACGGCGTTGGTACAAACTTCCGCCTTCGTTGAGGGCGCGGCTTCGACAGGGGCATGAATACATCGAGATCTCGGGAGTTGCCGAGATTGCGCGGCGGGCATTTGGGAAAAACGCCTTCGATGGAGTGTTGACTATGATGGGGGTGGTGATGGGCAGCTTTGTGGTGGGGATAGAAGACCCTGCCGTCATCATCATCTCCGGCATCTCAACCTCTGTGGCCCTGGGCATCTCCGGCGGATGGGGCGCTCAACTCTCCGAGTCGGCTGAACGGCGCCTTGATATCATTAAACTCGAAAAAATAATGTTGACTCCGCTGACCGAGACAAAGATCGGCCATGCATCTCGTATGGCCGTGTGGGTCGTCACCGCTGTAGATGGTCTGTCTCCCTTCCTCTCGGCTTTCTTCGTTGTCATACCTTTCTTTTTAACGCCACTCTTACCCACTATTGACTATGCTTATTATGCCTCGATGGGCATGGCCCTTGTCACCCTCTTCGTGCTGGGCATCTACTTAGCCTACGTCGGTCATGAAGATAAGGTAAAGTTTGGTATTAAGACGATGATCGCCGGTATCGTCGCGATCATTGTCAGTTTTAGCCTTGAGCTATTGACACCGTAGAGGCGTCGCGAGGACTTTACTTTGGCATGGATCTCATTGGCGCTTAATTGTGGCTTAATCGGAGACGCTGAACCGGAGATATTTATACGTAGCGTAAAAAGGGTCAGAGATGAAACATTTCTTCATTAGAAGGTTTAAGATATGGCGTGAATACATCAAGATCTCAGGGGCCGGAGAGATTGCGCGGCGCGCATTTGTGAATAACTCATTCGATGGGGTGCTGACCATGGTAGGGGTAGTGATGGGAAGCTTCGTGGCCGGCATTAAGGATCCCAACGCGGTATTCATCACCGGTCTATCGACGGCGTTCGCGGTTGGAATTTCCGGTTTGTGGGGATCCTACCTTATCGAGGCAGCCGAGCAACGTCACGCGATAGTTGTCCTGGAAAAGCAACTTATGAGGCCGCTTAATAAGACGAGAATCGACCGCGCGGGCCATGTTGCCGTGTGGTACGTCTCCATTGTTAACGGAGTATCGCCTTTCCTTGCCGCTTTGATTATCATCATACCTTTTCTTCTTGTCCCGCTCTTGTCCCACATTGACTATGCCTATTACACGTCCCTTGTGCTGGCGCTGATATCCCTCTTTGGCCTCGGCGTCTACCTGGCTCAAATTTCTCACGCGAGCAAGTTCCGGTTTGGCATCAGGGCTATGATCGCCGGTATTATCTCGATTGCGGTTGGCTTCGGCATCGAGTTGGTCACCTCGTAGGCGGAGCGCTGATAGCGTGATTCGGTTTTCAATTCTCCGGCTACATAGTTTGTATAGAGTTCGTCTTACTCATAGAATGACAGTAGCGTTCATCTGATAAATGTTATTTTGGCTCTTCAGGAATTCGCCGGGTGCAATCGCACCCATACCCCCCCCGCGACCTCGTAACAACGCAGAAAAAGTCTGTGGGTTCCACAAACACACAAATCTTCGCTATTTTTAGGGCGACTGAGCGAGCTATCCGGCAAAATCGTTACCGTCACAAAGTCTTCGCCACCTGGCCCCCTGGCTCCGAGGGGATTGCTAATCCCCGCCTAACCGCCGGATTTAGCAATCCGGCGAGAGCCTGGCACGACATGGCGAATACTTTGAGATACAAGCCAAAATCCAAAAGTTCCGTTATTTTTAACAAGGTTACCTCGCTGTTTATGGAGTAGTAGCCTCAGTTCCGTCATATAATCCAAATATAATCAAAAAGGAGAAACAAGTTATGAGTGCATGGCATACAATGACACGCGAGCATGCCCTGGAGAAGCTCAACGCCGTTCCCGAGGGGCTATCCTCAGATGAAGTTGAGGAGCGTTTGGCCCAGTATGGGTCTAACGAACTGGAGGAACGAGGATTACGCAGCCCGTGGAAGGTGCTGATAGGACAATTTACAGAGATCATGGTCGTGGTGCTGCTTATTGCCGCGGGGATTTCCCTGGCTATGAGCCATACCACTGATGCGATTGTGATCCTCATCATCGTGATCCTCAATGCAATCCTCGGCTTCACGCAGGAGTACCGCGCCGAGCGGGCGATGGCCGCGCTTAAGGAGATGTCAGTTCCCACAGTTCGGGTCCGCCGCGATGGGCAGATTCGGGAGGTCGAGGCTACCAGCCTCGTGCCGGGGGACATTATTCTGCTGGAAGCCGGGGACCGGATCCCCGCCGACGCTCGCGTTATCGAGTCGGTTAACTTACGAATCGAGGAAGCGGCGCTGACCGGAGAATCCGTGCCGGTAAGCAAATCGGAGGCTCCGTTTGAGGACGAAGGCCTACCTCTCGGAGATCGCCGCAATATGGTCTTTATGGGCACGGCCGTTACCTATGGGCGCGGCACTGCGCTCGTCGTCGAGACGGGCATGGAGACAGAGCTGGGCAACATCGCCGACATGCTCCAACAGGTCTCGGAGGAGCGGACGCCACTGCAACGCAAGATGGCAGAGCTGGGCAAATGGCTGGCGATTGCTTCCATCGTTTTAGTCAGCATCGTCTTTGCCGTCGGCGTCTGGCAGGGCGGCAGCATCGGCGAAATGTTCCTGACCGCCGTCAGTCTCGCCGTGGCCGCAGTTCCAGAAGGCCTACCGGCGGTAGTTACCATCGCTCTGGCTCTGGGCGCGCAGCGTATGGTCAGGCGTCAAGCCCTCATTCGCAAGCTGCCCGCTGTGGAGACCTTAGGCTCAGTAACGACCATCTGTTCAGATAAGACGGGCACGCTGACCGAAAACCGCATGACGGTGACGGTTCTGGATGTGGCGGGGAAGACTCTGAATCTCACCACCCATCTGAAGCACACCGGTGCGACCCTCTCACCTGACGACGAGCCGATTGTCGAACCTGATCCCCAGATCGCCCTGTTGTTGGCCGGCGGCGCGATGTGTAACGATGCCAGTCTTGAACCTGTGGATGACAAACCCAACGCTTACGAAGCCCTGGGCGACCCCACAGAAGGGGCAATCGTCGTCGCCGCAGCCCGATTGGGAATGTGGAAGGCCGAGATGGAAAAGCTTATGCCGCGGGTCGCCGAGGTGCCCTTCACCTCAGAGCGCAAGCGAATGACGACGGTCCATCGCGCACCCCAGACATCCGAACTCTCCGGTAACAGTCAATTGAGCTACCTGCCGGCAGACATCCCGAAGAGCGGCTATGTACTCTTCACCAAGGGCGCGGTCGACCAGATGCTGGGTATTTGCGACCGCGTCTGGAACGAAGGGGAGATCGAGCCATTGGACGAGACGTGGCGCTCCCGCATCGAGCAGGCTAACAATGAATTGGCCCAGGACGGGATGCGCGTCTTAGGCGTGACAATGCGCCACCTGGACGAGGCGCCTGATCAAGCTGATGAAGAGGCCATCGAGGCTGAGGAAATATTCATTGGTCTTATCGGCATGATCGATCCCCCACGTTCCGAGGTGCGCGACGCGGTGGCTGAATGCCGCACCGCCGGCATCCGCCCGGTGATGATCACTGGCGATCATCCCCTAACGGCGCTCCATATCGCCCGCGATTTGGGCATCGTCCAGGCCGGTGAAGAGGACGATCACCACGTAATCACAGGCAAACAACTGGCCAAGATGTCAGTCGCAGATTTGGAGGAACACGTCCGCGAGATTTCAGTCTATGCCCGCGTCAGCCCGGAGCACAAGGTCAAGATCGTGGAAGCCTTGAAGGATCAAGGCGAAATCGTAGCGATGACCGGGGATGGGGTCAACGACGCCCCGGCCCTCAAGCGCGCCGACATCGGCGTCGCGATGGGCATCACGGGCACGGACGTGAGCAAAGAGGCCGCTGATATGGTGCTGTTAGACGACAATTTCGCGACCATCGTCCATGCCGTTGAAGAGGGGCGCACCATCTACGAGAACATCCGCAAGTTCGTCAAGTACACGATGTCCAGCAACATCGGAGAGATTCTGGTGATGCTGGTGGCGCCGTTGGCCGGTCTCCCCATCCCGCTGAATGCGATCCAAATCCTGTGGATCAACCTGGTGACCGACGGCTTGCCGGGTCTGGCGCTAAGTGTAGAGCCTGCTGCGCCTGATACGATGCAACGCCCCCCGCACGCGCCCAACGAAAGCGTGCTGGCGCGCGGGCTGGGAACGTACATGTTATGGGTAGGGCCTCTGATGGGCCTCGTTGCCCTCCTTCCCGAGTTCTTAGCGGCGGCGGGCTTGGGTGGCATGACGCTAGAAGGCGAAGCGTTCCATACGGTGGTCTTTACGACGCTGGCGCTGGCGCAGATGGGGAATGCCTTAGCCATCCGCTCCGACCGCCTCATGCTGATGCAACTTGGCCTCTTTACGAACCCCTTCCTGCTAGGCTCCGTAGCCCTGACCTTCCTGCTGCAAATGGCCGTCGTCTATGTGCCCTTCCTGCAGAACATCTTCGATACTGTCCCCCTCAGCTTGGAGCAACTCTTAATCAGCCTGGGCTTCAGCACTATCGTCTTCATCGTTGTTGAAGTGGTGAAGTGGATCCGGCAGCAGATCGAAAAGTGAGCGCCGTCTACGACGAACCGTTGAGTCCCAGCCGCCAGAGCTCCAATCCCGGCGGCTGGACTCAACCGACGTACTTGAGATGGCGTCAAGGTCGCGCGTTTTGTGGAGAGTTACTTGTGTTTAAGGAAATATGATGAATATGATGAACGAACGTCATTTAAGGCGTGAACTCAATCTCCCTCAGGTGCTTATGTTGGGCACAGCGGGCACGATTGCCGCAGAGATCTTTGTCCTCACCGGCCACGCGGCCGGAAAGGCCGGGCCTGCCAGCGTGCTCGTCCTGCTCTTAGTAGGTCTGTTGAGTAGCGCCTTTGCCCTGAACTACGCGGAACTGGCCACCACGTATCCCGTGGCAGGAGGGGCGCTCACCTACGTGCGTCGAGCCTACGGCAACGGATTGCGCGCCTTTCTCGTAGGCTCGATGGACAGCCTGTCCAGCGCCTTCTACGCGGCGCTCTCTGCCGTGGGTTTCGCTTACTCACTGAGAATCTTTTTGCCCTTTATCCCTATCGTTCCGACAGCGCTGATGGTCGTGCTGGCTTTCACGATATTGCATCTGTTTGGCGTGAGCAACGTAGGCCGTGCGCAGATGATCCTGGGCGGTATCTTGCTCACACTGCTAGGAATCTACGTGGTAGCCGGGCTGATACTGCCCCATGGTTTCAGCTGGGAGCGGTTTGCGCCGGGGGGTGAGGTTTTCGTCTACGACGGTATCGGCGCCAATATTGCGATGATGTTGGGCACCATGGCCCTTATCTTTAACGCCTTCGTTGGCTTTGAACTCATCGCCGACGACGCCGAGGAGGTGTCGAATCCTTCCCGCAATATACCCATCGCACTATTGGGCAGTCTGGCTGTCATCACGCTCATTTACACCGTGGTTACGCTGGTTACCCTGGGCACAGTACCGTGGCAGGAGCTGGCGGGCTCGGAGGCAGCCCTGACCCAAGCCGTCACGCGATTCCTACCAGGTGTCGGCCCGGTACTCATCGGCATCGCCGGCATCATCGCCACTCTGACGAGCATCAATACGGCGATGTTGAGCGCCACACGTGAGGCAATGACCTTGAGCCGGCTGGGACTGTGGCCCAAAGCTATGGCGCGTCTGGGCCGGCTGCGCACCCCTTACGTCGCCATCCTCCTCATCGGCGCCGTGGTCGGTCTTGTGTCGGCCTTAGGGGTGGTCACTTTACTGGGCTACATCTCCAGTTCGGGCTATCTGTTCGTTATGTTTTGGTCCGGTTTGGCCATGGTTCGGCTCCGTCGGCTGGAGCCGGATGTCGAGCGCCCTTTCCATGCGCCTCTTTTTCCGATCACGGCCTACGTTCAGGTCGGTACCTGCGTCGTGGTCATTGCCTTTACTGCGCCGCAAGCGCTCGCCTTTGGCGGCGCCGTGCTCCTTATCCTCACTGCCATCTACTATATGCGGCGGCCCCTTGCGGCCGCCGCGAGCGGGCGCACCGCGGCGGCGGAGCGAGCCCGCGATCGTCTGTTGGTGGCTGTAGCTAACCCCAGCACGGCGGACAGCCTGGCGCGTCTCGCAGCCAATCTTTCGGAGGAACAAGCCGGCAGTCTCATGGAGATTCTGGCCGTCGCCCCGATGAATGGGCAGAATTGTGCCCCAGGCGCCTTGGAACGCGAGTGCACTCAAACTCAAAGGGCCCTGCTGAGCCAGGTAGCCAAGGCAATGGCGGATCGCAATGTGCCCTTCTACACCGAGGTCCGCACAGCGGACGACGTGGTCGGCGGCATCCTCGAAGAGATCAGTTATCGTGACGACATCCGGCTCCTGCTGATGGGATGGCCGGGGCGACTGGACCTTGCGGCGCAGCAGGAACACCCTGTCGCGCGCTTGCTGAGGGAGTGCCCTGTGGATATGGCTGTCTATCTCAACCGCAGCATCGTCGAGCACCCCCGGCGCGTGCTGGTGCCTTTTGGCGGCGGCGTCCATGCCCGCCTGGCGCTGAGACTCGCCGCTCAGTTGGTCGCGCCGCAGGGAGGTGAAGTAGTAGCGCTTCGCTTCCTCGAGACGCTCGCAGGGGAGATCCCTGTGGAAGAGGCGGTGATCGAGGGCAACGAGATGGTGGACGTGGTTGGCGAGGGATTGCCAGATGGCGACGATGAGCTGCATGACGAGTTGATGTTGGCTTACGAGGAGATCGAGGCCGGTCTCGGTTACGTGCCCGACAACGTGAGCGTGAAGGTTGTGGTTGACACAGACATCGCTCAAGGCACACGGGAGGAGTTGATGACAGGGGATTATGACCTGGTCGTCATCGGGGCGGCCCTGGCCTACGCCATGGAATCGGATCTGTTTGGCTCGTTGCCCACAGCGGTGGCGGAGTCGGCGCCCACCTCGGTACTCTTGGTACGGCGGTACGAACCGGAACCGGTGACCTGGATGCGGCGGCATGTCAAGGAAATCGTTGAGACCCACCGGAAAACCAATCGTGATACGGAGACGTTTGTAAACACAAAGCTAGCTACCTGACACTTTCATATCTAAACCTCCCGCAGGCTTGGATTTGCCTCGTGATAAGCATGATGGGTACTTTTAGAGGCTTTTTTCGGTCAATTGTGCTCAACCTTCAACCTGCGGGAGGTTGGCAAACTGTCGGGTGGCTAGAACACAAAGGAGACTTAACTTAATGAATATGGTACGTCGACTGGAGAGAGAGCTTGGATTGGGGCATACCATTATGTTGGGGACGGCGGGAACAATCGCGGCGTCGATCTTTGTGTTGACAGGTCCGGTGGCAGAGCGCATGGGGCCGGCCAGTGTGGTTATGCTTCTGCTTCTGGGTATCCTCAACATCAGCGTAGCTCTCAACTTCTCTGAACTCAGCACAACCTATCCTGTGACCGGTGGAGCCTTGACCTATGTCAGAGAGGCTTATAGCGCGGGATTATTGGCCTTTCTGGTCGGCTCGCTGGATTGTCTGTCGGGCACCTTTTATGGCGCTCTTTCAGCCATTGGCTTTGCGTACTCCCTTGAGGTTATCTTGCCATGGATTCCCATCGTCCCCACAGCTCTCGCGGTCATCGCGCTGTTTACCGTCCTGAATGTGCTGGGCACCAACTATGTAGGCCGGGCTCAACTGCTGCTCGGCGGTGTATTGATAGCGATGCTGATTGGCTATATCGTGGTGGGCTTCCTAAGCCCCACCGGCTTCTCATGGAATACTTACATACCCACAGACGACTTTTTCATCCACGACGGGTTTAGCGCTAATATCCTGGCCTTGTTCGGAGCATTTGCGCTCATCTTCAATGCATTCGTTGGCTTCGATATCATCGCGGACGACGCTGAGGAGGTCATCAATCCTAACCGCAATCTTCCCATCGCCATACTCACCAGCCTGGGCCTGGTTACCGTCATTTACGTGGGCGTCACACTGGTCACGCTGGGCACAGTCCCGTGGTTTGAATTGGCCGGTTCAAACCAGGCCTTGAGTACGGCGGCGGACAAATTCCTACCGCGCTGGGGGGCGCCGCTTATCGCATTCACCGGCATCATCGCCACGTTGACCAGCGCTAACACCGCCATCCTGGCTGCCACCCATGAGTCGCTATCGCTGGCCCGCGATGGCTTGTGGCCACGCTTTATGAGCCGCCTGGGGCGCATGCGCACGCCCTACGCCGCCGCCCTATCGATGGGGGCCATTGCAGCCGTTATGTCCACGATAGGCGTGGTTGAGTTCTTAAGTTACATTTCCAGTACCGGGTACCTCTTTGTTACTTTCTGGGCCAGCGTTGCCATGCTCCGCCTCCACAAACTCTATCCCAACATCGAGCGACCTTTCAAGGCGCCGTTTTTCCCATTGACGCCCTACCTTGCAATGGCTACAAGCGTGATCGCCACCGCCTTCGCCTCACCGGTGGCGCTGGCATTTCTCGGCGGCTTGCTCATCGTCTTAACCGCCGCTTATTTTCTACGCTCCCCCCTTGCAACGATGGCCCGAGAGCGCGCCACAGCGGCAGAAAAAGCCCGCGACCGTCTATTGGTGGCCGTGGCTAACCCCAGTACAGCAGATGGTCTGGCGCGTCTCGCGGCCAATCTTTCGGAGGAACAAGTCGGCAGCCCGATGGAACTCCTGGCCGTAGTTCCATCCTCAACACAAGCCGATCAGGCGCAGCGCTTCACCGAAATTCAGAGCACCCTGCTGGACAAGGTGTCCGAGTCACTGCAAGGCCGCAACGTACCCTTCTACACCGAGGTCCGCACAGCAGACAACGTGGTCAGCGGCATTCTCCAAGAGATCAATTATCGTGACAACATCCGGCTCTTGCTGATGGGATGGCCGGGGCGACTGGACCATGAGGCGCGGCAAGAAAACCCTGTCGCGCGCTTGCTGAGGGAGTCCCCGGTGGATATGGCCGTCTATCTCAACCGTTGCACCGTCGAACGCCCCCGGCGCATTCTGGTGCCCTTCGGCGGCGGCGTCCATGCCCGCCTGGCGCTGAAACTCGCCGCCAAGCTGGTGACGCCGCAGGGAGGTGAAGTAGTAGCGCTTCGCTTCCTCGATACGCTCGAAGAGGATATCCCTGCGGAAGAGGCGGTGATCGAGGACGACGAGATGGTGGACGTGGCCCTTGCAGAGCTATCGGATGAACACAGCGAGCTACACGACGAGCTGATGTTGGCTTATGAGGAGATCGAGGCTGGCTTTAGACTCGTGCCTGACAACGTGAGCGTGAAGGTCGTGGCCGGTACAGACATCGCTCAAGGTACGCGGGAGGAGTTAATGACGGGGGATTATGACCTGGTCGTCATCGGGGCGGCCCTGGCCCACACGATAGAGTCGGATCTGTTTGGCTCGTTAACCATAGCGGTGGCCGAGTCGGCGCCCACCTCGGTGCTCTTGGTGCGGCGGTACGAACCGGAACCGGTGACCTGGATGCGGCGGCAGGTCAAGGAAATCGTTGAACCTGCCGACGAAAAATAATCACAAGACAAAAGCCGCCTAAAACAGAGCCGTCTAAATAAGTAGACGCGCGATTGGGAAGACGGAAAGCCTTAACAAATCCACCAACTTTTCCACGCTGGCGACCTTTGATGTGCTCAAAAGCTGATCGCGGAGCTGCACAAAGCCATCGTGCAGCGGATAGACTGAATAATGTAGAAACCACTCGCATTCGAGCCTATCAACGGGTGATGCCGCTACCGGTATCACCCGTTTTTTCGACTCGCATCACGACGCTGGTTGCCAGGCGAGGTTGTCTATTTGAGCAAGAAGTTATACACTGGGATCAAGTTGAAAGCCCACGCGCCCTTACAAATAAAAACCCACAAGGAATTAGAGAAACTATGAACATCACAGATAATTTGGAAAAGCGACGCCTCTATCTGTACCTGGCGATCTCCTTTGGCATCGCCTGGGCGACCTTCCTGGCGATCTATCTCACCGGCGGCCTGGTCGATAGCCCGCTGGTCTTTCCCGAGGCCAACATCTCGCTCGCGTTGCTCCTGATGGCCGGGCCGGTGATGTCCGCGCCGGCGATTGCGCACCTGCTGACGCGCATCATCACCCGCGAGGGCTGGGGCGACGCGCGCTTACGGCCCCGCCCTTCGCGCAACTGGCTTTATTGGGCCATCGCCTGGTTCGCGCCGGGGATTCTGTCCATCTTGGGGGCAGCACTTTTCTTCTGGCTCTACCCCCGTTATTATGACCCCTCGCTCTCCATGCTGCAGCAGATGCTTGAGGAGAGCGCCGTCAACGTCGAGGCGACCAATCTCTGGTACTTGATCGGCGCGCAGATTTTCCAGGCCATCATGATCGCACCCGTGCTCAACAGCCTGGCCACCTTCGGCGAGGAGTTCGGCTGGCGCGCCTATCTCCAGCCCAAGCTGATGCCCCTGGGCCGGCGCCGCGCCTACCTGCTGACCGGCGTCATCTGGGGCGTCTGGCATTGGCCGGCCATCGCGATGGGCCACAACTACGGCTTCGACTATCCCGGCGCGCCCATCACGGGAATCTTGATGATGATTTGGTTCTGCGTCACGCTGGGAGTGCTGTTCGGGTGGCTCGCCGATCAAGCCAAAAGCGTGTGGCCGGCCGTCATCGGCCACGGCGCCATCAATGGGATCGCGGGCCTGGGCGTGTTGTTCGTGCAAGGCCAACCCAACCCCCTCCTGGGGCCGATGCCCGTAGGCTTCATCGGAAATCTGGGCTTCACCATCGTCGCCTTAGTCCTGTTCTTCCTCGTCATTCCGCGCGAGCATGCGCCCTCGTGAGGCCTATGTCCATCGAGGCCCCGGGCCTTTCAATTGCGCCAAGATAGAGTAAGATATGGGTATGGAAGATGCAAGACATATCACAGAAACGAATTTATACGCCGGATTTGGCAAGATCACCCGCCCGGTGCTCAAGTTCTGGAAGAATCACATCGTCAAGATCGGCGCGCGCCGTAAAACCGACTCGGCCTTAGCGAAGATCAACCGGGATCTACGGACGCACAACGTGGTGATCTTCTTCGATCATCACTACGCCTTCGACGCGCTGCCGGCCGCCTTGACGTTAGGCCACGCGCTCGATAACATCACAGCGGCGCTCATCCCCTACGCCGTGCATCTGGATATGGGGGTCGATCGGGAAGGGCTGCCCTCCAAGCGCTATCGCATCCGCACCAAGGCCTTCCAATGGCTGACGAGGAACATCCACAAGAGCAACCACGACGTGCGATTTTTGCCGGTCGCGCGGGAGTTCGAGATGGAAACGCCCCGACTCCGCGCCATCGTCGATGATAAGTTCCCCGGCGCCAACCTCCAATATCTCAAGGCGCTAGTGCAATTCTTCGATCCTCAACAGGTGGGGCGGGTCTGCATCCTCTCCCCCATGGCCGGGCTGGCGCTGCCGGGTAAACCGGCTTTGCACCCGCAGCTCTACAAATCGATGAAGCTGGTGCAGACGCGCTGGGATCAGATGCTGCCCTTCTATCTGGTGGGCGCCTACACGCGCTTGAAGAAGGACTTTCACTACTTCGCCCCGCTACTGACGAAACATACCTTCGTCGCCGAGGGGCCATTCACCCTACCCACCGACGGCTACGAACCCGCCTCGCAGGTGATCGCGCAGCATCTAGAAAGGCTGCGATCGGCGGCCAACTTCATCCCCCCGGATTACAGTCGCGTCAGCCGTAAATAACCAGGCCCCCAGCGCTTAGCTGGGGGCTTTTTGTAACGTACATTTGTAATTATCTTCGATCCGATTGGCTTATGTTCAATGTCTGCGCCAGAGCGCTTTGTAGCCCGCACAATGCGGGAGAAAGCCCTCTGGCGCGTTTTTGTTTGGATGCAAATCCTACCGCCGGACGATCACGGGCAGGTAGATCTTACCTCCTGGGATTTCGACGGTGTGGGTGATTGTTATGGGATATGGCGCTGCTGAATCCGCGTAGACATCGATCCAAGCGGTGTTGGTGATGAGATCCCCGGATTTTGCTGTGTCAGTCACTTGGACGGTGAAGATGATGCGTGCGGCTTGATTCGCGACCAGATCGCCGGCCCACGTGATGCGTTGCTGGTCTGGATCGAATATGGGCGCGGGTAGTTCCGGGATGATGTGCAGGCTAGCGGTGCGGTAGGTCGTGAGTGGGGGTAAGGTGTCGGTTATCGTGACGCGCGCAATCCCCGCCGAGGTGTTGGTGAGCGTGATGGTGTAGGTGATCGGAGCGCCGGGCGCGACCGTATCCGTCGGAATCGCGCGCTTCTGCGCGGTCAGCGTTGGCGCAAGGACGGTGTTGTTGGCGGCGGGATGGCGGACTTCGTAGGGCGTCGTCACCTCCGCGATGTTGCGGATGATGGCGCCGCCCGGCGTGCCCGGCGCGACGTCCACCGCGAAGGTGAGCGTCACGACGTGCGCGGCGCTGAGTGTGCCCTGCCACGTGATTACGCCAGCCGTGTAAGTCGGCGGCGCGTATCCGGCGGGCGCAAGCGCGAGGCTGTCGGGCGCGTAGGTCGTGTGCGTGGGGATGGCGTCGCTAAGTTGGACAGTCGTCGGGGCGCTGCCGACGTTGCGAATCGGAATGGTGTAAGTCAGGCGCGTGCCCGGCAGGACGTCGCCGGCAGGCGTGGCCAGCTTCTCCGTCTCTAAGACCGGGACGCCGATGTGATTGATGGCCGTGACGTCGGTTAGCGACGCGCCGCTCAACTCGCGGATCTGCGCGGTGTTGGTGATCATCGCAGGCGCGTCCTGATCCACCGTCACGGCAAAAGTCAACGTCATCGCCGCGCGCGGCCCGATCTCGCCCTCCCACGTGATCTTATCCAGAGCGTAGGTGGGGGGCGTGTGACCAATCGGCGCGATTGCGATGCTGTCGGTGACATAGGTCGTGTGCGTGGGAATCGAGTCACTGAGTTCGACGCTGGCGATGCCCGCCCCCGGATTACGCAGCGCGACGGTGTAGGAGATCCGCTCGCCAAAGCCGACGTAACCCGTCGGCGTCGAGGTCTTGGTCGCCTGGAGCGCGGGCGCGCGCAGGGTGTGGGTCGTAATCACTGTGACAGAGGAAGGATCGCCCGCATAACTCGTCTCCTGGAGCGT
This sequence comes from uncultured Anaerolineales bacterium, assembly GCA_964496595.1. Classification (GTDB taxonomy): domain Bacteria; phylum Chloroflexota; class Anaerolineae; order B4-G1; family SLSP01; genus JAAAOZ01. The sequence goes on from CAZCAI010000002.1 coordinate 62,532, forward strand.
GGCCGCGTTGGTGATGACCGTGCCCGCCGGCGCGCCCGGCGTCACATCAACCTGGTAGGTCAGCGTGGCGATTTCACCGTTCGTGATGGCGTCCGCCCAGATGAGGGCATCCGCGCCCGCGTCGTAGGCTGGCGGCGCGTAGCCGTCGGGGATGAGCGCGACGCTGTTCGCGACGTAGGTCGTGTGCGTGGGGATGGGGTCGCTGAGTTCGACGTGGGCCGGGGCGCCGCCGATGTTGCGCATCACGACGGTATAGGTGATCCGCTCGCCGACCACGACCTCGCCCGTTGGCGCGGCCATCTTCGCGGCGCGCAGCGCGGGCGCGACGACGGTGTTCGTCGCGGTGACGGTGAAGGGCGCGCCCGGCTCGTTCCGCTCCTGGAGCAGCACCTCGTTGACAACCACGGTGTTGGAGATGGTATCCGGCCGCACTCGCACCCGGAAGGTCAAGGTGACGGTGGTGTGGGCGGGGATGTCATCTTCCCACGTGATGTGCAGATCATCGTAGAGCGGCGGCGCGTACCCGGCGGGCGTGATTCCCACGCTGCCGGCCTCGTACTCGGTCTCTGACGGCAGGGTATCGGTGAGGATGGTGTTAGCGGGCAGCCCGCCCAAATTCTGCATCACGATGGTGTAGGTGAGATCATCGCCCGCAAGGATAGGGCCGGCCGGCTGCACCGCCTTGGTCGCCGTCAGCAGCGGCGCGCTCAACAGGGTGGTGGTCGCCGCGCGCGTGTAGACGACGCCCGCGCCGCCGATGTGGGCCGTGTTGGTCACCACGCCGGTCGCTGTCTCCGTGATCTGCGCCCGGAAGGCCAACGTCGCTTCGCTCTCGCCGTCCAGTGTGCCCGTCCAGGTTAAGATGCCGCCGGCATGGGCATAGCTGCTCCCCATCGGCGCGTCTATGACGTCGCTGAAGGTGGTGTTGGCGTCCAGCGTGTCGGTGACGGCAAAGGTGGTAGATAATTCTCCGGTGTTGCTGACGGTCAGCGTGTAGGTCAGCGTCTCGCCCGCGCGGGCGGTCTTGCGATCCACACGCTTGGTGGAGGCGGCCAAGTTCGGCTCGGCGATGACGTGCACGGCGGTCGTGCGCGTGAAGTGTGTGTTGACGCCATCGTAGATCTGGGCGACGTTGGGCACATCGCTGCCCGGCTCCGCCGTAATCGTCACCGGGATGCGAACCACGACGCTCTGCCCCGCTCCCAGCGGCCCCTGCCACGTGATGGTCGGCGCGGTGGTGGTGATCAATTGCCCAAGTTGCAGCGTGCTGCCCACCAGTGTAGCCTCGGCGCCGCCGGCGTAAGTCCCGCCCTGGATGACGTCCGTCATCATCGCCGACGTGGCAACGCTGGGGCCGGCGTTGTGGATGGTCACCGTGTAGATAACCCGCTCGCCCGTGAGGATGCTGGCGGCGCTGGCCGCTTTGGTCGTCTGCCAATTATCCAAATTCGGCGCGGTGACGCTGACCTCGACGCTGCGTTGCAGGTGGACGCCGGCGCCGTCGTAGATGTGGGCCATGTTCTCGAAGCTGACGCCCGGATTGGCCGTGACTTCCACCGGCAGGGTGATCGTCACGCTGCCGCCGGGTGTGATCTCGCCCGTCCAGGTGAGGGGGTCGCTCGCGCTTAGCGCGCCGCTCGACGCCTGCCCGCCGCCGTGATAGGCTACCTGGGATGGCAGATCATCCTCCATTCGTGCCTGGGCCGTCGCCTCGCCGCTGTTGCTCAGCACGATGGTGTAGGTGATCGTCTCGCGCGGGTTGGGCTGCGCGTGGCTGACCGATTTGGTGGAGCCTTCCAGGTTTGGGCCGGTGAGGGTCACGGGCGCGCTGCGGAGGAAGGTCTGCACGCCGTCGGAGATCGCGGCGGTGTTGGTGATGACCGTGCCGCGCGGCAGCGGCCCGGCATCGGCGATGGTGACTTGGAAGGTGAGGGTCACGGTATGGTTGCCGGTGACGGCGCCCGTCCAGGTGATGGCCTCGGTCGCGGGGACGTAGGCGATGTCGCCGGCGGTAGCATGCACCGAGTTGGGGATGTACGTCGTGTGCGTGGGGATGGAATCGTGGACAAGAACGTTCTCCGCATCATACGGGCCGGCGTTCGGCAGGATGATCGTGTAGGTCGCCGGCGTATCGGCGCCGACGTGGAGGCTGCTCGCGCCGTTGACGCACTTGATCGCGCCGCTCAGATCGAAGCCGACGGGCGTCCGCCAGCGGCTGTCGTTGTCGGTGAGATCGCCATCGTAGGATGTGCTGGCGAGTTCCGCGCGATTTTCCAAGAAGATGCCCGGTTGCGCATCCGCCGAAACGCTTAGGACCAGGGTGAAGGTCACGCCCGTGGTCTGGCTGGGGAGCGTGCCGACGTCCCAGGCGATCCAATCGGGGTCGGTGGCGAAGGTGATGGGGCCGGTGTGGGTGACGTAGGTGGTGCTGACCGGCAGCGTGTCGGTGAGGCGCACGCCCTCGGCGTCTAGCAGGCCGGGATTGCCATACTCAAGGGTGTAGGTGAGGTGCTCGCCCGGCAGCGCCAGGGAGGGACCGGTCTTGTGGATGTAGGGCGCGGCCAGCGCGACGGTGCTGGCGACCTCGTCGCTGTTGGGGTCGTGGATGGGCGGCTCGCCGGTGAGCGTGCTGATGCGCACCTGATTGCGCAGCACGGGTCGCGCCGGCCAGGTGTGCGCCGGATCTAAGCGCCCCGTGATCGTCAGCCAACCCGTGTGCTCGGCGGCCAGGTTGCCATCCAGACGCCAGACGCGGAGGCGGTCGCTGGCCTGGAGAAGCTCGAGATCTAAGCTGTCGGTGATCCACGCGATGTCGGTCAGGCCGGCGGGCAGGGTATCGGTGATGCGCACCCCCTCCGCCGCCAGATCGTCAGTGTTGCGGACGCGCACGGTGTAGGTGAGGGCGTCGTCCACGCGCAGCGTCGTCGTGGGCGCGACCACCTTAGCGACGGTGACATCGGCGGCCTTGAGCGTGACCGTGACGGCGTCGCTATCGTTGGTGGTCGTGATGTTATCGCCGGTCGTGGTGATCGTCGCGCGGTTGACGAGTTGCGTTCCCGGTGGGGTGTTCTCATCTACCAGGACGCGCACGGACGTCCAGCCATTGAATCCAGAGGGGAGCGTGCCGATGTTCCAGGCGACGACGCCGGTGGTTTGGGTCTGCGGCGGGGTGCTGCCGTGCGCCGGCCCGGCCTCCAACAGCGTGACGAAGGCGGGCGGCAGCGTGTCCGTCAGTACAACGTTCTGGGCTGCGCCGCGCCCGTGGTTGCCGTAGTTGATCCAGAAGGCATAATCGCCGCCCGGCTCCGGATCGACGGTATTGCCAAAGGCATCTTCCTCCGCCCGTTTCTCCACCCACACATCGGGGCGCGTGTCGACGACGAGGGTCGTCACGCTGTCGTCATCCCCGCTGGCCTCAGCGAAGCGCGTCAGCGGCGCGGTGGTCGTCACCGCGATGGTGTTGGTCAACACTGTGCCCAGGGGCATCGTCAGCGGCACGCTGATGGTCAAATTGAAGTCTACGGCGTTCCACTCGCCGTTGTGCAGCGTCGCCAGCGTGTAGACGACGGTGTCGCTGGTGGGCTGGGACCAGTTGGGGCCGTCGGTGCCCACAAAGAGAACGCCATCCGGCAGCGTGTCGGTGATCACCGTGTTGGTGATGGGGACGTTGCCGGCGTTGAAGAGGTAGATGTCGTACTCGATGGTCTCGCCCGGGCCGACCTCTTCGGGGCCATCTTTATAGATGCGGTATTCGAGGCGCGGCTCGGTGATGACGGTCGTGTGGGTGACGGTGTTGTTATCAAACGGCCCGCGCTCGATGCTGCCCAGCGTCGTGATCGCGGCGGTGTTCTCGATGACCGTGCCGGTGGGCACATCGCGGGGCACGAACATCTCTAAATAGAGTTCCTCAGTTCCAATGCCCAGTTCTCCATCGCCGTTCACGGTCCAGGTGAGCATCGTCGCGCCGTCGAGGTTCGTGCCGGTGACGACCTCGCCGCCGGGTTGAATGTTCACCAGCGTGACGGAGAGCGGCAGCGTGTCGGTCACCTGGACGTCGTGGGCCGGCGCGCCGCGCCCGCTGTCCTCGTAGGCGCTGTTGGCGGCGGAGATCGCGTAGCGGAAGTAACCGCCGGGCGCGGGCGGCTCATTGGGGATAATCCGCTTCGCGACGTGGAGATCGCGCTGAGCGACGCCGTAGGTGAGCGTGACGGTGTTGGTGATGGTGGGCGAGGTGTGCGCGGTTGCCGTCAGATAGATCGTCGCCAGATCCGACCAGGCGGCGGTGATGGGGATTGTCACGTAGATGGGAATGTCGGTATCGCTGAGATTGATGATGGACACTGGCGTCGGCGGCGGCAGGATGATGGTGCCGGACATCTGCGTGTCGGCGTAGGGCGGCACGGCGATGGGCCAGAGCGTGGGCGTGGGGACGACGCTGGAGCTGACGCGCAGAGTGTAGGTCAGCTCGAAGTAGTCCGTGATGCCGGTCATATTGATGAGTTCCGCCGTCATCTGGCCGCTTTCGCCCGGATCTGCCCACCAAGGCTGCGTGGGCGGATTGAGGATTACGCGCCCAAAAATCGAAACGCCGGGATCGTAGAGCACGGCTAGCCGGTTATCCAGCGCCGTATTCTCGCCGAAGAAGCTCTCGTAATAGGCCGCGCCATCATCGCCAGCGGCATTTTCGATGCCGGCGACGACGTAGTTGTTCCGATTAGAAAGGTAGCGAATTTGACGGTATTGCGTGAGGATGCGGCCATCGGGATAAAGAACGATTTCAAAGGTGTGCGAGTCGTTCAGGCCACAGCACCACTGCATATCGAGAAATTGGATGACGGTGCGGCGCGGGTTAGTTTGGTGCTCGACGTAGACGCGGGAGACCTGAGGATGCATGAAGAGATCCGCGCCAAAGGGGGCGATGAAATTGTTCGGGGGGGTGGTGGGGCCATATTCACCGTTGATGAGGTTGGGCGTCTGGCGTCCGTCGTCGGCCGAGCCATCGAAGTAGATGTAGCCGTTGGTGCTGACGCGGAAGCTCTGATAGACGTTATCGAAGAAGGGAAAGTTGAAACCGATATCGACAGGGTCGGAGCCGGCGTCATCGCCCTGGAGACCAATTCGGGCGCCTGAACCACTGATTTCCACCCACTCGTAGGGGATGCCGCCGCTCACACTGTCGCTGATCACGTAGGTGGGCGTGGTAGTCGTCTGGCGGAGCGGGGCCTGGGGCGCGCGCGGCGCTTGCGGGCGAGGCAGCGCCTCCGCCCGCAGGGACGTCGGGGCCAGGATCAAGAGCGCCGCGCCTAACATCCCGGTTGCTATGATTATGGATATCGTTATCCAACCAATTTTAGTCTTCATCTGTAACCTCCAGTCAGCCCTAATTTATGTATGATGGATGTGGAAAGGTTATCCTCTGTCTCCCGTTATAGGGGCTTGATCGGCCACGGATGCTTGAGCCAATATCCCACAGCGCCGATCAGCGCCCCGCATCCGCCTAAAATGAGCCAGCCGAGCGACGAGGATCGTCCGCCGCTCTGAGGGAGCAGGGATGCCGGCGTGGGCGTGGACGCCGAGGGCGCGCCAGGTTGTGCAGTCGGCGTTTCGGGCGGGGGTTCGATTGGCGTCTCTGTGGGGGTCGGGGTGATCGTGACCGGGATTGTGGGCGTGGGCGTGGCGGTAGGCGTCTCCGTGGGGAATTTGTGCGTCGGCGTGGGCGGGAGGTCGGTCTTCTGGGCCAGATCGTGAGCCGGTGCGCCGGCCCATACCAAGGCGCTTGTCTGCCCCACAATCCACAGGAGGCTCACGAGACCCAGGATCAGCCAATAGTCGCGTCGTCGCTTGCGCATTGCCTACTCCTCCTTTATTCCTCTTTAATATAGACGGTTAATGTGTATTCCGTGCCCTCGCCGTAAACCGTCCAATCGTAGCTGCGCACCATGGCCGAGAGCCGGCCGCTCGTTTGCGCTTGCCACTCGATCTGCGAAGCGAGGTTGACTCCGGGGTCGACATCGTCATTTTGGGCTAACTGCGTGACGCAATCGCCGCTCCACAGCTCCAGCATCGTATCGGCGCGGGGGCCGAGATCATCCGTGGCGATAACGTAAGTTCGCCCGGCGGTCGTCTCGAAGGTGAACCAGTCGTTATCGTTGGCGTGCTGGAAGCTCTCCGGGTAGCGCGTGCCGATGTCGATCATTTGACCGGGGCATGTGCCCGGCGCTTCGTCATCGGGAGGCGCGCTTTCCCTGTACAGCCGCAGGGTGTAGCCCGTCTGCGCGCCGTACTGATGGGGCGCGAAGTTCTGCACCTCCAGATGGAGCGGGCCGGTATTCTGGGCCAGCCACATGATCTCGGAGGCGAGGTCATTGGGATAGGCGATATCGTCGTTGTGAGCCAGCGGCGTGAGACACGAGCTATCATAGAGCGTGATGACCGTATCGGCGTAGATTTCTAGATCATCGGTGCGGAGGGTGTAACTCAGGCCGGCGGTCGCTTCGAACATAAACCAATCGCGATCATCGTAGTGATCGAAGTTCTTGCGATAACTCTCGCCGGGTTCGATAAGCCAGCCGGGGCACCTACCGGGCGCATCATCCGGCCAGTTGCGCATCACCAGCGGCAGGTAGATGGACGCCAGCGGACGTTCCGAAAGGGTGATCGCGTGCGTGGCAGTGATCGCCCCCCCGCAGTTTTCGGCGCGCAGCGTGATGGTGTGCGCGCCGAGAGTCAACCACCGGTAGGCCGCCGTGGCGTCGCCCTGGCCGCTGAGCGGCGCGGGCAGCCACGTGTATGTGATCGGGGGCGTGGCGGTGATCGGCGTGAGCTGCGCCCCGAAGGTGTAGCGCGTGTCGATATATCCACTGCTTGGCCCGACGATGGCGACATCGGTGAGGGGGACGGGGCACGTCGGCGGCGCGCTGATGGTGATCGCGTGCGTGGTGGTGACCACGTCGCCGCAGTTTTCGGCGCGCAGGGTGAGCGTGTAGACATCGGGCGCATCCCATTGATAGGTGGCCGTCGGTGTATCCTGGCCCGTTAACGGCGCGGGCAGCCACGTGTACGTGATCGGTGGTGTGGCGTTGGCCGGGGTAATCGCGGCGGAGAAGACAAGGGGCGTGTTGATCTCGCCCGCGCCTGGCCCGACGATGTCCACATCGGTGAGCGGCGCGGGACACGTGGGCGGCGGCGCGCTGATGGTGATCGCGTGCGTGGCGGAGACCATCCCGCCACAATTCTCCGTCGTCACGGTGATGATGTGCGTTCCGGCATCCGGCCAGCGATAGGTCGCCGTGAGGGTATCTTGCCCGGCCACCGGCGCGGGCGTCCAGGTCGTCGTGATGGGCCGTGTGGCGGCGGCGGGTGTGATGGCGGCGGTGAAGGTGATCGCCGTGTCGGTCTCGCCCAAGCGCGGCCCGGTGAGCGCGACGCCGGTGAGCGGCGCGGGACAGGTGGGCGGCTGCGTAACGGTGATCGCGCGCGTGGCGGTGAAAATCCCGCCACAATTTTCCGCGCGCAAGGTGAGCGTGTAAGCGCCGGGCGCATCCCATTGATAGGTAGCCGTCGGCGTATCCTGGCCCGCTAACGGCGCGGGCGTCCAGCTTGTGGTGAGCGGCGCGGTGGCGTCCGCGGGCGTGATAGCGGCAGTGAAAGAGACGGGCGCGCCGGCGTCGACTGCGCTCGGCCCGGCGATGCCTAGATCTGTCAGGGGATGCGGGCAGCGCGCGCTAATCGTGATCGCGTGCGTGGCGCTGACCGCGCCGCCGCAATTCTCCGCCGTCAACGTGATGGGGTAAGTCCCGACGGCGGCCCATTGGTAGGCGGCGCTGAGCGTGCCCTGCCCCGTGAGCGGTTCGGGCGCCCAGGCGAGCGCCAGCGGTGTGGTGGGATCGGCGGGATCGAGCGCGCCGGTGAAGGTATAGGTCGTGGCCGTGTAGCCCTCCGTCGGGCCGCTAAGCGTGACCGACTCGAGGGGGTACACACAAGACGGCGGCTGCACGGTCACCGTCAGCGGCTGCCCGGTTGTGACAGCCTCGGTGGCGCGCGCGCCGTAGGTCGCGTTGGTCAGCACACCGGAGACGGTCAGGGCCACATTGACGTACAGATCGAAAGATGTGCTGCTGCTCGGTCCCAGGCTGCCCAATGTCCACGCCACAGTGCGATCGGGCGGCGTCGGCGGCGCGCATCCGCCACTGCAAAAGTCGAACGTCGTTCCCGGCGGGAGCGTATCGGTGATGACGACGTTGGTCAGCGGGCGCGCCGCGCTCTGATTTTCGACGGTCAAGCGATAGCGAAGCGCCTCGCCGGCGGTGACCGGGTCGGGGTGGGCCGATTTGGCAATCGCGAGCGGCGCGGGCAGCACGGTGAGCGCGGTGGTCGCCGTGGCGGTGCAGTTGTCCGTATCGCTCACGCCCAACGTGATGGTGTAGGTACCGGTCTCGGTGTAGGTGTGGCGCGCGCTGCTGCCCACAGCCGGCGATCCGGCGCCGAAATCCCACGCATAGCTATACGGCCCGCGATCACTGAGGCCATCGGTGGCGACGCTGAACTCGACCGGCTCGCCCACGAAGGGGCTGGTGGGCGTAATGTTCAACGCGATAGCGTTCGGATCGGTGGCGTAGTCGAGGGCCGCGCGGTAGAGAATGGCGGCCTGCGCGTCGGAGCGGGCATCGCCCGCGCGGAGCGCCAGCGCGTTCCGCCCGCGATAGAGGAATTGGTAGGGGATGGGAATCGCGGTGGTCGTGTTCGACTCCTCGCCGGACACAACGCGGAGGTTGATGTTGTTGAGATAGACGGTAGCGGCCCCATCGGGAACATCGTCATCGTCCGTGGCGTTGAGCAGCATCAGCAGCCCGCCGCCGGTGGTGAGCCGCCGGTCGGCATCGGCGACGACGTTGAGCGGCAGGCAGAAGTCCTTCCTTAAGAAGAGATATTGCGGGCTGGGCGAGGCGGGGATCTCGTAACCATAGTCATAATCGCCCGGACTGCCCTCGCGGCGGAGATAGGTGGTGAAGTTGCCCGCGTCGGGGCCGAAGGTGCCCGGCGTCCCGCCCCAGATGTGATCGGCGCCGTCATCCAACAATGGATCGATGTTGCTCCCCGACGCCCACGCGGACTCGCGCTGCACGGGATAGGCGTTCTGCCAACTGGCGGCATCGTAGAAGCGCTCGCGCCAATCCGGGTCGGGATCGGCGCTGTGGCTCTGGATCAACGTCTGATCCACGTTGGCGCCGGCCTGGCCTTGGTTGCTCACGAGGATGAGAGGGTTGGGTAAATCGAGCGGCGCGGCTACGGAGCTGTTCATCAGAAAAAGTGTGCTCATGACTAAGATCATCAAGCTAAATACAAGATACCGTTTACGCATATCAGGCCTCCAAATCAGGCTTGTGATGTGAGAATCTTGCGGTGAGGCGAAAAAGAGGGACAATAGGTGGATGTAAGATTATCTACCTACCGGACAGTTTTATGCTTCTATCTCAGCAGATGGAGCAGATAGTCTAATCGACACGGAGTTGCCGGGGATTTTCTTAAAGATCCACAGAGAAATACCTTCCTTCTGTACTCTTTGTGTTTTCTTTGTGTTTTCTTTGTGTTTTCTTTGTGAAGCTTTAGATCTGAACCGAAATCTAATCTGCTTATGTCTGCTCTATCTGCTGATTAAAAATGGTCTTGGAAAAAGTGTCCGGTAGCTAGTAAGATTATTATAGCACTGAGTATGGTAATGAGAAAATCTTAGCACCGGGTGTATGGTTCGAATTAACGAAGTTAGCGACAAAAAGGAGTGTACGATGCAAACTTATCACGCGATTCAATGGACGGAGGATCAGACGTTGCAGTTGATTGATCAGCGGGTGTTACCTGAGGAATTCACCCACATCGCGTACACGGATTATCGCGAGGTCGCGCAGGCGATCCGCGAGATGGTGGTGCGCGGCGCGCCGGCCATCGGGATCACGGCGGCGTATGGTATGGCGTTGGCGGCCCTCCAGAGCGATGTGACGGAGATCGCGGAGCTGCGCGGCGATTTGGCGCAGGCGGCCGAGGCGCTCCGCGCGGCCCGGCCCACCGCCGTGAACCTTGGCTGGGCGGTGGATCGAGCGCTAAAGCGGGCCTCCGATCCGACGTTGACGGATGCGGCGGCGGTGCGCGAAGCGGTGCTGGCGGAGGCCCACGCGATCTCCAAGTTAGAGGAGGAGGCCAACTACCGGATCGGGCAGCACGCGCTGCCGCTCGTGCCGGCGGGCGCGAAGATCATCCATCATTGCAACACCGGCCCGCTGGCGACGGGCGAGTACGGCACGGCGCTGCGCGTGATCACGGCGGCGCACGAGGCCGGTAAGGGCGTACACGCCTACGTCGATGAGACGCGCCCGCGTTTGCAGGGGGCGCGACTGACCGCCTGGGAGCTGATGCAGTTGGGCGTGCCCCACACCGTCATCGTCGATGGCGCGGCGGCGCACGTGATGCGCACCCACGGCATCGATCTCTGCGTGGTGGGTTGTGATCGCGTCGCGGCGAACGGCGACACCGCGAACAAGATCGGCACCTACGGCCTGGCCCTGGCCGCGCACGCTCACGGCATCCCGTTCTACGTCGTCGGGCCGACCAGCACAGTCGATTTCGCGATGCCCAACGGCGACGCCATCGAGATCGAGGAGCGGCCCGCCGAGGAGGTCACTCACGTCGGCGCGTGCCAGATCACGCCAGATGGGGCGAACGTCGCCAATCCTGCCTTTGATGTGACGCCCGCGCGCTACATCACCGCGATCATCACCGACCGAGGGGTCGTCTATCCGCCGTTTGAGGAAAACCTGGCGGCCTTGCTCAAGCCGGCGGAGCGCGGGGACTAACTTCCTATTGCATCGCCTGTGGGAAATTAGTACCATGGGGAGGTGGTTGTGAATGCTTGTTGGCGTAGGATTGTATTTATGGTTAGGTCACGTTTTTAAGGAGGATGATGGTGTTTAGGAATATACGATTGTGGTTAGCGTTGAGTTTGGCGCTGGGATTGATCGGCGGCTTGCTGTGGGGCCTCTCTGAGGATGCAGCGGCCATAGTGGCGGGGCGCGCCGGCGAGGGAATATCGGTGCGCGCGCCCCTGGCGACGCAGGTCTCCGGGATTATCACGTCAAATACGACGTGGGACGTTGATGACAGTCCCTATCAGCTCACGGGGGATGTGATCGTTAATCCCGGCGTCACTTTGACGATTGAGCCGGGCGTCGTGGTCAAGGGCGGCGTGGGGGATGATACGACCATTGAGTTAAAGATTCAGGGGCATTTGGAGGCGATAGGGGAATCTGCCTATCCCATCACATTTACGTCCTTTCAAGATTCTGGCGTTGGTCAATGGGCGGGATTGGTCTTCGATGACGGGACGGGCAATCTGCAGCATACGGTAGTGCGTTACGGCGGCGGCGATGTGAATGCTGAGGTGCAGAGTAATATTGCCATCGTCAATGTATTGACCGGCATAGTAAGCATCCAATCCAGTGATGTGCGGGTTGATAATCTAAACGCTGGTACATTCGAACCAAAATTGATCTATGGTATTTATATCACCAATAGCCACGTCGCAATCAGCGATACACACTTTGTAGGGGATGAAGCAATCGACAACGCCGACTACGCGCTGTATGCAGAGGGTGCGACCGCGTTGCTTACGGCGACGCATAACACCTTCTCTAACACACAAGGCTACGCGGTGCGTATCCCACCAGCATTAATCAATAGCGTGACGGATAATACCTTCTTCGGCGGCGAGAGTGTTGATAGTCGTCGCATCCTCATCGATGGCGCGCAACTCGTGGACGACGCGACCTTGACGTCGCAGGATGGCCTGGAGGGCTATGAGCTGGCGCAGAATCTGGAGGTCCCGGATGGTATGACGTTGACCGTCGCTCCTGGCGTCATGGTTATGGGAGTCAAAGATGTGGAGTTGTTGGTGCGGGGACATCTGAACGCCCCCGGCAATTCGGAGAACGTCATCACGTTCACAAAGCAAAATCCTGACGCGGAACGATGGGGCGGTCTGGTCTTTGAAGGCGGGACCGGCGATCTGCAATATACTACGGTCCGTTACGGCGGCAGCGAAAATAGCCTGGGCTTGCGGAGCAATATCGCGATCACGAGCGTGTTGACCGGCAGGGTGAGCATTCAGCATAGCGCTGTGATGAGTGCAGAAGATACAACCCTTTCGGCTGAGAAGGACTATGGCATCTATCTCGCCAATAGTCACGTATTGATTAGCGATACATTGTTTCTAGAAAACGGGGATGATCCGAATGGAGATTATGCACTCTACGCCGCGGGCGATCAGATCTCCTTGACAGCCACGGGGAATACCTTTGCCAACACGACAGGCTACGCCGTGCGCATTCCCCCGGCGCTGATCGCAAGTGTGACGCAGAATGAATTCTCCGGGGAGGCGGTCAAGGCGCGCCGGATCTTAATCGATGGCGCGGAGATCCTCACAGATACCACGTTGACGGCCCAGACGGGCTTACTCGGCTATGAACTGGGGATGACATTGGAAGTGGCGCCCGATACGACGTTGACCGTCGAGCCGGGCGTCGCCGTGATGGGGGCGAACGAACTCGCGGTGCGCGGGCGCTTAGATGCTATCGGTAGTGTGACCCAGCCCATCACCTTCACCTCGATAAATGATTCTGATACGGGGCAATGGGGGGGATTGGTCTTTGTCGGTGGAACAGGGGATCTCCAACACACGGTAGTGCGCTATGGCGGCGATGAAAATAGCTTAGGGGTGCAAAGCAATATCGCCATCACGAATACCCTGACCGGCGAAGTATCCATCGCTCACAGCAGCATTATCTTAGTAAGTGATAGAACAATTGGAGCCTCTCCCGATTATGGTATTTACTTGATGAATAGTCGCGTCGTTATCGACAACACGGACTTGTATGATAATGGAGGCGATGAAAGGCATGATGTAGCCCTCTACATTGATGGGGCCGCCTCAGTTGTCACGATGACGAGCAGCGAACTGTACGACAACATCGGGACGGGCATTGAGCTGAACGCGGGACATTTAGATTTGCTCTGCTCCGAGGTCAGCGGCAACGGTGATGCGGACAAAGGTCATGGCGATGGCGTCCGCGTCAACGGCGGATCGCTCTTCGTGTTGGGCAGCGGATTGTTTGACAACGTCGGCTTCAATTTGGTCAACGATACGGGTGAGCAGATCGATGCATCTGAGAATTGGTGGGGCGATAGCGATCCCTCCGATCAGATTTTCGGTGATGTGGTGTATGACCCGGTGCTGCCGGCCTTCGTCTGCGTGACCGATCTGGAGCTTACACAGACCGACGCCCCCTATGATCCCAGCCTGGCCGGTGCGCTCTTAACCTACACCATCGCGGTGACCAACATCGAGCCGTCGCCCCTGCGCCAACTGGTGATCTCCGATACGTTGGATGCCGGCGTTCGCTATGTGAGCGGCGCGGTCAGCCAGGGGACGGGCTGCACCGAGGCGACCACCGGCACGGTGACCTGCGATCTCGGCGCGATGGATATCGGCCAGACCGCCACGGCGACCCTTCAGGTCAAGACCGATGTCACAGGCGTGATCACCAATCAGGTGCTGGCGCTCTCCGGCGGGGTGTACGTTCTCGCAGCGTCGGAGCCAGAGACGACGACCCTGGAACCGGCGGCGGACATCTGGGCCACGATCCAAGGGACGCCGAACCCGGCGGCGGAGGGTTTTCCGCTGACCTACACGGTCGCCGTCCACAACGTCGGCCCCGCGACGGCGCAAGATGTGACGCTCACCTACACCTGGCCGCTCACGGTCGAGTTTGCGTCGCTGGCGCCGACGGGGGATTGCACGCGCAATGGCAATGAGATGACGTGCGACTGGGGCGCGATGGCACGCGATACCGTCGTCTCTGCCACGGTGGTCGTGATGCCGATATCACAGGGATGGTTGCAGAGCCGGGCGGAAGTATCCTCATCTACGGAGGATTGGAATCCGGGCAACGAGGTGACCACGTACGAGTTGGAGGTCGCGCCGTCCTCTAATCTCTCCGTGACGATGGGACTCGCCCCTGATCCGCCGCACTACGTGCTTGCACCAGTGACCTACACCATCGTGGTGACCAATGATGGCCCGGATGATTCATTGGGCGCCGTGGTGCGCGATACCCTGCCGGTGAGCGCGACCTTCATCTCGGCCTCGCCGGGTTGTGATGCGCCCGTGGGCGGCGTGGTGACCTGCACCCTCGGCGCGATGGCCGTGCGCGCGCAGGAGACGCTGACCGTCGCCGTGATGGCCCCATCCGAGGTACTGACCCTCACCAACCACGTGGAGGTAATCGCCGAGGGCGCCGATCCCTGGCGGCGCAACAACATCGCCGAGCTGCACACCTCGCTCACACCCAAGGCCGATCTGCGCGTGGCAGCGCTCGACGCGCCGGAGACAGTGGCGCTCTATGCGCCGCTCACCTACACCATCGAGATCAGCAACGCCGGGCCGTCGCCGGCGACCCACGTGCGCCTCACGGACACCCTGCCCGCGAACGTCGAATTTAACGCGGTACTCGCCGATCTCTGTGAAAATGCAGACGGTATTGTCATGTGCGATCTGGGCGAATTGGCGCCGGGCGAGGGGATGTCGGTCACTATAGCGACCACCGCGACGCAGAGCGGCCCGGCGGAGAACACCGTCGACGTCATGGCGGCGGAGCATGATCACGTGGTCGGGAATAACGCCCTGTTGGTCAGCACGCAGGTGGCGCCGGCGGTCGATTTGCAGGTCACTTTATCGGACGATCCTGATCCCGTCACGGCGGGCGAGCGCCTGACCTACACCTTGATCATCGCCAACGCTGGCCCGGATGAGGCGACCGGTGTGGCGCTCACGGCCACCTTACCCGCCGAGGTCGTCTACTCCTCGACGGAGACGGTGCAGGGCACGCCGTTCCTCGCCACGCCGGGCGTGATCACCTACAGCTTGGGCGCGATCCCGGCGGGCGGCGCGGTGACCGCGACGATTTACGTGACGGTCAACCCGGAGGCACGTGGGACGTTGGAAGCGACAGCAACCGCCATCGCGGCGGAGGCGGAATTGGACGCCGGCGACAATCGCGCCCCCGAGACGACAACGGTGAACGCGGCGGCCGATCTGAGCGTGGGCCTGATCCAGGCCACGGCGACCGTCACGGCGGGGCAGCAGCTCACCTACACCGTCGCGGTGACGAACAGTGGGCCGTCCACGGCAATGGGCGTCCGCCTCACAAACACCTTGCCCTCGGCGTTGTCCTACGTCTCCGCCGAGGTGGGCCTGGCGGGCGGGAGCTGTCAGGCCGCCGATGGGATCATCACGTGCACGTGGGACGAGCTGGCCCTGCATCAAACCGCGTGGGTGACGATGACGCTTGAGGCGAAAGACATCGACGCCAGCGGCGGGGTGACCAGCGCCCTCGCGGCGACGAGTTTGGAGGTAGATCCTGATATGGGGAATAATGTCTTGGACATCCCAACGATGATCATCGTCCCGGCGGATGGCGGCGGGACCATCTACCTCCCGCTGGTGATGCGGTCGTCATCCCCCTAACCCCCTCAGCTGACCCAAAGCTAAATCGGCCCTCCGGTACAAACCGGAGGGCTTTTTTCATGCTTGTGTGGCGCCTGTCCAGGAAATAACGCGCTTCGATTTAAGAGTGTTCTAAGATTTTTAATACATTCATGCAACCTCTTCTCCTTAGAATGGGAATAGAGAAATAGGAGAATAGCGTGTTGGCTAAATGTTCTTAAGGGGAGCCGGCGTTTGCCCTTGCCCACAGCAAACGGCGGATTGGGAGGGAGAACAGTGAAACGCTGTTGGCTGCTAAAGATCGTGACGTTGATCTTGAGGGAGCAATGGCTATCCCGATCAACGTGTGCCGTAGGGATATGGTTATTCGGTCTGGCCTCTCAACAGCCGGCGCCCATTTCATGACACTCCTCGTCGTGGCGGGCGGCGGTTCGCCTCGTAAGTGTATCATTCCCCCAATGACATTTGGCTTGATGATTCCCATGGCGATGTTTCTCGGCGGCTGGGGCTTATCGGATCCAAATGAACATGGCGCTTTTGTACATGACCTTGTCCTCAGCGCCGAAAACATTCGCTTGTTAAGCGTAAAGATATTTTGTGGCAATGGCAACCTTAAAGGGAGCTTCAAATGGAGGGCATAGAAATGAATATTAAAATCCGGAGGTTGGATCTTGGCTTGAACCGCAGGTGGGTCTTTGTGATCACAAACGTAATTGCCGGTGTTTTAATCGCGGCCCTACTGCTTTCAACGTCCCCGACGTTCGCCTGGTATGATAACGCCTGGCCCTATCGTCGAGAACTGCGGGTGGATCACAATCTGGTGGATGCGGACCTTACCGACTTTCCACTTCTGGTTAGCCTTGACGCCGATGGAGATTTGGCGGCTAAGGCTCAAGCGGATGGCGATGATATTGTCTTCGCTGACGCCGGCGACCAGAAGTTAGACCATGAAATCGAGTACTTCGACAGTGCTACGGGCGCGCTTGTGGCCTGGGTGAGGATCCCCCAACTCTCTTCGACCACGGACACGGTGCTATATATGTACTACGGCAATCCCGCCGCGAGCAATCAGGAAAATGCCACGGCGGTTTGGGATGATGACTTTGTCATCGTGCAACATCTCAATGAGACCTCCGGCACGCACTTCGACAGCACCGCGTACGCCAACGACGGCGCCGCCCAAAACGGCTTGATCCAGGACGCAACGGGAAAGGTCGATGGCGCCGATGACTTCCCCAGCGCCGATGAGTTCATCGATGTGGGAGCAGATGCCTCATTAGATATTTATGGCCCCCATCAAGATTTTAGCATCTTCACGTGGATCAAGCGGGACAACATCTCGGATGTCCAGGGCTTTTGGGCCGCCGGCTCGACTGGGACTAAAGGGGTTTACTTTGGCACGTTGTACCAGGATGCGGGGAATTTACGATTCCTATCGCCGGGCAACAGCTTCGATTTTCAATCCACCGGCGATCCCGTGGGGGATTTCGAATGGCATCACGTGGGCGTGACGGCAGATCGCGATGGCGTGATGCGATTCTGGGTGGATGGCGTTCCGATCCAGTCGAAGAGCATGGCCGCTTGGGCCGGCGCGGACTGGAACAGGCAGGACGACACCTATAAAATCGGTACGGATCGATCTGAGAATAACCCAATGGACGGCCTGATCGATGAGGTGCGAGTCTCGCGTGTCGTCAGGAGCGACGCCTGGCTCTTCGCCGAGTACGCGAATATGAGCGCTCCCGGCGCGTTCCTCACCATTGGAGAGGAGCAAGCAGTCGATACGCCCGTCATTTCGGACGAGAGCCCTGCCAATGGAACCTCTGGCGTGGCGGTCTCGCTCTCGGAGTTGAGCTTCCACCTCAAAGATCCCGAGGGCGATTCTATGGATTTCGAGGTCGTCACGACGCCCGATATCGGCTCGCGCTCCGAGAGCGGCGTGGGCGAGGGAACCTACACGGTGGCTGTATCGGGTTTGGATTACGAGACGACTTATAGCTGGGCCATCACCGCGACCGACGGTACACACGCGATCACCAGAACATATACCTTCGCCACAGAGCGCGACCTGGCCTCGATTTCAAATGAGGCGCCGGAGGATGGCGCGCTGTACGTGCACTTCAACCCGATCTTGCGCGCCGATCTGCTGGATGAACAAGGCGAGGATATCGAGTGGGAGATCGAGATCAACATCGGCGGGACGTGGCAGACAGTCAACAGCGGCGTGCTGACGGGCGGCTCGGGCACGATCTCCGGGACGGCTACGGGGGCGGACGCCTATGACACCGTCTATCTCTGGCGCGTGCGGGCGCGAGATGCCGGGAGCGGCATGTGGGTTGAAGAAACCTTCAGCTTCGAGACCCTGCACAACGAAATCAGTTTCGCCGCCTTCGCGGACACGCATGTTGGGGCAATGATCGAGGCCCCCAGCTGGGGCATGGCCGAGCATATGGATAGCCTGGCTCAGGACGTGATGAGCAACACGATGCCCTGCGACTTCGTCCTACACCTGGGAGATCTGATTATGCACTCGACGGCCTATGTCGAGGGCGAACATCTCCCCGCCCGCTACGATCAATATTACAACAACATCAAGGCTTACCTGATCCAGCATGTGAATATGCCCTTTATGACGATCTCCGGCAACCATGACCTGAACGACTACTATGGCGAGAGCCATAGCGGCTATCCTGAGAACAGCGATGATCCTTTTAAACTGGTGCGGGCCATCATCGATGCAACGGAAATGAACAGCTATCCCTACGCATTTATGAAGAACAACATCCTCTTTCTGGCCTTGCCGGAGACCGACTATCATCACTACACCAAACCCATCATCTACGAATATGTGGCGTATATGACGCGGCGTTACCCCGATAACACAACGATCATCTTCTCCCATCAAGCGATTGAGGATACCACGATTCACGATGGCGGAGCAGGCAGTTCGTATCGCGGGAAACAGGATCGGGCGTGGTGGGCTGCGTTCTTCCGCAACAATCCTCAGGTCAAGATGTGGATCCACGGCCATCAGCACATGCTGGATTGGTACCAGAGCGATCACAGTACCGGCCTGGCCTATCCCGTGGAAGACTTTGGGCACGAGATGGTCTTCTCAATGCCATACGCGCAGGCAGATTGGGGGGATTACTTCGAAGAGGATCGCATTGTCATTTATTCAGTTGCGCCGGATGGTATATCCACGCGGACTTGGGAGAACAACGGATCCGGCGGCC
The DNA here is from genome assembly GCA_964496595.1 of uncultured Anaerolineales bacterium. Taxonomy (GTDB): domain Bacteria; phylum Chloroflexota; class Anaerolineae; order B4-G1; family SLSP01; genus JAAAOZ01. The sequence continues at coordinate 81,318 of CAZCAI010000002.1, forward strand.
ACTGGGTCTCCGGTTACGATCACGATTGGGCAGTCGAGACGACCTATGATGAGAACGCGCAGGATTGGTACAGCTTCCCGGTCTTTCTTCAAGATGGCGAAATCCAGGTCACGGATATGAAGGCCTTCTCACCCAAAATGACCCTGGAGTTGATCGGAACGCAGCCGATGGAGCTGTTCTATGATCCTACGTTGGCTACGGAGGGCACGTCCTGGGGCGGGGAAAACATCCTCGGATTTGGGGATGATGAATATGCCGAGGCGACGCCGAACAAGCCGGGGATGACCGTCCACGGCCCGGCCGATTTGGATTTCCCCCCCAAGTACCCAGGGAGCGAGTTCCAAGGCGGCGGCTCCGCTTATCACGAGGATGGACGCACCGGCCAGCCCTATCACTTCTTCCCCGTGGGCACGACCCACGCCGCCGTCCCTGGGGCCACGTACGTGGTCGAAATGACGGCTAAGTCGACATCTGGCAATGGACGGCTCCTCTTGGATATGAGCGTCAGCGATTGGGGGACACGCTCGCAGTACAGCACGTTGGCCGGCAGCACTCAGCGCGTGATCTCGCATACTTTGGGCACAACCTACGAGACAATCACCGGCGCCTACACCGCGCCGAATGACGCGGATGCCTGGTTCCTACAGGGGTATCTCAATTTCCTGGACGCCACCGACTATGATGTGACGCTCTTCAGTATCAAGCGCGCGGGAGATAGCGAGACGACCGATAACTTTGGCTTCTCGCTGAACGGCGCGTGGTACGATCACGCGGGTACCTTGGAGCAATACGAATGGACGGACTTCCGGCTGGATCCGACGACGATGGCGGCGTCCGATGGCGCGATCACAATGACCTCGCGTATTGACGGCAATCAATTCGGCATGGCGCGCATCATCTACCACGCGCCCATGCTGATGGGGCGCAACGCGGCCTTCACCGTCGATAGTATCCAGGGCAACGAGTACAGCCTGACCTTGCGACGGGATCTCTCCGACTATATGGACATCTTCAAGATGTTTCCCCTCAGCAAGAAATACGGAACCTTCGAGGTGTCATCGAACGATAGCTCCGCCGCCAAGCATACCAGCCCGAACGGCAATGAGTGGATCGAGAGCAACACGCCGACCGATCTGGCCCCCGTAACGCTCGATATTACCTACGGCGCCGATCCGCCCTTGATTTGGGATGAGCAGCCGGCCAACCTCGCCGCCAACGTCGCGCTTGATCCGACCTTATCCGCCTACATCAATGACCTTCAGGGCGACGCCGTCACGTGGGAGATCGAAATCCAGATGGACGGCGCCTGGCAGACCGTCGCAAGCGGCGCGCTGCCCGCAGGTGAGGGCGCGATCAGCGGCACGTTGGCGGCCACAACCTACGACACGACCTATCCCTGGCGCGTGAGCGCGACGGATGCCGGCAGCGGCGAGACGGTCGTGGAGAGCTACCAGTTTACCACGCGCCCGGCGAACTATCCGCCTACGATGACCAACCCCATACCCGCTGCTGGCGCCGTACACGTGGCGCTCAATCCCACACTCTCGATTGACGTCGATGACCAGGACGGAGACCTGCTCAATGTGACCTTCGAGACCGATGCGTCGGGCGCCTGGCAGGAGATTGCCACGCATGCGTCTGTGGTCAGCGGGACCTATACCGCCACGCCCATGACGATGGCCGAATATATGACGCTCTATCGCTGGCGCGTGGTGGTCGCCGACGACAGCAGCCAGACGACATCCATCTACTCCTTCACGACGCGCTCCGCGCCCGGTTCCTGGTGGGATCAGAACTGGCTGCATCGCAAGGAGATCATTATCGACCACCATCAGGTGGATGAGGACTTGGTGGACTTCCCCTTCCTGATCGAGCTGACCGACGCGGACCTGGCGGCCTATGCCCAGGCGGATGGGGATGACATCGCCTTTACGGATGAATATGGCGTCCAATTAAGTCACGAGATCGAAGTGTACACCGCGACGACCGGCCATCTCATCGCCTGGGTGCGCATCCCGGAGCTTTCTTCCACACAGGATACGATCCTCTATATGTACTTTGGGAACCCTGCGGCGGATAACCAAGAGGATGTGAGCGGCACGTGGGACGACAACTACGTGATGGTGCATCACCTGGCGGAAGCAGCGGGCGATCACTTCGATTCGACGGCCTATCACAACGACGGCACAACGGTCAACGTCACCGATCAAGATACGTCGGGGCCAATCGACGGCGCGGATGAGTTCGATGGCGCGGATGATTATATCCGCATCCCCGATGATGCCTCCCTACAATTCGGATCGGGCAGCTTCACCGCCGAAGCCTGGATCTATCCCCAGTCGATACCGGATTCCGGCGGCGCGCGGATCATCAACAATCGCGGCACCGGCATGGGAGGGCACTACAAGGGATACCAGTTCAAGATTCAGGACGATGCCGGGCGGTGGCGCTTCGACGAGACCGTGGTAGACGACGCGACCGGCAACTTTATGGCCTATGATGGCGCCGTCACCTATCCCTACAACCAGTGGTATCACGTCGTGATGGTCTACGATGCGGATAATGAGATGATCGTGTACCTGAACGGCGCTGTCGATGGCAACTTGGAGATCGGCCCCTATGGCGATCTCACCAACAATCTGCCTACCGCCATCGGGGGCGCGATTGCCGACGCTGGCGTGGAAGGCGCCGACAATAAGCAGTTCTTCGATGGCGTGATTGATGAAGTGCGGCTCTCTGATATCGCGCGCAGCGCCGGCTGGATCTCCACGAGTTACAACAACCAACATAACGACGCCTTCTATGATGTGGGTGAGAAGGAGTCGAGCGCTGACCCGCCTCAGATCAAGCATCCTATCCCGGCGGATAGCGCCTCGGATGTCCCGCTCTCCCTCTCTGAACTGAGCTTCGATCTCTATGATCCAGGCGGCGGGTCGATGGATTACACCGTCATCGTCACGCCCAACATCGGCGCTGCCGCGGACGCCGGCGTGGGCGACGGGCGCTACACAGTTCCTCTCTCAGAAGCGTTGACCTACTACACGCCCTACACCTGGACCATCGAGGTGAGCGAGGGCAGCGACATCACCCGTCAGACCCTCACCTTTACCACAGAGCGGGAGGCCGGCGGCTGGTATGAGGATGCGTGGCTTTACCGCCGCATGATCGTCATCGATCACACCCAGGTAGAGGATGATCTGGTCAACTTCCCGGCCTTGATTCAACTCACGGATGCCGACCTGGTCGCCCTGGCCCAGGGCGATGGCGACGACATCTTCTTCACCGACCTGTTTGGCGTCAGGCTCGACCATGAGTTAGAGATCTACACAGAGACGACCGGATCTCTGATCGCGTGGGTGCGCGTGCCTTTCCTCTCTGCGACGGAGGACACGATTCTCTACATGTACTACGGCAACCTCGGCGCGGAAAATCAAGAGAACGCGGCGGGCGTGTGGGACGAGCATCACGTGATGGTGCAGCACCTGGAGGAGACAGCCGGTCATCACTTCGACTCGACAGCCTTTGCCAACGATGGCACAACCGTTGCCGTCACCGACCAGAGCGCTGCCGGGTGGATCGATGGCGCCGACGAATTCAATGGAGTGAACAACTACATTCGCGTGCCCGACGCCGACAGCTTGCAATTCGGCGCGGGCAGCTTTACGGCGGAAGCCTGGATCTATCCCCGCTCAGTGCCGGATTCCGGCGGCGCGCGGATCATCAACAACCGGGGCACGGGCGCAGGTGGACAATATCCCGGTTGGCAGTTCAAGATTGCAAACGCCAGCGGGCAATGGCAATTCCGGGATGCCAGCATCGATGACGGCATGGGCATTTACCACGCCTACGAAGGGACGCCAACCTACAGCTACGATCAGTGGTACCGCGTTGCCATGGTCTACCACGCCGACAACTCGCTGCAATTCTACGTCAACGATGGTCTGGATGGCGGCTTAGTGGTTGGAGAATACGGCGATTTGACGAACGCCTTGCCGACCGTCATCGGCGCGTCGCTCGCGCATCAGGGCAGCGAGGCCGGCGAGGATCACCAATTCTTCGACGGTATCATCGACGAAGTGCGGCTCTCCGATGTGGCCCGCAGCGAGGCCTGGCTGCTGACCAGCTACCATAACCAGAGCGATCCCGATGCCTTCGCCAGCATAGCCGAGGCCGACCTGGCGCTCGATAAATGTGTGGACGACGATCAATCCTACGTCGGCGACCAGGTCGTCTTCACACTCACGTTGACCAACGACGGGCCGGACGAGGCGACCACCATCCGGGTAGAAGATCAGCTACCCGCCGAGTTGACCTTGGACGCTGCCTCGCCCAGCGTGGGCGCCTATGATGCGGACGTCTGGACGGTACCCGCCTTGCCCGGCGGCGACGTCGCGACCCTGGTCATCACGGCTACAGTCAACGCCGCAGGGTCGATCACGAACACCGCCCAGGTGCTCTTCGCAGATCAATACGACCCGGATTCGACGCCGGGCAACGACGTCGCAGATGAAGACGATCAAGATACCGCCAACCTGTCCGCCATTCCGGCGGCCGATCTGGCCCTCACTAAGACAGCTTCATCCGATGTTGCGAGCTTGGGACGCGCCATCACCTACACCTTGACCATCACCAACCAGGGGCCATCGGATGCGGTGAACGTGGAGGCAATAGATGCGTTACCCGCCGCCGTGACCTTGGGGGCAATCATGCCCAGCCAGGGAAGTTGCACGGGAGCAGCTACCATCATCTGTGATCTGGGCGGCTTGGCCCCCGATGCGGCGGCGATAGTAACGATGGTCGTCACGCCGACCACGACGGGGACATTCCATAACCAGGCCGACGTAACCAGCGACACCTTCGATCCCGACCCGATGAACAACACCGCCAATATCGTTGTGGACGTGGTCCATCCTGCCATCGCTATCGCCAAAACCCCAGATCTCCAAACCATCGCCAGCGGATCGGCAGTCAGCTTCACCATCACCGTGACAAACACGGGCGATGTACCGTTATCGAATGTTCAAGTCGCCGATCCCCTGCTGCCCGACTGTACCCAAACGCTTGGAAGCATGAGCGCCGGCGACAGTCTGGATTATGTCTGTAGCGCCAGCGATGTGAGCGGCGATTTCACCAACAGCGCGACAGTCACGGGATGGGCGTCTATCGTGGGCCTGAGCGTAGAAGCCACAGACACAGCCTTCGTGGATGTGCTGCCCACACTGGAGGTCAACAAGACCGCAGACCCCACCCATCTCCCAGAGCCAGGCGGAGAGGTAACCTTTACCATCGCGGTGACCAACACCAGCGAGGAGACGATCACCCTCACTTCGCTGCTGGATGATGTATATGGCGACCTGGCGGGCCACGGTACGTGCGTCGCGCCCCAAGCCATCGCGGCCGGGGATGATTATCGTTGCGCTTTCAGCGCCGTTGTGAGCGGCAATGCCGGCGATGTGGAGACGGATGTCGTCACGGCTACCGTCTCGGATGATGAAAGCAACCTCGCTCAGGCGTCCGCCGATGCCACCGTCGCCATTACCGACCTCCCCTCCGAAATCGCCGTCCTCAAGAGCGGGGAACCGCTGAGCGTGCCGGAGCCGGGTGGGAATGTCACCTTCACCGTGCGGGTGGAGAACCTCAGCGCCGTGGACGTGGTGACGCTGGAGAGCCTGGTCGATGACGTCTACGGCCCGCTAGACGGCCAGGGTACGTGCAGCCTGCCCCAGACGCTGCTACCGGGGGATGCGTACACCTGCACCTTCACCGAGACCATCGTCGGCGCTCCGGGCGACGCGGTGACGGACACCATCACCGCCGCCGGAACCGACGATGATGGCGCGCCGTTGTCGGAGGACAGCAATCCGGTCACCATCACGATCTATGAGGTGAACGAGGCGCCGGTGGCGAACGATGATGTGGCCGCCACCGGCGAGGACACTCCCCTATCGATAGATGTGCTGACCAATGACACGGACGGAGACGACGATCCGCTGCACATAGCGGCGGTCACACAGCCCACTCACGGCGTCGTAACCAACCTCACTAGCGAGGTGCTCTACACCCCCGCGCCCGACTTCAACGGCGAGGATACCTTCACCTACACCGCCAGCGATGGCTGGCTGACGGACACGGCGCAGGTGACCATCACCGTCACGCCCGTGAACGATGACCCGGTCGCGCAGGATGACACAGCCGCCACCGACGAGGACACCCCCATCGCGATTGACGTGCTCGCCAATGATACCGACGTCGACGGCGATCCCTTGCACATCGCCTCGGTGATCCAGCCCGCGCACGGCGCCGTCATCCACAACCGCGATCTGCTCACCTACACGCCGCACGCCAACTTCTACGGGCAGGACACCTTCATCTACACGGTCGAGGACGGCCACGGCGGCTCCGATATGGCGCTGGTCGTCGTCACCGTGCTTCCCATCAACGATGCGCCGGTCGCGACGCCGGATGCCTACACCGTGGACGAGGGCGCCGCCATGACGGTGACGGTGGATGCGGGCGTGTTGGCCAACGATAGCGACGTCGAGGGCGATCCCTTGACGGCCACGCTGGTCAGCGATGTGGCGCACGGCGCGCTCAACCTCCAACCCGACGGCAGCTTCACCTACGCCCACGACGGCAGCGAGACCACACGCGATCACTTCACCTACCAGGCCACCGATGGCATGGACGATAGCGCGGTTACGACCGTCACGTTGCACATCACCCCGGTGAACGATGCGCCGGTCGCGCGCTCGGACGCCTACAGCGTGGACGAGGGCCAGACGCTCGTCGTGCCGGTTGCGGATGGCGTTCTGAACAATGATAGTGACGCAGAAGATGACGTCCTGACGGCGGCGCTGGTCGATGATGTGACGCACGGCGTGCTCGATCTCCAACCCGATGGCAGCTTCACCTATACGCACGACGGCAGCGAGACTACGCGCGATCACTTCACCTATCGCGCCAGCGATGGCGCGGCGATGAGTAACCTGGTCACCGTCACGTTGACCGTCGGCTTGATCAATGATGCCCCCGTGGTCGTGGATGATCGTTACAGCTTGGCGGAAGGCGCCGCCTTAGCGGCGGATACCGCGACGGGTGTGCTGGCTAACGACAGCGACCCGGAGGGCGATCCACTGACGGCCACCCTGGTCAGCGACGTGGCGCACGGCGCGCTCGCGCTTCACTCCGACGGCAGCTTCACCTACACGCACGACGGCAGCGAGACCCTGCGCGATCACTTCACCTACCAGGCCACCGATGGCATGGTCAATAGCCGGGTGGCTACAGTGACCTTCATCATCACCCCGGTGAACGATGCGCCGGTCGCGGCCCCCAATGCTTACAGCCTCAACGAGGGCGCTACTCTAGTCGTTTCGGCCACGACAGGCGTGCTGGCGAACGACAGCGATGTCGATAGCGACGTCCTGACGGCGGTGTTGGTCAGCGATGTGGCCCACGGCCTCCTGACGCTGAACCCGGACGGCAGCTTCACCTACGCCCACGATGGCAGCGAAACCACGCACGATCACTTCACCTATCGCGCCAGCGACGGGATGGCGGAGAGCAACATCGTGACGGTAACGTTCACCATCGCGCCGGTGAACGACCCGCCCATCGCGACGGATGATGCCTATACGTTGGCTGAAGGCGATACATTGAGCGTCGATGTTACCGCCGGCCTCCTGGCGAATGATAACGATGTCGATAGCGAGACGCTGACGGTCACCCTGGTCAGCGATGTGATGCACGGCGCGCTCGATCTCCAACCCGATGGCAGCTTCACCTATACCCACGACGGCGGCGAGACCACGCGCGACACCTTCACCTACCGGGCCACCGATGGCGCGGCGGTCAGTAACCTGGCAACGGTGACGCTCACCATCACGCCCGTGAACGATCCGCCGGTGGCGATGGACGACTATTACACGGTGGATGAGGGCGGGGCGCTTATCATCGCAGCGGCGGACGGCGTGTTGGTCAATGACGTGGACGTGGATAGCGATACTTTGATCGCGACCTTGATCAGCGACGCGGCGCACGGCGCGCTCGATCTCCAATCCGACGGCAGCTTCACCTACACCCACGACGGCGGCGAGACGGCGTACGATCACTTTATCTACCGCGTGAGCGACGGCGTGACCTGGGGGAATACGGCGACGGTGCATATTGACATCGATAACGTGAATGACGCCCCCGTGGCGCAGCCGGATGTAGCGACAACGTCCGAAGACACCCTCGTCATCGTCGACGTGCTGGCGAATGACATGGACGTCGATGGGGATCGGCTATTCGTGGTCGCCGTCACACAGCCGAACCATGGCGCGACGACCAACTATGGCGGCGCGGTGGCCTATATGCCGGCGCCTGACTTCAACGGCGAGGACGCCTTCTCCTACACGGTCAGCGACGGCTGGCTGACGGACACGGCGCGGGTGAGCATAACCATCACGCCCGTGAACGATCCGCCGGTTGCAATGGACGATGCAGCCACCACCGCCGAGGACGCCCCCATCGTGATAGACGTGCTGGCCAATGATACCGACGTCGATGGCGATGCCTTATCCGTTATGGCCGTGATCCAACCCGCGCATGGCGTCGTCATCCACAGCCGCGAGCTTCTGACCTACACGCCCACGGCGGATTTCCACGGGCAAGACACCTTCCTCTACATCGCAAGCGATGACCACGGCGGCACAGACCTCGCGATGGTCGTGGTCACCGTCACGCCGGTGAACGACCCGCCCATCGTGGCGGATATTCCAGATCAATCGATCTCGGCAGGCGAGAGCTTTGCGACTATTGTCTTAGACGAGTACGTGAGCGATGTGGACAACGCTGAGGCCGAGCTGAGTTGGAGCTTCGGCGGCAACGTCGAGTTGAGCGTGACGATAGCGGATCGCGTGGCGACGATCACCCCGCCCGATGCGGACTGGGTGGGGCGCGAGACGCTGGTCTTCACAGCCACCGATCCGGGCGGACTGGCGGCCAGCGACGCGGCGACCTTCACGGTGCGCGTGGGGAATCACGCCCCCATCGCCGTGGCGGATACGTATCAGACGCCGGAGGATACGCCGCTGGTCATCGCGGCCCCTGGTGTGCTCGCTAACGATGAGGATGAGGACGATGACGCCCTGACAGCGATATTAGAGCAGTCGCCGGCGCATGGGGAGTTACAGTTGAGCGCCGACGGCGGCTTCGTCTATATGCCGGCGGCGGATTTCTACGGCGCCGACGCCTTCAGCTATCGCGCCGACGATGGCAACCTCACATCGGATATCGTAGAGGTGACGTTGACGGTAACGCCGGTCAACGATTCCCCCACCATCTCGGCGATTGCGGATCAAAGCCTGCTGGAGGGAACCGCGACGCCGCCGATTCCCTTCACCATTGGGGATATCGACACGCCGCTGGAGGATTTGACGCTCTCGGCGGCGACCTCGGATACGACGTTGGCGCCGCCAGAGGCCTTCAGCTTTGGCGGGAGCGGCGCGGCGCGCACGGTCTCCATCGTGCCCACGCCGGGATTAACAGGGACCGCACGCATTACGATCACCGTCGATGACGGCGAAGCTCAAGCCAGCACGAGCTTCCGGTTGGAGGTCAAGGAGTTCGGCGCCGAGGAGAGATCTGAGACGATCTACCTGCCGCTGATTACACAGAACTTCATTCCGGCCCCGGACTTGATCGTGGTATCCATCACCGCCACACCGGATCAGATCCGCGTCGTGATCCAGAATCGCGGCGCCCAAGCCGTCGCCAACAACTTTTGGGTCGATGTCTATGTAGATCCCGACCCTATCCCTCAGAAGCCCAACGATGTGTGGCCGTTCCTCTGCAAGGAGGGGATGGCCTGGGGGGTGGATGGCGGACTGGCCCCCGGCGAGATGTTGACGCTCTTGGTGGGGGATGCCTATTACAGTGAGGAGGATAGCAACTTCATCGGCGGATTAGCAGCAGGCACACCAATCTATGCCCAGGTGGATTCTGCAAATATGGCGACAGACTACGGCGGCGTGCTGGAAGGGCACGAGATCTTAGGAACGACCTACAACAACATTTCCGGGCCGGTCTTGGTCTCGTCCAGAGAGGAGGAGCGACAGTTGGCTCCCGATATTATCGCCGGCTCAGCTCTTGAGATGAGCGCCTTGCCAGTTCGGCCCCGGTGAAGGGTTGCGGGCGCGCATGTAGGCTACATGATGTAGAAGGAGAAGTACGATGAGACAGCAACTATTGAGATATGATTGGCGCCGGAGCATCCTCTATCTGGGGGTTATCGGCCTGATACTTTGCCCCCTCGTGGTGCACGCCGCGACGCTGCAACCCAACGACCAGCCGCCGGTTCGTCCGCCCACGCCTACCCCCACACCCGAAATCGATCCGCCGGTTCTGCCGGGACGCCCCACACCTCCCTCGGAAGAGCAGATGGAACGCCATCCTTGCGCGCATATCCGGGTTCACATCGCGACGCCGGAGGCGCGCGGCCTCTGGTCGGTCGTGCAGTGGCAGGATGGCGAGGAGGTCTGGCACGATGTGGAAGGATGGCGGGGGCCACTGGTAGATGGCGAGATAGCGTGGTGGCTCTCGGCGCCGCTATTCGGCGCGGGGCCGTTCCGTTGGGTGGTCACGCACGCTCCCGACGGCCCGGCGGCGGGTGTGAGTCGCCCGTTCCATCTGCCAGAGCAGGACGGCGCTGGACTAACCATCGAGATGGATGATTTGATATTGGAGTAGC
>CAZCAI010000003.1:0-31786 GCA_964496595.1 uncultured Anaerolineales bacterium
TTCACTCATCGCGCCTCCTTTCACTTCTTAAGATGAGGAAAATCGGGCAATACCGTGTCAGTACACAACTATATCTGAAATATCGCTGCGGTCAACCGTTCCATCCGCCCGGCACGCAATCGTTTTGAGATTGTGCGTGATAGAAAGGGGGTGACGCTTGATTGGGAAAAGGCGGTCTTGCATCGCCTGCACCCGCTTCAGCTTTCAGACGGGTAGCTGCCTGGCGAATCTCATCGGTCGATGCCATCTCGATGTGCTGGGGACTGAATGCATCGGCATCCGATTGATCTTCATCCTGAGTGTGATACACTAAGGAAGATGTTTGATCCCTATGCATTGTGACCGCATTTGAACATCGTTCCTCGTGCGGGTCATAAACGTTGATCATCAATTGCTGATACTCGACGACGGAAAGGAGTTTCTAATGGATAAATCACAACAATTCGCATCTCTCTTGGATGAAGTTCAGAAGATTGTGGACAACTCTGATCCGCGAGAGCAGAAATTACAAGATATTTGTCAGTTGCTTGCGGACGAGGTGATGTATTACGATTGGGTTGGGTTCTATTTGGTCGATTTAGAGGGCGAGCAGGAGTTGGTCCTCGGGCCTTTTGTGGGCGAACCGACGGAGCACGATCTCATCGCGTTCGGTGAGGGCGTCTGCGGCCAGGTCGCTGATGCGCAGGAGATGTTCGTGATCCAGGATGTCTCGCGGGAGAATAACTATCTTTCGTGCAGCCCCGACGTCCAATCTGAGATTGTCGTTCCCCTCTTCAATTCAGAGGACGAGTTGATTGGAGAGTTAGACATTGATTCCCACACCAAGTCGCCGTTCACAGACGAAGACCGCTTGTTTTTGGATCGTGTGGGCGAGCTGGTGGGCGATTTGTTCTAAAAACGGTCAATTCGCGAAAAGGAGGTGAGGGGGCACGGTATTGTGGGGTTTGACTGTTTTAACTGAACTTTGTATCAAACATCAATCAGCCATGCTAAAAGGAGGCTATCCCAATGAAATTTGGCGAGAACATTCAGAGCGCAGATTGGAAGAACGAAAAGCACGTCCCGGCGATTGAGTTGCCATCCTCCGTGGCGGCGGGTGAGCCGTTTATGGTGACCGTCAGCGTGGGGAAGCACATCCCGCACCCCAACACAACCGAGCACCACATCAGTTGGATCGATGTCTATTTCAAGCCCGAAGGCGGCAAATTCATCTATCAGGTCGCCCACTTCGATTTCGCGGCGCACGGCGCGTCGGCCAAAGGCGCCAACGATGGGCCGGCCTACGCCCACCCCATCGCCTCGTTCTCGATGACGGTGGAAGAACCCGGCGCCTTGATCGCCTTGGAACACTGCAACATCCATGGGTTGTGGGAAGGTTCCGCCGAGGTCAAGCTTGCCTGAGATCGCGTTGTGCATCGGGCGGACGAGATCCGTATCGTAGAGAGAAGTCGGATGCGCCCCACATGGTGGTAATCCCAGGACGAGGCGCGCCCGGCTTTTTTCTTGACGTTTTTTGATTTGGATGAGATACACGCGCTTTAATTCATCCTTTTCGTTCCTGGAGCTTTAACGTTCGTTGATAAGGAGAGTTTTATGGCTGAATTGGATAACACCGAGTTGATTCGGATGTTGCAGGCGGCGGCGCAGGATGAACACGCGGCGATCATTCAATATCTGCGCCACGCTTATAGGATGGGCGAGGGCGAGTTGGCCTGCGAAATCGAAGGCATCGCCCGCGAAGAGATGCGGCACTTCTGGATCCTCTCGCGCTGGATCGTCCGTCTGGGCGGCGACCCCACCATCGACCGGGGGTTCACCGACCTGGCCGGCGCGGCGCCGCCCGAATGGATGAATCGTGACGTCGCCGCCGAGGATCGCGCGATCACAATGTATCGCGAGTATCTCAACCGCGTGACCGATCCCGATCTACGCGCTGATCTCGACTACATCCTGGCGGATGAACTGCGTCACAAGGACGACTTCGTTCACTTCGTCGACAAGGCCGCCCGTGAGCTGGCGGAAGCTGCATCCGAGCCGGATACGACCGAGGAGGCTGCGCCGGAGCCTCTCGCCCCGGTCGATAAGAACGCCTTGGATTGGGGCGTGCGGCACGAGTACGCGGCGCTGCTCCAATATCTCGTCCACTCCTTCCGTCTGATGGATACCGAGTGCGACATCTCGCGCGAGCTTGAGATGCAGGCCATCAATGAGATGCAGCACATGGGCTGGTTCGGCGAGGAGCTGGCCGAGTTCGGCGCAGAGATGCCGCTAGAGCATCACGGCGTCACCCTGCCGCACACCCCGGTCGAGATGCTCGAGGCCGACGTGCAGTTGGAGCAGGAGACCGCGGCGCAGTACCAAGAGTTTATGACACAGATGGAAGATCCCGACCTCAAGAGCGTCGTGGACGACGCGCGCGGGCAGGAGGATTATCACGAGCAACTCTTCACCCGATTATTAAAGAAAGTCCAGACCGCCGCAGGCAAGGCCGCGGCAGCCTCAGATGGGTGGACAATCGGTAGTCTGAAACGAAAGGAGCGATGAAAAATGGCCGATATTTTGATGCGAGATGATGCTCCGCTCTCGGCGGAGCAGTGGCAGCAGGTGGATGCAACCGTCAGAGAGACGGTGGGACAGGTGCTCATTGGGCGGCGGATGTTGGATCTCTACGGGCCGTTGGGCTTCGGCGCGTATACCGTGCCGCTCTACGCCTACAGCCGCGATGAGACGACCCCCGTGCGCGCCGAGATCAAGCGGCAGCTCCCCATGGTCACGCTGATGAAGAAATTCATCATCGCGGTGAAGGATCTGGAGTTGATGAACGCCGGCCAGCCCTTCGACATCGGCCCGATCGCCACGGCGGCGACAAACATGGCGCTCGCCGAGGATCGCCTGATCTTCCACGGCGATGAGGAGGAAGGCGTCGCGGGCCTGCTCACTACCGAAGGACGGACGACCCTCCCCCTGAGCGATTGGGATGACGAGGGCCAGGCGCTGGCAGACATCTCCGCCGCGACCGCCGAGCTGGTCTCCGCCGGCTTCTACGGGCCTTACTTCGTGGCGATGCATCCCACGCGGGCCTCGAAGCTCCATCGCGTTCACGGCAAGCGCGGTATCTTGGAGATTGAACTGCTGGAGCGCCAGGCGCAGGGCGGCGTCTTCACCTCGCCCGTCATGCCCAAGGACCAGGTCATCCTCCTTGCCGGCCAGGCCACCTACGTGGATCTGGCCATCGGGATGGATACCTCCGTCGGCTTTATCGAGACCGCCGACCTGGAGCATCTCTTCCGCCTGATGGAAACGCTTGCGCTGCGGATCAAGCAGCCCGGCGCCATCTGCACCCTGGCCTGACGCCGGCAATTTACAGGATAGGATTTGATCACCAGGCCAAGATCGATGTGATGATCTTGGCCTGTGTTTCTTGACACTCATTGAGGTTTCCGATATAATGTAGATAGTTATCTATATTATTCAATCTTGAAATTTGATAAGGAGGCAGTGATGGAATTGAAGAATGCATTGAAGCAGGCGATGAAGCTCGAGTTGGACGGTCGCGATTTCTACCGCGAGATTGCGGATAGCGTCGCGCCGGAGGCCGCCGAGATTTTCAATCGATTGGCCGATGACGAGATCGACCACTACCATTACATCAGACGCCAGTATGAGGCGCTGGAAGCGGGCAAGGGCTGGTCGCCCATCTCCGAGATGGACATCGTCGAGGAATTCGACACAGTCTCCGTGGTCTTCCCCTCCAATTTGGACAAGATCGAGGAACTGCCGGACGACCCCTCCGAGGAAGATGCCCTGATTTTCGCTTTGGGCGTGGAGGACAAGCTCTTCCGGCTCTATACCCAGAGTGTGGAACGGACTGAAGATCCAGAGGCACAGCAGATGTTTATGCAGTTGGCCTCCGCCGAGCAGACCCACTTCAACACCCTGATGCAGCGCTACGAATCGCGCTTCGGCTACCCGCGCTAACCTTTTACCTTCCGGGAAGCTATGCTTCCCGGAAGGTTTGCATATATAACGCCTAAACGCAGAGAAGAAATCATATAGTTGGACATACATCCTAAGGGGGTATAACGTGGAAGAAGCAACAACTACACAAGAACTGGCCCACGTGGGCCAACTGGCGCCGGGCTTTGAGGTGCAGGGGCTGATCGATGGAAAAATTGGGCCATTTAAGCTCTCCGATTATCGCGGGCGCTGGGTCGTGCTCTTTTTCTATCCCGGCGATTTCACCTTTGTCTGCCCGACGGAGTTGGTGGCGGTGGCGGAGCGCTATGCCGAATTCCAGGCGCTGGACGTCGAGGTGATGTCCGTCAGCGTCGATTCGCCCCATGTTCACAAGGCGTGGCAGGAGCACGAGCTTTCCAAGATGGTCGAGGGCGGCATTCCCTACCCGATGTTGAGCGACAAGGCGGGGAAGATCGGGAAGAAATACATGGTCTACGATCCAGACGAAGGCTGCGATCTGCGCGGCGTCTTTCTCATCGATCCCGACGGCGTGTTGCAGGTGGCCGAGGTGCTCAATGCCTCGATGGGCCGCGATGTGGACGAGATCCTGCGCTTAGTGCAGGGCGCGCAGTACGTCTACGCCAAGCGGGATGAGGCGCTGCCCGCCTGCTGGAAGCCCGGCGATGCGACGCTCAAACCCGGCGAGGATCTGGTCGGGAAGGTCTGGTCCACCTGGAAGAAGTAGGGACTGACGTCTCCAAGACTCAAGTGATGAAGCGAGATCCTGCTCTGCCGCCGATAAAACGACGCGGAGCAGGATCTTTTTGACTACCCGACTAAGAGGACTATGCCAGAATTACCAGAAGTCGAAACCATTGCTCAGATGCTGACGCGCGCGGTTGGCGGGCGAACCGTGACCGAGGTCGCGGTGTTGTGGCCCGGGACCATCGACCGGCCCACGCCGGAAGCGTTTGTTCAGGCGATGACGGGCACTCGCATCAACAGGGTGGGGCGGCGGGGAAAATTCCTCGTCTTCGAGTTGGATATGGCGCCCGCGATGGATATGGCGCCCGCCATGAACATGGCGCAGACGCTGTTGGTTCACCTGCGGATGAGCGGCAGCTTCCGCGTGGCGTCGCCGGGTGAGATCGCAGACCTGGACCAGGCGGCGGCAGCCTTTCCTCACCTCCGCGTGGCGATGCGACTAGACGATGACCGCTGGCTGCTCTTCATCAACCAGCGCAAATTCGGGCGCTTTTACCTGGTCGCGGACATTGAAGAGGTCACGGCCCGCCTCGGCCCGGAACCGTTAGATCCGGCGTTCACGCCGGCGCACTTAGCCGAGCGCTTGGAGAATCGGCGCGGCGAGATCAAACGCCTGCTGCTGAATCAGCACGTCGTGGCGGGGATCGGCAACATCTACGCCAGCGAGGCGCTCTGGCAGGCGCAAATTCACCCGGAGCGCCGCGCCGACACGCTGACCTCGGCGGAGATCACGCGCCTGCACAGGGCGATTGTCGACACCTTGCGCGCGGGCATCATCAATGGCGGCACGAGCCTTGAGGATCGCCAATACGTCTATCCCGACGGCAGCCTGGGGCGCCATCAGCGGCGCTTGAACGTCTACGACCGCGACGAAGACCTATGTCCGCGCTGCGGCTACGCCATCGAGCGGATCGTGCAGGGGCAGCGCAGCACCTACTTCTGCCCGGTGTGTCAGAAGGAAATCAACAAGTCGGAAGAAAAGCAGGATAAAAGGGGTTCTGCATAGGAGTTCAAACAGAGGCTATCATTCTCATTGTGTGAGGATGTTCAGCAAGCTATGTTAGAGGAGTGCAGAAGGCTTACGAGTAAAGCAAATCATCAATCTCTCGCAAGACATCGGTGAGGTCAGGGGGACTAGCTTCAATCACGTCATCTTCTGTGTGTTTGTGCGCGGGGAAAGTGGCGAGGTTTCGATGATGTGGCGCGTTGTCATAGCGAAAGATCAATTTCTCATCATCAGCTTGGTAATGGAACTTGTAAGACTTTCTGTTGATTTGTTGGTCCGTGCCTACGTCTACTTGCTCACTAATACTTAGTTGTGACCCATCATAGAATTTGATCCGCACCTTGATCACTGCGCCTAAGCTGGTGAGTATTATGTCGAGGGTTTCTAAGTCGAAATCTTCTCGTGAACGGAGAATAGTTTCTAAACGAGTGAGGTGGTGATAGAGATTCAAGTTACAACCCCACTGAGTTCGGGCCGAATGGCGGCGCGCATCAGTGTTGCTTCGAGAACTCGGCGCGTTTTAGTAAACAATTCGTAAACAGCTACCCATTCTACGCAATGCTGTAATTCATCCTCAAGCTCTCCAGCCTGGTAGCGTTGGTAGAAGTCGCTGGATGACATTTTGTATCGACGCTCGAAAGTGTGTAATCGGGTGGATAGGGTCAATAAATCGTCGATTGGATTGGTCTCGGACAGTGCCTGTGAAAGCTTTTGTCGAAATACTTCTGAGTCTGGCAACTCTTTGTTAAATCGCAAGGTTGGCATTTATTCCCCCTCTTCCATCGTTCGTCAGGACATGAAAAAGCATGCGGGCCTAGTATGCAGTTTACCCATAGTTAATTAAAGTATAATCTTACCACATAACTCGTCAAGTTAGTGAGAACGAAGTGTTAATTAATTACAAAAAGGAGCTAACGATGCGCGAAGAAACATTCAAAATTGCGGGGATGTCGTGCCAGATGTGCGTCAAGCACGTGACGAAGGCTTTGCAGGGCGTCGAGGGTGTCAAGGAGGTCCAGGTGAGCCTGGAGGATGAGGCTGCTCAGGTGACCTACGATCCCGATGCCGCCGACGTGGCGGCCTTCAAGGCGGTAGTCTCAGAGGCGGGCTATACGTTGGCGGCCTCGGTAGCTTGAGCGGCTTAGGTAGGTTAGGTCGTCGCCATCGTATCGTAAGAAACACCTGATGGTTAAAGCCATCAGGTGTTTTTTTGTCAAATCTCCTCGACGATATCGCCCAGGAGACCGTGCGCGCCCTTGACCGCCAGCGAGAGGAAGGTCGAGCGGAGCGGTTGGATCGCCAGCGCGGCCTGCACCGGCGGACTCTTCTCCAGAACGCTCACCACCCGCCCCAGCGCGCGATGGCTGAGTAGCTCCTGATCCTCGAAGATGAGGTTGGACAACTTGCCGCGCTCGATAGCCATCGCGACGATGCGGTCGAAGGTCGTCTCTGGCGTGTAGACGCGCTGCCCGCGCGGGCCCATCCGCAGCGCGCCAACGGGACAGGCATCCACGCAGACGCCGCAGCCCAGACAGAGCGTCGCATCACGGATCGCCTTCTGCCGGGGACGGCGCCCCACGTCCGCCGCCGTCGCTTGCGCCTCCAGCGAGATCGCGCCCACGGGGCATCTCTCCGTGCACTTCCCGCAGCCGATACACGCCGCCGCGTCCACCTCCATGATCCAATTGGAGGTGACAATCGCATTGCGAATGTCGAAGCGGCGGATGGCGGCGATCATATTGCAACAACAGCCGCAGCAATTGCACAGATAGGTGAGCCGCCGTTGGACGTTGTCGCCCGTCTGCATCAGGCCGGCGGCCTTCGCGCGCGCCAGAATCTCCAACCCCTCGCCCGCGTCGATCTCCCGAGCGAAATCCTTGCGGATGAGCGATTGCGCACCGACGCCAAACGAGAGGCATGTCTCCTGGGGGGCATCGCAGGCTGTTCCCAGATGCTCCGCCTCGTGGCGGCAGGCGCACGTCGAGACACCGATGGTCTCCGCGCTCTTGATCACGTGCGTCGCGCGCTCCCAATCCAAAATCTCCGTGTAGGTCTCCGCCGGCAGCGTCTCCTCGCGCACCATCGCCCGCCCGATCTGCGTCTCGCCCTGGAAAACGGCCCGCGCGAAGCGATCATCCGCCAGCATATAATCCTCGAAGAGATGGGCCAACTCCGTCATCGGCAATTCGCCAGCGGTGCGCATAAAGACGAACTCGAAGAATCCGATGACGACCGGCGCCAGGCTGAAGTAGCGCGTGCTCTCTCTCCCGTCGGGGCCGCGATGTTCGAGATCGATCACCAGGCCCCGCTCCGCCAGGCGCGTCATCGTCTCGTCCAGCGCGTCCGGCGCCATATCCAGGCGCCGCGCCAACTTCTCTAAGGTGATGAACTTGGTGGGCACCCGGCGCGCGATGTCCGCCTCGTCCGGCGTGCAGAGCAATTTGAGGATTTTCGTGAGGGATTCAGAGGGCGGCGCGCCTGTGACATTACGATCTAATCGCTGCTGGAGGAGGCGATACGCACGGTCTGGATTCGCGACGTGGCCCATAGCGACCTATCCCTTGCGGATTTTAGCGTCGCCGCGCTGTTTGACCAGCCAATCTCCGATCTGCCAATCATCTTGCAAGCGCTCCTTATGCGTCTCGCCATTTGGCATGCGGATATAGGCCATCCGCCGGGATTCGTTATGCCACGCTTCGGGGCCATCCTTCACTCGCACCTGTTCCGTTCGGATATCGACAATCTTCCCTTCCCAGGCTTTGGAGCACGAGAGGCGCGTCATGATCAGCGTGATGAGCGCGATGATACTCAGGACGAAGACCAGCAGGGGGTTGTTCTCGCCCCAGACCAGGATGCCGATACCGACCGAAATCCAGAAGATGACGACGCCAATGAGATAGGGCAGCCCTTCGATCTTCAGATTTTTCTTGGCCGGCTTCTCCGGTTCGGCTTGCGATACGACGCGAATGGGCCGGGTGGTGGGAGCTGGCGTGAGGTGACTGGGTGTGTGGCGCTTTTGGGCGGAAATATCGGGCGGCGTGTAGTGGGGGGGCGTCTCCGGCAGCCATTTCCCCTGCCTGAAGCAATGCCAGCGCCCGGTCGATTCCTCGATAGCCCATATCTTGCCCTCATCATCGCGGACGCGAATATGGCGCAAGCCATCGCGGTACTTCTCTTCGTCGATATTGCCCTGGCGATAATGACGTTTTAGCTCGAGAAAAAGAGTTTCTGCTTCTTTAAAGTCCATATCTGCCTCGTTCCGGTGGATGTAGAGATGAATGCAACAAAATGCGCCTCAATCCCAGAGGATGCCGAGCAGTATCGCGCCGACGCCGACCAGCAATTGAACGGCGTTCAACCGGATGATGGCGTTGTGATCGATGGGACGAGGGACCTCGAGGCGGGCTTGCTGTGGGGTGTTGGGATTATAGTAGACCGTGACCGCTTTCCCTTCGGGATAGCGCGCCAGCACAGCTTCCGCGCTGCGGCGATCCGGGAACGAGATGCCAGATGTAGGATGCTTGTGGCCGTGATACGTGGTTTGATCGACGGTGTAGGCATACGTTAGCGTGGGCGTGTAGGTCGTCTTCTCCCCAGCCTCCGTGTGCCGGGTGTGGTGATAGAGCGCTTGTTTGATGATCGCCCCATCGGTAGCAGGCCAATTCGGGACGCCCTGCCTGTTGCGCTTCGCCAGCACCGTCGTGATGATGTACGCGGCGCTCAGTAAGACAATCGCGGCTCCGAAGAAGATCAAAAACTCCATAGCGAACCTCCTCTGATAGATAATCGCACGGTTCTCCCCTTCATTATAACATAATTTGTTATCGAAGAAGCACTTCCAGCGACCAAGCTCCTAGAAGCTAACAACTTCGAAGTTGTGCGGTTTGATGCACCTTGCACTATGACGCTTTGCCTATTTGTTGCTTGGTTTATTTGCCGCCTTGCTCCTCTTCCTCGCGCCACGCCGCCAGATAACTCTCGAAGGCTGCGACCGTAGCCGCCATCTTGATCTCATAGAGCATCCCTCTACCGAGCCAGTCATCTTCTTGTAGGAAGTAGGTCGCCTCCAACAGTTCCTCAAGGCGCTTGATGTCAAAGGCAGGATCTGCGCGCCGCCGCTGCTCTAAATAACGATACATCGCCTCGAAGACCTCGTCGTATTTCTGCTCTCGCAGTTCTTCTTGATCCATCTGGAGCCTCAATTCTTAGTGCTTAATTCTGGTTCTTCCTCAAGCTCGATATCCCAATCTGTTCGTACCAACGCTGGCGCCGACCGCGCGCGACTGCGCCGATTGGCCCACGCCAAGATCTCCGCGTCGTGCGCCGCCTCGGTGCAGAGATAGGGTGCCGCCGGCTCGATGCCCACGCGCCCCAAGTCAAGCCGATCCGCGTCCCAGCAGGTGCGCACCGTCACGTCGCCCGCCGTGAGGCCGTCGGTGTGATGCGCGCACGCCGTGTACAGCAGCGAAAACTCATGATCGCTCAACGTGAAGAGCGCGCCCCGCAGTTCGGCGGCATAGTCCGCGCCGCGCTGCCCGTGGCCGTGATCCACACCCTCGTTGCGACGCCTGGCGTCGTGAAAGACCGCGAAGAGTTGCACCACGGCCACGTTGGCGTGCGTGCGCGTCGCCAGGCGCAGGCCATTCTCCAACACCCGCGCCCAGTGTGTGACGCCATGGACGCCGTCCAACGCGAGCGTGTATTGATCCAAGATAGTCCGAATCAATGCCGGAGAAATCATCGGCCTGGCTCCCATCGCATCGCGCCTTACAACCCTAATGACGCGGGAATTGCCGGATCCAAGGCCGGGAACTTCTCTAACCAGGCGCGGCGATCCGCCTTGAGCTTTTGGGTGAGTTGATCGTAGGCTTCCGCCGAGTAAGCCGCGCGCGGATTGAGGCGCTCGGCGTAATCGGGCAGGCCCGGCACGGCGGTGGCGATTTCGTAGCCCCAATCGGGATCGGTCGTCCATGTGATGCCCCCGCGCGCAATCTGCTTGATGATCGCGCTGGAATCCAACACGCCGATCTTCTGGGCCTGCGCCGGATCGCGCAGGCTGCCATCGACATCGCGCTTGCCGATACTGCCCGTATTCAGCAGGAAGACCTGGACATCCGGGTTTTGGCGCAGAATGTGCATAAAAATCGCGCCCTCTTTCTCGTAGGAGCCGACGATGAAGGGATTGGTGCCCACGCTGTGGACGGCCTGGCCCGCGCGCGCGGGATCGCCGGCCGCCGTCTCGATGGACTCGCCCAACATAAAGAAGGCCGCGCCCTGCGCCGGCGTCAGCCGCGCCACGGGCGGCACGATGTCCTCGCGCCGCGTGATGAAGACGATGATGTCGGCGCGGGGTAGGTCGATGCTCTCATCCGTGTAGTCCATATCCGCGCGGAAGACAATCGCCCGACCATTGCGCCCCAGCGCGTAGTTGAGAAAATCGGGCGTTCCATCGGGATCGACCCAGACATTCTCCAGCATCGCACGCGACGCGGCGGCGGCGTTGTAAAGCAGCGGTTGATCTTCTTGCTCCAGCCCCTCCGTCTTGATGAAGAAATTCGCCTCGGTGCCGTAACACGCGGCGTCGGGCTGCATCATCACCACATCGTCCTGGCGGATAGCGACGCCCTCTTCGCCCTCGAGGAAGTGATGGTGGCAGGTGAGCGTCGTCTTCCCCGTGCCGCTCAGCCCGAAGAAGATCGCGCCCCGCTCTACCAACTGGCCCTCCACATCGCGCACGCGGATGACCTTGGAACCGGCGTGCAGGCCCAAGCCGCCCTGCAGCTTCGTCCAATACATCACCATGCGCAGAAACGACTTCTTGACCTCGCCCATGTAGTCGCTGCCCAGTGCGTAGGTCGTGAACGTCTCTGGATCGACTAAGATGCGGCGCTCCATCACCTTATCGCGCCATTTAGGGATCATGACCGTCGTCAGGTCGGCGCGCTCGCGCTCAACGAACTCCGGCGGCGCATCGAAGAGCGATTGCCCCCACATAAAGGCCAGCCGCGCGTGCTCGATGGGCACGTAAAAGCGGCAGTGCTGGCGGAAATCGGGATGCTGGCCCATCACGCGATCCAACTGGATGAGGCGCATCGTGCGTAGCGAGGCCTGCGCCTCGGTCAGCCAGCGGCGCTGCTCCGCGTCCGGCTCGCCAAAGATGATGTCGGTGAATTTGGCGGATCGGCTCCGAATCCGCGTGATGTAGCGCGCCGATCCAAACGTCGTGGTCGTCTCTTCGATGCCGGCCCAGGTGCGCAGTTGCTCCCACGAGGGATTGCGAACGATCTCTTGTGCTTCAATGGGGCGGGTGAAAATCTCTGCCATAAAAAACCTCCTACATAGAGTTGATGGATGGTTCTAAGGGGTTAAAATCATAGGCGTATTGCGTAATCCGTATTGCGTAGATTTTGTATCAGACACTTTCTCTGTACATCCTTTGCTGATCGGACTGGTCAGAAACCTTGCTGCTCCAGCAGGGCGGGAAGTTGCCCGATGTGCGCCAACTGCTCGTAGGCGTTGGCGTGCTCCTCGGTCGGTGTGGCGATTTCGTGCACCCAGGTGATGTGATAGGGGATGTGGACGGCGTGGCCGCCGATCTCCACGATGGGCAGGATGTCGGAGCGCAGCGAGTTGCCCACCATCAGAAAGCGTGCAGGCGCGATGTCGTACTTAGCCAGCAGGGTCTTGTAGACCTGCGCGTTCTTCTCGCTGACGACCTCGACGTGGGTGAAGTACGAGGCCAGGCCCGACCTGGCGATTTTCGCGTCTTGCTCGAACAGATCGCCTTTGGTGAGGAGCATCAGCGGATAGGCGGGCGCTAACTGCGCCAGCGCATCCTCGACGTGTTCCAGCGGCTCGACGGCCTCCGTGATCATCTCCTTGGCACCATCGAGAATCTTCTGGAGGTCGGACGCCGGAATCTGCCCGTCGGTGAGTCGAATCGCCGTCTCGATCAGCGAGAGGGTGTAGCTTTTGACGCCGTAGCCGTAGTGGCGGATATTCTCCCGCTCGGTCTGATCTAACGCCTCATCCGCCACCGCGCCGGGGTGATACGCGGCCATGATCTGCCGGAAATTTGCCTGCGCGGCGGCGAACTTGATCTCGTTGTGCCACAGCGTGTCGTCGGCGTCGAACGCGATGAGATCTAAATCTAACATCGCCTACACCTCCTCGTCGTACATCCCCGCGCGGAGATTGCGGCGGATGCGCAGCACCTCGCGGAACATCCGCACGGAATCCTGCACCGGGCTGACGCGGCTGCCTTTGCCGTAATACCAGGGGATGCCCACCTCTAAGATGCGATAGCCGCGCCGCTGCGCCAGCGCCAGCACCTCCACGTCGAAGGCCCAGCCGTCGATCTTCTGGCGTGTGAAGAGATCGCGCGCTGCCTCGCGCCGGAAGGCCTTGAAGCCGCACTGTGTATCCTGGATGCGCGGCACGGCCAACGTCCGCACGATGAAGTTGAAGACGCGGCCCATCAAGTGGCGGTAGAACGGCTCGTTATAGCGTCGCGCGCCGGGCGCCTCGCGCGAGCCGATGGCGATGTCGTAGGGGCCGTCCAGGTTCTCTGGGAAGAAGCGCGGCAACTCTTCGATGGGCATCGCCAGATCCGCGTCGCAGATGAAGGCGTACGCCCCCTGCGCGGCCAACATCCCCGCGCGGACGGCCGCGCCCTTGCCAGGGATCGGCTGGTCGATCACGTGGACGAAGCGCTGCTCCGCCGCGATCCGCTCCGCGACCGCGCGGGTCTCATCGCGGCTGTTGTTGTTGACCACGATGATGTCCAGCCGCTCAGGCCGCGCTGTGATGAAATCGATCACGCGCGGCAGGGTGATGGGCAGCCGGTGCGCCTCGTTATAGGCGGGTATAATAATGGTCATCAAGGGTTGGTTCATACTACCTCGGTTCTGTAGGATTTCAGTAGATCCAGAAGATTTATCTTCTTGGTAACGGCCTTATCAAGGATATAGACCGATTTTCAGTAAAGCTTCGCGCTCTGCTACACGGTGCGCTTCATTTAATTGTAATATCTTGACCGTCACACGTCCCTCTGCTGTCAATGGCATAATTTGCGCGCCCTCGAGAGCAAAATGCTCTTGCCATCGTTGCGTGCGAGGGTTGAAGAGCGCCACCAAACCCCCTCCAAGCGGATCATACGAACCTATATTGAGGCCTTTATGACGATTGCAACGCATACAGGCCAAAGCTAAATTATCCGCCTCCGTCTCGCCACTGTGCTGAACGGGGATGATATGATCCGGTTCGTGAGGATGGACGACAATTTCCTGCGGCAATAAACAGTATTCGCATCGTCCCTGCGCGCGCTGAAACACTCGCCGTCGCAACTCTGCCGAGATGTGGACGGTCATCCAGTTACCTCTGGCATATTTTTGCGTACTTCTGCTTTCAGCAATACCATGATGTGCTCGATCTTTTCCAATTCATCCAGCTCCATCTGTTCCTCTTCTGAAAGCAAGCCCGCCTCATTCAGCGCCAGTAGACGCCTAAGACGTTCTTGTGCTCGCGGCGAGACCATAAAGGATGCTACCTGTTGCGGTGTTGGCCCGGCGGATAAAAAATCGATGATCTCAGATGCCGTTTGCGTCGCCGGGGTCTTGAAGCCCTGCAAGCTCAACTCCAACACAGTTGGCAACCATATTCTCATAGGTCGTAAGCGATCGGCCAAGCGGTCTGGTACGGTCATGGTCATTTCTACCATCTCACACCTCTTTTTTCTCAAATCCAGCGGAAGGACACTTGATTTGATTATAGCTCAGGCTTATTGTGTCCGATTTCGCCGGGCAGTGTTAGCGTCGTTTATCACGTTTCGGACAGGTAGTCGGGATAGTCTATTCCCCGGACTACTCGACCAACTGTAACTTCGATTCCCACTCGAAGAAGCCGTGGGTCTCGATGGTCTGATCGGCGATTTGCTCTGCCAATTGCAGCCGCTCGTCGAGTTCGGGGCTGGCGTAGAATTGGCGCGTGAGATCGCCTAACTGCGGATTGAACTCGCTCAGGGCCAAGAGCAGGTCTTTATCGCGTGGGAGATAACGGTTCGCCTTCAGGAAGTAGTATTTGAGCATATCACGGACGGCTATGCCTAAGATCATCGTCGCGGTGGCCGGCCGGTCGGCGGCGATGTCCACAGCGTCCTCATAGCGCGTCGCGGCCAGATAGCGCGTCGTCGTCAACCGTTCTTCGCCGAGATCGGGCGGCTCGGAGAGGATCTGCGCGGAAAGCTCGCGGAGATCGGATAGGACGGGGTCCAAATCCAAGATAGTGTGCCCGGTCGCCAACATGTGCGCCGTGATCGGGCGTCCGGCCTGGCGCTCCTGATCGAAGTAGTCGAGCACCTTGGAGACCGGATTGACGAAGATCTCGGCGGGCACGGCGTTGAAGAAGCGCTGGATGCGCTGGCGCTTGGGCTGCTGGCGGATGACGTAGATGTCCAGGTCGCTGGAGGGGGCGGGTTGGCCGCGCAGGATCGTCCCGCTGACGATGATGCCCAGCGTATCCTCGAATCTCTCCAAGATGAAGCGTGTGGCCTGGCGCAGCGCCGTGTTATAGGGTTCGTTCAGTTCCGGCCATCGACACCGCTCGAATTTCTCTTCGGGTTGCAGCATAGTCTCTTCCTCGTTTAGGTGACTTCGCTTATAAAACGATCCATCCCACGACCTGCCGGCGCTCGTAGCGGGCCAGGCGCGTGAATCCGGCGGCCAGGGCCAACTCGCGCGCGTGATCGAAGGGCTGCGCGATATCCTCCGGGCGATGCGCGTCGGAGCCGAAGACCAGCAGCTCGCCGCCCAGCTCTCGATACCATTTCAGAACTGTCAAATCCGGCTGGGGCGTCGCCATCCCTTTTCGCAGGCCGGATGTGTTGATCTCCAGCCCCTTGCCGCGCTCGATGAGGCGGCGCAGGATGGCCCGGATCTGCTCGGCGTATGGCGCGAGGGGCAGTATCTCTGCAAAGAGT
Source organism: uncultured Anaerolineales bacterium (assembly GCA_964496595.1). Classification (GTDB taxonomy): domain Bacteria; phylum Chloroflexota; class Anaerolineae; order B4-G1; family SLSP01; genus JAAAOZ01. The sequence continues at coordinate 15,705 of CAZCAI010000003.1, forward strand.
TCCCACGAGTCGCGGCGCACCATATCGAAGTGCGCCAACACATCGAACTCGCCGTGCTCTACCAAGGCCGCCAAATCGGTGAAGTACTGCTCGTAGGCGGCTTCCAATCCGCCCATATTTTTATACGTGGAGGCATACCACCCCGGCTGGTGATCGATCCAGTGGATGGAGCCGAGCACGATGTCCCAGGGATGTGCCCGCACGAAGGCCGCCGCTTCCGCCGGAAATTCGTGCGGGTTGCCCAACTCCGCGCCGGCCAACAGCGTGAGGCGGCCCGCGTAGCGCTCGCGCAGCGCCGATAGCTCCGCGAAGTAGGCGTCGGGCGCCATGAACTCGTAGGCCTCGTCCTCCGGCACCCATTCCACGTGATCCGTGAACGCGAGGCCCGCCAGGCCGACGTGCTCGGCCGCGGCGGCCATCTCGGCCATCGAGGCGGCGGCGTCGGGCGAAAAGGTTGAATGCGTGTGGGTATCGATCATAATGACTGCTCCGGTGGTTGGCTGAATAAATTCGCGGGCGCTTGAGGCGGAACAAGCAAGCGCACCGCGCCCGGCGCCAGGGTGATGTTGGCCGGGGTGTGGCCGTAGGGATCGCCATCCAAATGGACCGCGGTCTCCGGGCTGGTCGCGACGTGCATCTTGGGCGCCAGCGCGTGGATGATTCGGGGGTCGCTGAAGTGGCGCCCCTGGTAGAGTTTGATCACGTGTTCCAGCGCGTAGCCCAGCCCCAACCCCTTGAAGACGAAAATATCCAACAGACCATCATCCATCTGGGCGTGCCGGGCCACGCTGAAGAAGCTGGCGTAGAGTTGGATATTGCTCGCCAAGACCATCAGCGTGCGGGAGTGAATGCGGCTGCCTTCGAGATCGATCTCCGTGCGTACGCCCTTGAACTCGGAGGCGACGGTGAAGGCCGCGAGGATATAAGGGAGCGCGTGGAGATGCTTGGCGTAGCGGGGGCGCGGCTCCATTTGAGCGGCGACCTCCGCATCTAAGCCGATGCCGGCCCAGCAGATAAAATAGCGCTCATCCAAGCGCCCCGCATCGACGCGCTGGACGCGGCTCTGCTCCAAAGCGTTGGCTACATCCTTGAGCGCGTGAGGCGTAGTCAGGTTGAGAATCGGCATCCGAAGCTGATGCGCCAGGATGTTGCCCGTTCCCATCGGCACGATGCCCAGGCTTGTCGAACTGTTGCACACGCCATTGACAACCTCGTTGATGGTGCCATCCCCGCCTGCGACCAGGACAATATCGTGGCCGCTGCGCGCCGCCTGCTGCGCGTACGTCATCGCATCGCCTGGCTGGTTCGTCTCCACCAGTTCAACGCTCCACCGTCCATCATTTAGAGATGCCGCCAGCCGTTTGAGCGCGCGCGTCATCTTCCACGGCCCGGCGGTCGGGTTGTAAATCAGGAGCGTTTTGAGCTTCATAGTCTCAGGTGTCTCTTTTCCTTCCAGTTGTCGTTTGGATTGTGGAGGGAGTATAACATGAGAAGGTATTAGGAGCAATTAAGCGTATTTCCCCACCAGCAGCCCGCTAAAGATTATCGTGATGCCCACGAGCGCGATCCAATCGCTGCGCCGCATTTGCAATGGATGCCACGTGGTGCGCGTTGTGGGATTAGACGTTGCGTCCAGGCCGCGCGCCGCCAGCGCCAATGTGAGTTGGTCGCTGAGTCGCAGCGTGCCGATGATGACGGCGATCAGCACCGGCAGATGATCGCGCAGCCGCTTGATGAACGAGCCTTCGGCGACCCAGCCGCGCGCGGCTTGGGCCTCGCGCACGGCCACGAAGAGATCCTGGATGGCCGGCAGGAAGCGCAGCGTCAGGCTGAGCGTCAGCCCGCAATGATAGGGTAGCCCGATCCGCACGAAGGCTTGAACCAATGCGCGCTGCTCGGTGGTGAAGAGCAGGCCGCCGATGATGAAGGCGATGTTGACGGCGCGCAGCGCAAGCTCCAACGCCAGCGTGATCCCGCCCACGGTGAGGCGGAGCGGGCCAACGGCGAAAAGCGTCGCGCCCGCCGGATGGAAGAAGGGCTGGAGGAGCAGGATCAAGACCAGGAGCATCGTCATCTGCCGCCAGAGCCAGCGCAGCGAGCGCCACGGCACGCGCGCGCGGAGCAGCAGCCCATGTACGGCGAGCAACATCAGCGCTTGGGGGATGATCTCCGGCAGCAGGAAGGCCAGCGCGCTGCCCAGCGCCGCCGCCCATAGCTTGACGCGCGGATCAAGCTGGTGGAGCCACGAGTTGCCCGGCGCGTAGAGATCGAAGACGACGCTCACGCCAAAATCTCCTCCGGCGGGCCGGCGGCGCGGATCTCGCCGTCCGCCATCGCGATCACCCGGTCGGCGCGGGCGGCCAACTGCATCTCGTGGGTGATGATGATCAGAGTGACGCCCGCGGCGCGACGCTCGGCCAGCCACGCCAACAACTGCGCCCACCCGCGCCCGTCCAGCCCGACCGTCGGCTCGTCCAACACCAGGATGGGCGTCTCCAGCGCGGCCAGCGCGGCCAACGTCACGGTGCGCTGCACGCCGTAGCTGAAGATGGCCGGCGGCATCTCGGCCAGCGGCGCGAGATCGAAGCGCGCCAGCGCCCGCGCCACGCGCGCGTCCGCATCGCGCAGATGGAGGCGGCGCGGGCCGTAGGCGATCTCCTCGCGCACCGTCGTACCGAAGATTTGCCGCTCTGGGCGCTGGAAGAGGAAGCTCACCTCGCGGGCCAGCTCGCCGGTCGCGCACTGGGCCGTCGCGCGCCCGTGGAGGCGCACCTCGCCGCCGGTGGGACGTAGCAGCCCGTTGAAATGGCGCACTAACGTGCTCTTCCCCGCGCCGTTCGGCCCGATGAGCGCCACGAATTCGCCCTGGGGGATGGTCAGCGTCACGCCGTGGAGCACCGGCGGCCCCTCTGGATAACGGAAGTGGAGATCGCGCACCTCGATGGCCGGCGTCGGCGCGCTGTTGCCGCTCGCTCTCGGCGTGAGATCAGGCCAGCGGTCAGGCGGATAGGCGATCCCCGCCGCGACCAGGCGCTCGGTCTGCGCTAACACGTCGGCGGTGGGCTGCGGCGGCATCACGCCGTGATCCTCCAGCAGCGTGATCTTGTCGGCCAATCGCGCCGCCTGCTCGTGGAGCGTGGTCAGTAGCAGCGTCGTGCCGCCGGCGCGCAGATCCTCGAGCGCGGCGATGACCTCGATGCGCCCGGCGGGATCGAGGCCGCCGAGCGGCTCATCTAAGAGCAGGAGGCGGGGGCGCATCGCCCAGAGGGCGGCCAACGCCAGGCGCTTCTGCTGCCCGCCGGAGAGCGCCCACGGCGGGCGATGGCGCGCCTGTGTCAGGCCGAAGCGCGCTAAGGCCTGCGTGACCCGCGCGCCGATCTCGTCGGGCGGCAGGCCTATTGCCTCCAGCCCCCAGGCGATTTCATAATCGACCTGGGTGTTGAACGATTGCGCGGCGGCATCCTGGAAGAGCAGGCCGATGGCGCCCGGCGGCGGGGCGGTCGCGGCGACATCGCGCCCGGCGACGCGCACGCACCCTTCGAGATCGCCGCCGGTGTAGCGTGGCGCCAGCCCGGCGAGCAGGTAGCAGAGCGTGCTCTTGCCGCTGCCCGTCGCGCCCATCACCGCGATGGTCTCGTCGCCGTTGGCGCGCAGCGCGGCGTCTTGGAAGACGGGCGGCGCGCTGTCTTTGGGTGTCAGCGGCGGGTAGGTAAAGGTCACGTGATTAAAGTCAATTTTTGTCATATATTTATTCGAAAATCAGGAATTGCGAATGATGAATTGCGAATCCGCGCTTGTTTTGAGGTGCAACACACTTTTAGGCATATCACCAGGCATATATTGCATCAGGTGTTGTGTTGCCTTCAGGTCAAGTGCGTTGCACCATGGTCTACTCATAAAATGGATACGCGAATATGGTCTGTGTTCCAAAAGGTACGGAGGAGGCTACCGATGCCTCCTCCGTGTCTGATGTGCTAGAGCAAAGCAACAAAACAACAAAGCAACAATCGGTAAATTTCGAATTGCGAATTTAGAATTCTGAATCTTTACTTGATAGCATTATTCATAATTCGCAATTATAAATTCAAAATTGCGGAATTGGCTACCGGAAAGATTTCCTAAATATAAAAACATCAAAAGGGGCTGTATTCGCCTGGTGTTTTAGGATGACGAGTGGTTGTAGCGCAGGAGTGGGGGGTAGGCTTTGCGGACGGCCAGGTAGAGCGGGATGCCGATCAGGCCGCCGCTGACGCCCTGGATGGTGTTGGGGAGGATTTCTGAGATTGCAACGGCGGCGCCTACCAGGATCGCGCCGGCGATGAAGTAGCCCACGACGACGATGGTCGTTCCCGCGATCACCGCGAGCGCGCCGCGCCACACGTTCAGCTCCTTCCGGGCAATCCAGCCGATGGCCAGGCCCTGCAAGCCGTGGACGATGAGCGAGAAGATGGCCCATTGCGGGTAGCCCATCAGATCCGCCAGACCTGTGCCGACGCCGCCGGAGAAGAGCGCCACCCATGGCCCGAAGGCGTAGGCGGCGAAGTTGATTCCCGCGTCGCCCAGGTGGATGTAGCCGCCGACGGGCGTGGGGACGCGCGGCACCACGGTCAGCACGAAGATCAGCGCGGCCATCAGGGCCGTCACCGTGATCCGCCGAATATCTAATGTCATACGAACCTCCTTAAGTTGCACCGTGACAACTGAACAGATAGTCGCATCATAGCACACCCAGAAGGCTTGACAAGATGCTGGATTTCCTAATGCTATCCCTCGTCGTCGTCATCGTCGCGGACGAAGGTGCTGAGCAGGATGCTGACGATGCTGACGATGATCGATCCCCAGAAGGCGGGCCAGAATCCACGCACCTCGAAGCCGACATTGAAGATGTTTTGGGCAATGGACGAGGCGAGGAGAAGCGTCAGGGCGTTGATGACGAGCGTGAAAAGTCCCAACGTGAGCAGGATGAGGGGGCAGGTGAGCAGCTTGAGCAGGGGGCGGATGATGGCGTTGACCAGGCCCAGGATAACGGCCATCGCGGCGTAGACGGCCCAGCCGCCGCCGTCGCTGACGTAAATGCCCGGCAACAGCCACGAAGCTACAAAGAGTGAAAATGCTGTGATGGCCCATCGAATTAAGAGTTTCATTGGTTGACCTCCTTTGTCAAAGTAAGTTAGTTATGGGGTGCTGATCTTTTCTTCCCAGAACGCCGCGACCGCCGACAAGAACGCCGCCGGGCACTCCTCGTGGGGGACGTGGCCGCATTCTGGGATGACGGCCAGGTCGGCTTCTGGCAGTTCGCCCGCCAGACGGATGCTATCTTCGGTGGGGACGATGCGGTCGTCGTCGCCGGTGACGACTAAGATTGGCATCGTCAATTCCGCGAAGCGCGCAGGGAAGTCCAGGCGGCGACTGGCTCGCGTCAACTCCCACAGGGCGCGATCCCAGTGCTGTGCCTGAAGCGGGCGCTCGTAGTTCTCCCAGTAATCCGCCGGCATCTTCGCGGGATCGTGCCAGGCGGAGCGCCCGAAGTCGCGGTCCCAGTCGCGGATGCGGCGCGCGATCAGCGGGCCGAGGCGGTGCATCTGCGGCGTGTTCAGCAGCGGGCGGACGATGGCGGGCGTCCCGCCGCCGGTGTAGATCGCCGGATCGACCAAAATCAGCGCGGCGACGCGCTCCGGGTGGGCCAACGCCGTCGCCATCGCCACGGATCCGCCCGCCGAGTTGCCCACCAGCACGGCCTCCTCCAGATCCAGCGCGTCCATCAGCCCGATGGTCAAATCCACCTGCGCGTCGATCTCGTAGGGGTTGTAGCCGGGCCAGTTGTCGCGATGCGGCAGCGGGCGCTCTGTCAGCCCGAAGGCGGGGCGGTCGAAGGCGACGACGCGCCGCTCCGCGGCCAGCGGCGCCAGCACCGCGTGCCAGGAGTAGGTGCTGGCGCCGAAGCCGTGCAGCAAAAGCATCGCCGGCTCGCCTGCGCCCTGCGTTTTGTAGTGGAGCGTCACATCGTTGACCTCCACAAAGCGGCTGTCGGGATCGGCCAGGGCCTCTGGCGGCGCGGTGTCTTCCAACGGCGGGACGGGGATCAGAAACGGCCCGATAAAGAGCACAATCAACAGCACGCCAATGATAATTCGAAAAATCTTGCCTATTCGTTTCATAGTTGCTCGCCGGTTCTCCGAGGTTGATCGATTATGTTATGCGATACGCAATACGCAATACGTTTTACACATCCTCGTTATTCGTCCCTTATACTCAAACTGTAGCCCAGATTGCGAAGAAGTAAAGCGGGCTCTTCAGGAATTCGCCGGATGCAATCTGCCAGGCGCAACCCAGTAACAACGCGAAAAAGATCTGTGATCCCCACAAGCGCACAATTCCTGGCTGCTTTTAGGGTTGCGGAGGAGGTTGTCCGGCGAAATCCAAAAGACCCGTAAAGCGCTGCTCTGCTCAACCAGTTCGATTAGTTTGAAGGAATTCAAAGTGCTTCCGCAAAACCCTTGACGTTTGCATGCTGCTCTAATTACGCTATGATAGGGGTTGGAGTCCTGCTTATACCAACGGGATGATGGGCGTCAAAGGAGAGTGATGACCATGCAGCGTACGCAAGTTTTGATCTTGAATGAAGAGCGCGACATATTTCAGGATTTGGCGGCCTTATTGCCAGAGGGCGTCAGTGCGATGTCGCATTCACCTTTTGTTGAGCTGGACGATAGCGTGCAGTTGCAGGATTTAGCGTTGATTGTCTTGGTCCTGCCTAAGAAGGGGATGTATCAGGCGATTCAGGAGTTGGGCGAGAGTTGGATAGCCGGCGCGATCCCCGTCATTGTGGTGACGCGCACGCCGCCCTCGCTCTCATTGATCAACGCCCTGCTGCCGCTGCGTCCGATAGCGATACTCAAGTATCCGTTCTTGACCGCTCAGGATCAGACGAAGGTGATGGCGTTGTTGAGGCAGGGGGTGCAAGCCGCGGCGAGCCAGGGGCTGAAGAAAAATCTCGCGCAGGCGAACGAGCGACTTAACCAACGCTTGCAAGAGATCAACACACTCTACACGGTGGGTAAATCGGTCATCGCCTCGCTTGAACCCGACGAGGTGTTACAGCGGATCTTGGACGCCTCGGTGAACCTGACCCGCGCGGAGGAGGGCTTTATCCTGCTGAAAGAGGAGGATAAGCTCTACTTACGGGCCTCCAAAAATATGAGCGAGGAGATCGTCCAGCGATTTCACGTCGAGGCGTCGGACGGCGTGGCCTGGCAGGTGATCAACTCCGGGCGGCCCGCGATGTTGCAGCGCCAAACACAGATTGCGACCGGCTATCTGGTGCGCTCGTTGCTCTATGTCCCGCTTCAGGCGCCGGGACGCGGCGTGATCGGCGTCTTGAGCGTGGTCAATCGGAGAAAATCGAAGGCCTTCACGGAAAATCAGCTCTTCACCCTCTCCTCGATTGCCGACTTTGCGGCCATCGCGTTGGAGAACGCGCGCCTGTTCAGCGCCGTCGAGGCGGAAAAATCGCGGCTGCGGGCTATCTTGGAACACGCCGCCGAGGCGATCTTAGTGACCGACGCGGAGAATCGGCTGCTGTTGTGGAGCAATACCGCGGCCCTGTTATTCGATCTGCCCGCTAAGGCCGTAGGGCGTCCGCTGGCGGATTACATTGATAACACTGGCCTCTTAGATCTCTTCGCGGAAAATGGCGTCGGCCAGGATCAGGATGGCGGCGGGGAGACTGAAGAGATAACCCACGCCGAGGTGGAGTTGGCCGAGGATCGGATCTTCAATGCGCAGTTGACGCCCATCGCGGAAGTGGGGCGGGTGGTGATTATGCAGAACATCACGCATTTGAAGGAGTTGGATCGCCTGAAATCGGAGTTTGTCTCCACAGTTTCGCACGACCTCCGCACGCCTCTGACGACGGTGCAGGGCTACATCGAGTTGTTGGAGCGCGTCGGGCCGCTCACCGACATGCAACAAGACTTTATTCTGAAAGCGTTGCGCAGCTTACGTCATATCACCGCGCTGATCTCGGATTTGCTGGATATCGGGCGCATCGAGGCGGGATATGATTTAGAGATGCTGCCTTGTCGTATGGATCGGGTGATCAAAGAAGCCGTTGATGCCTACCTCATCCCGGCGCAACAGTCCGAAATTGAGCTGTCTTATGAGGTGCCAGCTCACCCGCTCTGGGTGCTGGGTAATGCGCGCCGTCTGCGACAGGTCGTGGAGAATCTGATTAGCAACGCGATCAAATATAATGAACCACAGGGTTGGGTGCGGGTGCGGGCGCTGCGCGACAATCATCACGTCATTATTAGAGTGGAAGATAACGGCCTGGGCATCCCATTGGAGGAACAACCCAAAGTCTTCGAGCGTTTTTATCGCGTCCAACTACCGGAGACCGAGGATATTCACGGCACCGGCTTGGGGTTGGCGATTGTGCGCTCCGTCATTCAGAAGCACAAAGGCCGCATCTGGGTAGAAAGCGCGCCGGATGAAGGCAGCACTTTCGCCTTTGTGCTCAACTCTCACGAGGAGTTGGAAGAGACGCCGGGGAGTCTCTGAGCCGGTTGAAAAACAACAAAGCGTCAAAACAACAAAGCGCCAAGTCAGCAAAACAGTTTTTGCAAGGGGTGCTTGTTTGACGAACGCAACCAGCGTATGAGACGTATCGACATCACATTGAATTATCTGGGAATTATCTGGAGGCTGCATGCCAAAACCATTAGTTGCTATTGTGGGCCGACCTAACGTCGGGAAATCGACGCTCTTTAATCGCATTATCGGCGAGCGCCGGGCCGTGGTCAGCGACATCCCCGGCACGACGCGGGATCGCATCATCGCGCCGACGGCGTGGGAAGGGCGCGAGTTTCTCGTCACAGATACCGGAGGCATCGAGATTTTGCCTCCCAGCGTGGAGGACGGGCGGCGTCCCGCCCCAGATCGGCCCCTGTTGGAGGATTCCGACCAATTCATCCCGGAGATTCGCGCCCAGGCAGAGCAGGCCATCGATGCCGCCGATGTGATCCTCTTCCTCACCGATGTGATCACGGGCGTCACCGGCGCGGATCGTCAGGTGGCCGATATTCTACGCCGTACAGAGAAGCCGGTGCTGGTGGTGGTCAATAAGGTGGATAGCGACAAGCGGGAATTGGCGGCGATGGAGTTCTATGAGATGGGCTTACCGGAGATCATCACCATCTCGGCGCTGCACGGTGCCGGCGTGGGCGACTTGCTGGATCGCGTGGTGGAGATATTGCCCGCCCCGGAGATCAGCGTGCCTTTGCCGGAGGACGCCGTCAAGATTGCGATTTTGGGCCGCCCCAACGTCGGCAAATCTTCGTTGCTCAATCAGTTGCTGGGCGAGGAGCGGGCCATCGTCAGCCCTGTCGCCGGCACCACGCGCGACGCGCTCGATACGGAGTTGAAGTGGGAAGATCACACGCTCGTCTTGATCGATACGGCGGGCATTCGGCGGCGCGGTAAAATCGATCCCGGCGTGGAGAAGTACAGCGTGCTGCGCGCGGCCCGCTCCCTCCACCGCGCCGACGTGGCGCTGCTGCTGATCGACACCCACGAGGGCGTTACCTCGCAGGATACCCATATCGCCGGGATGATTTCCGATGCCGGTGTAAGCACCGTCACCTTAGTCAACAAGTGGGATATTGCCACGCCCTACATGCGCGAGAATCGCTCCGATCTGGAGGAGCAGGTGCGATACAAACTCCGTTTCCTCAACTTCATCCCCGTGCTCTTTATCTCTGCGTTGACCGGCCACCGGGTTGAGCAGGTCATCCCCGCGGCGCTGGAGGTCTACGACGCGCGCTACCATCACATCGAGCCGGAGCAGATCAATGCTCTCATCCTCGATGCTATGGCCAGACATGCCCCGCCCAGTCGCCGCGGGCGCCGTTTGCAGATTTATCGCGTCTCTCAGATTGATGTCGCCCCGCCGACCTTTATCTTTGTTGTCAACGATCCAAAATTGATGCACTTTTCCTACAAGCGCTATCTGGAAAATCGTATCCGCGAGGCTTTCTCCTTCCCCGGTACGCCGATTCGGTTTGTCTATCGTCAGAAGTAGCGCGATAGCGTGGGGTGGAGATAGTTTCGCCCATCACAAAGGCCACGTCATCTCGTGTGACGTGGCCTTTGTCTGTTGACTTCAACTGACGACGTTCCTCTATTCGGATCGCACGGCGTTTTGAGAAAATCGCGCCCCACATCGAGGGTGAACGTGTGAGCCGATTGGCGTAGGGCCAGCCTTATGCCGCCTCACACTTCTATCGCCGCCGAACCTTGACACAGCTCTGCATCACCGCTACAATGATGACAAATCGCACCATAAATAGTACCAAAGGATGTACAAAATGAGCACCAAAATCATGCCGATCAGTGAGTTGCGGCGTAAGACGAGCGAGGTTCTTGACGAGTTGCGTGACAAGGATAAGGAAAATGAAGTTTACGTCACGCGCTATGGCCATCCCGTGGCGGTGTTGGTGAACTACGAGCACTATGAACAACTCAAGGAATGTTCTGATCACGGGGAGCTTGAGACCACGTCCAACGAGAAGCCGGTATATCCTACGGTCGCCACACCACTTTTCAGCCTGCAAGCCTTATCGGGTCTATTGAAAGACGGCTACGAAGGCGATGCGCTGGCTGATACCGAAGCACTCTACGATGGCGTTGAGGGCGATTGACGATGCGGATCGCCATAGATGCCTGTGTGCTGGTCGCGCTCATCAATCCCCGCGATCTTTGGCATGTGCAAGCGAATAAACTGCTCGACGCCCTCGGCGCTGCCGATTTTACACCGATGAACTTCGATTGCGCCGTCACCGAAGCTGCCAGTGTGCTGGTGCGCCGTCTGCACGAAAAAGGTCATAGCGACGAGGCCGCTCGGATGTTGGAGCAGTTGAACGCCCACATTCCTCCGAGTCGAATCATTTGGATTCTCCCCGATGTTCCCCGTCTGTACCAGGATGCGCTGGATTTGATGCGCGATTCGTGTGGCGAACTCAACTTCAACGACGCGCTCATTGCGCTGGCGTGTCGCGAACGCGAAATCCCGGCCATTGCCAGCTTCGACGCCGACTTCGATCAGGTACCCTGGCTCAAGCGGATCGCGACGCCGGAGGATGTGTTCAGCGCAGAATGACATTTCAACTAATTGGAATGTAGCACCAAGCGAAAGCATGCTGCAAATTACAAAGGCCACATCACCTAAACGTGACGTGGCCTTTGTAGGTACTTGGCTATTCGTCTCTACATCTCATCCGGCAAAACGAAGCGCCCCTCCGCGTGGGGCGGGAAGTCGAATACCTGCGTGATCGCGTCCAATTCGAGCGGGCCGTAGATGTGCGGGAACGCTTGCCCGCTATCGTAACAATCCTCGTAGCGGATTTCAGCCCTGACGCGCGCCTCATCAATGCTCAGCAGCGCCAGCCCCGTCTGCCCGCGAAAGTTCGCGTCGGCCACTGCGATCACCTGATCACGCCGGGAGCAGTGGATGAAGCCCTCGCTCTCCAGGCTCGCGGTGCGATAGACGCCCACGCGCTGCGCCGCCTCCCAATCCGCCCGCGCTGTGATGTGATAAATCGTCGTCATTCGGCATCTCTTTTAAGGTATGTCATATAACCGTGCGTGGCTAATCCCGCGCCTAACGCGAGCGTGCCGAGCTTCCCGCCGGCGCCGCCGAGCATAGGCATACTGTAAACGAAGGCGATCCCGGTGAAAAGGCCCACGATCAACATCGGCCACAGTTTGGGAAAGCGCGAGGCGGCCGACATCCCCGCAAAGGAAGCGCAGATCACCACCACAGCGAGCATGCTCCCCACGGCATCGGGATAGAGGCGGGGAAGGAGCAACCCCCCGATCAAGCCCACCGCGCCGGAGGCCATCACGGCCCCGTGTCCCCGGTTGATGCTAAGCCATCGCGTGATGACGGCCGCCAGGATGGCATAGAGGATGATCTGCCCCGCAATGCGCCAGGCAGGAACCGGCGCGATCACAAACTCGCGTCCCAGGCACATGCCGGTGATGAGACAGCCGGCGAAGGCGATGGTGCCGAGTTTGCCGCCGAAGCCATCGTAGACGCCGGTGGTGATGACGTAAATCGCGCTGGCGACCAGGCCCGCGATGGCTAACTCCGTGTGGTTGACGAGGTATTGGGCGGAGGTCATGCCCACAAAGGAGCCGCAGTAAAGGGGAACGCCATAAGCCGGCGCGGCCAGCGCGCCGATAACGCCCACCAGGCCGGAGGCCGTCACAGCGCCCAACCCTACATCGATATTGAGGATGTAGGTACTCACGGCCCCCAAGAACACCGCGCCGAAATTGAGCACACTCGTTTGAGAGAGGATCGGGGCGGGATCGACGGCGGGCAAGCGGCGGTATTCCAAAGCGATTTGGTACAGCAACCCCACCATAATCACCATAAAGACCACGCCGCCCATAACCGCGTGAACGTCCCAAGCTACATAGAGGGACGATCCAAAGAGAAGCAACACAAACACACTGAGCACGATATAACCGATAAGGGGTACAATCTGGATAGAACGATGTCGCATAGAAATCTCCTGGCGTATGGGATTCGATTTTCAAAGATTTAGACAACTCAAGGTGTGATTGGCAATGTATTTAGATAACTGACGCCTCAATGAACTGTGGCGGCATTTGTTCGACCAGATAGATCTCCTCCACGGGATGATAGAACGCGATGCCCGCCGCGTGCGCCGCCGCCGCTGCGATGTGCAGCAGCACGGGATCGCGCGCGTGGCGACGCCCGATGCCCAGCGCCCCCTCCGGCGTGCTCGCCAGGTGGACGTACTGCCGTTGCATCGATTGCAGCCCCTCGCGCTGGATCGCTTCCAGCTTGTCGGGCGCCGTGCCGTGATAGAGCCGTTCCGGCGGCGTGACCGGCTCGTAGGTGGGGTGGAGGGCCGTGTGGCCGTACAGCGCGCGGATGTGCCCCCCGACCAGCTCGAAGCGCTTGCGCTGCCCCGGCGCATCCACGACGGCCTGCACATCATCGCGGGCGGCCCAGCGGAAATTCGGCAGCCCGTTGAGGATGCGCAGCACCTCATCCAACTCCGCGTAACCCGCCGCGTCCATCTCGATGGGGAAGCGCGCCGGTCGATGGCGCAACAGCAACGACAGGAACTTGCTCAACTTGCGCAGCTTGTACTTTCGGCGTCGGTCAGCCATCAACATCATCCTCCATCACGTAGGCGGGTTATGCGCTCATTCGCTCATCCGCCGATTCGCTCATTCGCCACAAATTCGCCCGCATCTGCTCGCGCTCCTGATCGGGGAAGCTCGCCAGGAAGCGCTCGATCTTATCGCGCCGCGTCTCGCCTTCATGCGGGCAGACTTGATCCTGATCCGGCGGGAGCGTCCAGCCGGCGGCGCGGGCATAGCGCGCGATTTCCTTCTGCGGGACGTAGATGAGCGGGCGGATGACCTCGAAGCGCCCATCGAAGAAAGCTCGGCGCGGGGATAACCGCTCCAGTTGCCCCTTATAGAGCAGGCTCATCACCGTGGTGACGGCGGCGTCATCGGCGTGGTGGCCGAAGGCGACCTTGTTGCATCCGTGGCGGGTGGCGGCGAAGAAGAGCGCCTTACGCCGCAGCCACGCGCAGCGAAAGCAACTCAGTGGCAGCTTCTCTTCGGGCGGCGCCTCCAACGGCGCGATCTCATACTCGACGCCCAACGCGCGAAACCACGGCGTCAGCGCCGGCGCCAGATCGGGCAGGCCCACGTCAGCGCCGTCGATGTGGAGGGCCACCACCTCATAATCGCCGGGAATGTCCACGCTGCGCACCAGCAGATCCAGCAGCGCGCGGCTATCTTTCCCGCCGGAGACGCCCACGGCCACGCGATCCCCATCCGCAATAAGGCCAAACTCGCGCACGGCGCGGTTCACCGGCTTGAGTAGATAGGTCGCAATCTTATCAGGGTGAGTCATTATTTCTGGGAATTAAGAATTGCGAATTGCGAATTAAGAATATGGGACTTGAAAAATTGTGTCAAATTCTCCATTCGCAGTTCATCATTCATAATTCGCAATTTTTTTGTCAATTCTCCATTCTTTTCCCATACTGCTGCTGATAATAAGCCTGGTACAAATTCCCACTCTTGATCGGCCGCCACCACTCTTCGGTCTTGGCGTACCAGCGCACCGTCTTGGCTACCGCCTCGGCGCAGGAGTGGCGGCTCTCCCAGCCCAACGCCTGGAGCTTGCTCACGTCAAGCGCGTAGCGGCGGTCGTGGCCGGCGCGATCCTCCACGTGCTTGATGAGGCTCCGAGGCTTGCCCAGCGTCTCCAAGACGATCTCCGTCATCGCCAGATTGGTGAGCTCCTCGCCGGTGCCGACGTTGTAGATCTCGCCCAACTCGCCCTTGTGCAGCACCACATCGATGCCCTCGCAGTGATCGATGACATATTGATAATCGCGCATCTGCATGCCGTCGCCGTAGACGGGCAGCGGCTGATCATCGATGGCGTTGGTAGCGAAGAGCGGCACGACCTTCTCCGGGTACTGATACGGCCCCACGTTGTTCGATCCCCGCGTGATGGTCACGGGCAACTGCCACGATTCGAAATAGGCCAGTGTCATCAAATCGCCGCTGGCTTTGCTGGCGGAGTAAGGGCTGCGCGGCTCCAGGTGATCCCGCTCCGTCGAGCGCCCCGTCAGCACCTGGCCGTAAACCTCATCGGTGCTGATCTGATGGTAACGCTCCAGTCCCAGCACCTTGGCCGTCTCTAAGAGCACGAAGGTGCCGTAGACATCGGTCTGGATGAAGGATCCCGGTTCCATCAGCGAGCGATCGACGTGCGTCTCTGCCGCAAAATTGACGATGGTGTCCACATCGTAGGCTTGCAGCGTCTCCTCCACCCTGGTCGGATTGCAAATATCGCCCTTGACGAAAGCGTAGCGGTCACCGAAGCGCTCCGCCACATCCTCCAAATTCTCCACGCGCCCGGCGTAGGTGAGCTTATCGTAGACCACGATGAAATACTCCGGGTACTTCTCCAGCATATAGCGCACAAAATTGGAGCCGATAAACCCGGCCCCGCCCGTCACCATCAACCTCTGCATACCAGCCTCCTTAAAATAGTAAGATAATCAAATAAACTTTAATTAAATTTGGGGGATATGAAAGCCATTCTACCACAAGGCCCACGTGGCCCCAATGCCCGGCCCGACGCAGTTGTAACACTCCAGGGAATCAGAATTGAGGGGGATCATCCACATGCAAGGGATTGCGCAACCGTCAGCGGTACTCGACCTGGACGCCTTTGAGCCAGGCGAGCAGCTTTTCGACGAGGAAAATCAGCGCGAAGAATGGCATATCGATCAACAATGTGCTGCCGCCCAGCAGGACGAGCCAACGCACGGAGATCGTCAGGGCGCGGGTGAAGCCGTTGAGGAGCATCATCCCGCCACCGATGAAGGCCACGACCATCGCCAGCACGAAGAGGCTGCTGAGCAGGAAGGGCCACGCATGCACGTCGGAGCGGCTGGGCAGCATCGTGTTGCCGATGGCGAAGATGAGATAGGCCCAGATCCACGCATCGGGCGCGTGGAGGGCGGCGGTGAGCGCGCGCACGGCGGCCGGCCAGTTGCTGGCGCTGAGCGCGGCGAGCATATCGGGCGTGCCGAAGACAAAGTGCCCGATCGCGATCACGGTCAGGCCGCCGAAGACGAGCGGCGCCGCGCCGATGAGGCTCGCGCGCACAAAATCGGTCTCCCGCACGGGGACGAAGCCCAGTTGGATGCGCTTGCCTACGCGATGCGGCAACACATTGATCCGCCCGATCTCGACGCCCAAGATGCGGGCGACGACGGCGTGGCTCAACTCGTGCAGCGCCACGCCCGGAAAGAGCAGAATCGCGTAGAGCCACAGGGCCAGCTCCTCGTCGTTGGTGAGCAGCAACATCACGCCCTGGAGATGGCGATGCAGCCATTGATCGGCCAGCAGCAACAGCCCTCCGACGACGAGCAGTTCTATCAACATCCGTAACATCGGGTCGATGGCATTCATTATCACAAATCATATCACAAATTATCCCAAATTTCCAG
>CAZCAI010000003.1:31886-88476 GCA_964496595.1 uncultured Anaerolineales bacterium
GGGTCGATGGCATTCATTATCACAAATCATATCACAAATTATCCCAAATTTCCAGAAGAATCTAAAATCCAGTAGGGTTTTCCCATTTTGCAATTATACCCTATTAACTCCAAGCAGATTGCTAAATCTGCGCCTCTGGGGCATATTTTAAACGTGTTTTTAGCTTGCGCAAGCAAAACGGGGATCTAGCGATCCCTTTGAGCGAGAATGAGAAAGTCCTGAAAATCAGCGTATTGTGGCTGGGTTGCTATCGCTGCACTCTTGCGGGTATTTCATCAAGCGTATTGCGTGACTATGTTGTGTATACTTTGCTCACTTACCAATAGAATCTCGCGACTAATTCATTACGGAATACGAAGTACGCAATACGTTCCCTGTTCCATCGCGAGAGTCGGCTCAAACATAACCCCGGGTTGTCATTTCCACGTCTTAGGTTATCCTTCTTTGAGATGACTGAGATACATGAAACAGCTACCGGCGAGGACGATACCACCCCCAAGCTGCAATACGCGACGTGCGACCGCTACGAGGTTCACATCCCGGCGTTCGAGGGGCCGCTAGATCTGTTGCTGCGCTTGATCCGCAAGAAAAAGCTGGACATCACCAAGGTGGCGCTGGCCCAGGTCACGGACGAGTTCTTAGAGCAGGTCGACGCGATGCGCGAGGCGGGGAATCTGGCTATGATCGCCGATTTTCTGGCCGTGGCCGCGCAACTATTGTGGCTTAAATCGCAGGCGCTGTTGCCCAAACCGCCCGCCTTGACCGCCGAAGAAGGCGACGAGGAGGATATTGGCGACGAGTTGGTGCGTCAGTTGCGCGCCTATCGCCGCTACAAGGAGGCTGCGCAATGGCTCCGCGAGCGGGATACGGACGAACTCCGCTCCTACATCTACACCGCGCCGTTGCCGCATCCCCAGCGCGTGAATTTGGACTTGGGCGACATCACGGCGGAGACGCTCCATGCCGCCGCCGAGCAGGTGATGTTCCCCACGGAAAGCCCGCCGCCAGCGGCCGCGATTCAGCGGCCGCGCATCTCCATCGCGCAGCAGATTCGATTGGTGCGCGAGCGGCTGACGCATTGGGCGCGGGTCTCGTTCCACAAGCTCCTGAGCCGCGAACCCACCCGCGTCGAGGCGGTGGTCACCCTCCAGGCGATTTTGGAGCTGGTCAAGCAGCAGGTGGTCAGCGCCCAACAGGATGAGCGCTTCGGGCCGATCACGATTGAACGCCGGGTGGCCGCTGCTCAGATGAATCAGGAGACCGAAGCCGCGGCAGAAGCCAGTGCAGCCCCAGAGCCGCCGTCAGCGCCCCCGCCATATCAATCATCCAATCCGTGAGCGCCGGATGGCGGCCCGGCACAAAGCTCTGGTGGAACTCGTCGCTGGCACCGTAGAGCGCCGTCATCCCCAATGCGATCCATATCCGCCGCCCCAGCGGCGCCCCGTGAAATCCCAACGCGCGAATGTAGAGCCACGTGAGGATGCCGAACCCCACGAAGTGCCCCGTCTTTTTGAGGATGAGATCTAAGCGCGATGTTTCCAAGCTGGGCAGGGAACTCTGTGCCGAGAGGAAAAAGATCCCGCTCATCCAGAGGATGGCGGGCAGCCACGCGCGGAGCCAGCGCATCCACTTCGATTTTGTTGTCTTCGTCATAAAAAGCACCTCCTGGTGATGTCTCGCTGATTTATGTGTACGTAGTCAGGCACAAAACGAGTGAAACGAAGTGAAGTGCCGTTGTATGTGGCGAGAAATTCAAAGAACGCAGGATTTTCCTGCGTTCTTTGATGGATATTGGCGTTTAGCCGTAATTTTTTGGAATGGCCTACAGATTATCCGCCACGGCCTCGGCCATCTCCAAGGTGGAGGCGTCGCCGCCCAGATCGTAGGTGCGCACCTTGCCGGCGGCGATCACCTGGCCGATGGCCTGCTGGAGCGCCAAGCCCTTATCCCGCTCGCCAAGCCAGTCCAGCATCAGCTTGGTGGCTAACAACATCGCCGTGGGATTGACCTTGTACAACCCCGCGTACTTGGGCGCGGAGCCGTGCGTCGGCTCGAAGACGGCGAAGTCGTCGCCGATGTTGCCGCTGGCCGCGAACCCCAATCCGCCCACCAGTTGCGCCGCCAGGTCGGAGATGATGTCGCCGAACATGTTGCTGGCGACTAATACGCCGTAGTCCTGCGGATTCTTCACCAGCCACATCGCCATCGCATCGACGTTGGTCTCCCACAGATCGATGTCGGCGTATTCAGCGGCGATCTTGCGCGCCTCCCGCACCATCAGGCCGGAGGTCTCGCGGATGACGTTAGGCTTCTCCACGAGGGTCACGGTGGGGTAGTTGAATTTCTTAGCGTACTCAAAGGCGGCGCGTAGGATGCGCTGGCAGCCCGCGCGCGTGAAGATGCGCGTGGAGAGCGCGATGTCCTCGCCGGACACGCCCTCGAAGGCGGCCATGTTAGGGCTGAGTTCCTCCAACTTCGCCCGGAGATCATCGGGCAGCGGGTGGAATTCCACGCCCGCGTAGAGGCCCTGCGTGTTCTCGCGGAAGACGACCAGATCGATATTGTCGCGGTAGTTCAGCGGATTGCCCTCGAACGCCTGACACGGGCGCAGATTGACGTAGAGATCGAACAACTGGCGCAGGCGCACGATGGGGCTGCGATAGACCAGGCCTTTGGCCTGCAACTCGTCGCACAGCTCCGTCGCGGCCTCCTCCTTGGGCTTGGACGTGATCGCCGCGAAGAGCGCGCAATCGCAGCTCTTGAGCAGCTCGATGGTGCGATCTGGCAGCGGATCGCCCTCCTTGCACCAGAACTCCCATCCGATGTCGGCATGGACATACTCGGCGCTCAGGCCGATCCTATCCAGCACGATCTTCGCCGCGTCCATCACATCGTTGCCAATGCCATCGCCCGGCATCAGCGCGATTTTGTACTTCGCCATAAAATACCTCCTGAATTTTGTGATTTATATGAATAAGATGAAACATTTGGAGGTTGGACATTGGACGTTAGATGCGAGAATCCAACCTCCAACTTCTAATTTCCAGACTCCAACCCCAACTGCTTCCGTGCGTGAGGGATCAATCCCCCGTCCTCCAAAATCTCCATCACCTGCGCGGAATAGGGCGGGAAGCTGTGCTTCCCGCGCGGGGTGATGACCTCGCCCGCTGAGAAATCGATGGTGATCTCCTCGCCGGTTGCGACATCTGCAACCGCATCACAGGCGACGATGGGCAGCGCGTGATTGATGCAGTTGCGGAAGTAGATGCGCGCGAAGCTGTGGGCCACAATCGCGCCGATGCCCGCCGCCTTGAGGCAGATCACGGCCTGCTCGCGGGAGCTGCCACAGCCCCAGTTGGTACCCGCGACGATGATGTCGCCGGGTTGCACCGCATCGGCAAAGCCGGGATCTAAATCCTCCAGCGCGTGCTCGGCCATCTCATCGGGATCGGTGAGGTTGTAGGTGTACTTGCCGGGGAAAATGACGTCGGTATTCACATCGTCGCCGTACGTCCAGACACGACCGGTGATTTTTGTTTGCATGGTCAACTCCTGGTTCTTGTCGCTGATCTGTGTTTGTGATTATACCAAATAATACCACAACGCCGCCTTCCCTTTGTCACCCAACGGATCGCGGCGTGTCATGCAATGCCAATGGCACAGGCGTCCTATACTTCCTCTGTCAGCGCCAACGCCTCAGCAATGGCTTGATCCAGCGATAGCTTGGCGCCCGCGTCCCAGGCCGCGCGGAACGCTGCTTCACCTAGCGCGGCCCGTGTGGTTGCCATCACCTGCTCGTAAACGCCCCGTTGCAACGGTGGCAGTGTCACCCCCGCGCTGGCGCGCAAAGTTTCAGCGGCGGCGGCGAGATGGACGGCGCGGACGTTGTTCCCCCTTGCCTCAGACACCGCCGCCGGCCCTATCAGGTTCCATATCATTTCAGATTTAAGGCCCATCTCCTGGTTGAGCGTCAGGCTTTCTACAAACATAGCGCGCGCGCTGTGGGTATCTCCCTGGAGGAGATTCAGGTACCCCAGGTAGTTGAGCGACTCCGCGACGCCGCGTTTGTTACCCATCTTGCGCCGCAGGCTCAAACACTCTTCATGCAAGGCCCGCGCTTCGGTGTAGTCGCCTTGAGACAGCGCCACATTCCCCAGGTTATTGAGCGAGGACGAGATCCCCTGCCTGTCACCCATTTCGCGTTTCAGGCTCAGGCTCTCTTCATACAAGGCCCGCGCCGCAGCGTAGTCGCCTTGATTGCTCGCCACAAGTCCCAAGTTGTTGAGCGACACCGCGATGCCCTGCTTGTCACCCATCTCGCGCCGCAGGCTCAAGCTTTCTTCATACAAGGCCCGCGCCTCGGCGTAGTCGCCCCGCTTCAAAGCCGCCACCCCCAGGTTTTGAAGCGAACCCGCGACGCCTTGCTTGTCCCCCATCTCGCGCTCCAGGCTCAGGCACTCTTCCAGCATGGCCCGCGCCGCGCCGTAGTCGCCCAGATTCAAGGCCACCATCCCCAGGTTGTTGAGCGAAGCCGAGATGCCCCATTTGTCACCCATCTTGCGCCGTAGGCTCAGGCTTTCTTCAAACAATGCCCGCGCCTCGACGTAGTTGCCCTGCTTCAAAACCACAATCCCCAAATTGTTGAGCGCCAAGGCCACGCTCACTAGATCGCCCTTTTTCTGTGCCAGCGCCAGCCCTTCATTTAACCGCGCGCGTGCTTCAGCGTAATTGCCCTGAGCGCCCAAGACGATCCCTGTTTCGATCAGCAGCTTGGCCAACCCGGCGCTGTCATCTGACGCTGACTGTATTTCTCTGGCCTGGGCCAGCCAGTTGAGGGCGGCTTCGTATGCGCCGCGTTGGCGGTTTAACTTGCCTAGCGCGAACTGCGCCCTGGTTTTCTTCTCAACGGTATCATGGGCTAAGGCTAACGCGGCGCGGTAGTCGCTTTCAGCTTCCTCCCACTGCCCCATCAACTCCAACACCTGTCCCCGCTGCAAATAAAGGGCGAATTTGTCCTGGTCATCTGGCAACAAGGTCAACAAGCGCGTGTAAAAATCAATCGCGGCCTCGTTGGCGAAGACCTTTTCCGCGGCCTCGCCCGCCAGCTTCAGGTAGTGAATCTCTTTCGCCACGTCTTCGGCGTAGCGGTAGTGATAGGCCAGCAGCGGCCAGAAGGTGTGCGCTTCGGGATGGGCCTCGTACCACGCGGCGGCGGTGCGGTGCAGATCGCGGCGTTGCGCAAAGAGCAGGGTTTGGTAGGCGGCCTCTTGCGTGATGATGTGCTTGAACATATAGGTCAGTTCCGGCTCCAGCGTTTCGAGAAAGGTGAAATCGGCGGCCTGGAGTGCGGTTAGATGGGTTCTCAGCACCGCTTTGAGGGTTGTGGCGTAGCGGTTGAGCGTGTAAAAGAGCGGCGCATACGTGAAGGAGCGCCCCAGCACCGCCGCCACTTTGAGAATGAACTGGCGCTCGGCCGGCTGGCGATCTAAGCGCGCCAGGATCAGCCCGTGCAGTGTGTCGGGCAGGGCGCGTTGGGCGGTCTCCCAATCGTCCCGGATGCGACACGTGGCCGGCGCAGCTTCAGCGCCTTCCGCCGCCTCGATGACGCCGGTATCACGCAGGTGGAACACCAGCTCCTCGGCGAAGAAGGGGTTGCCATTGGCGCGCGCAGTCACCAGGTCGATCAGCGGCGCGGGCAGCGCGGCCACAGGGACGCGCAAGCGGTGCGCCATCAGCGCGTGAATGTCCTCCGCCGCCAGCGCCGTCAAGGACAATTCGCGCGTGAACGGCTGCGCCCGCAGTTCGGAGAACACGGCGCGCCCGATACCGGTTTCTGGAAGCGGGCGGCTGATCAGGACGCATAAGAAGGGCGCGTTGTGCAAGGTCAGGGAGCGGATCACCTGCTGGACAAGTTGCCACGACAGGTCGTCCAGCCAGTGGACGTCATCGAGGATCAACACCAGCGGGCGCTCGTCTGTCCACGCTTGCAAGAGCGCCGTCGCCACTAATGTCACATTTTGCTGGCGCAGATTCGCGTCGAGCGAGTGGGTCAAGGCGGTTTCGGGCAACTCCAGGCCCAGGATGTCGTTCAGCACGGGCCAGCGCGCCGCGTGCTCAGGGATGAGTTGCGGAGCTAACGCCGCGACGCGCGCGCGGCGCGCGGGCATCTCCGGCACATCCTCCAGGTGGAAGTATGAGGTGAAGACCTCACGCCAGGCGCGATAGGGCGTCTGTTGCTCGATGCTCTGCCCGTTGCCGGTAAGCCCGGTCAGGCCGCGCTCGCGGGCCATGTGCTTCAGCAGCTCCACCAGATGAGATTTGCCAATCCCGGCCTCGCCTTCGATGAGCGCCACACGCGGCGCGCCACCCTCTACCTCTTCCAATACCTGTTCCAGGATGGCAGCTTCCGCGCGGCGGCCTACCATTACAGGCGGCGCTGTGGATTGCGCCGCCTTCCCGACCGCGGGGCGATAGACGCGAATCAGCCCGGCGCGGCCTTTGAGGCGTACCGGCGGCAAGCTCTCGAAGGCGACCTTATCCCGCGCCTGGCGATAGACGCTGTACGAACAACGCATCTCGCCGGGCGGGGCCGCCGTCATCAGCCGGGCGGCCAACACCACATCGCTGCCAATCGCTCCATAGGAACGGCGCGTGACGCCGCCATACGCTCCGGTGCGCGCCGGGCCGCTGGCCAGGCCGATTTGCAGCGCCAGAAAGCGCAAGGCATCCGGCAACGCCAGCAAACTCTCGGCCGCGCGCACGGCGCGGAAAGCGTCATCATCGTGCGCCGCGAGGGCGCCAAAGACGACGTAGAGGAAACTGCCCTTGTCGCCAATCGTCACCTGGAGCAGGTCGCCGGCGTAGCGCGTCGCCGTCTGTTGTACATGGCGGATGAACGCATCCAACTTCGCGCCGACGGCGGGATCGCGGTCATAATCCATGCCGGTGAAGCGCAGGAAGAGCGCGACGACCGGGCGCAATTCGGGGGGAGCATCGCTATCGCCCTCGCGCAGGCGGGCGTAGAGCGGCGCGAGAATCCAGGGGCGGAGCTGCGCGTCCGCGAGCGTGGTTTCTGCTGGCGCCGGCCACGGGTCGACCTTCGCCGGGGCCGCGAGCGACCGCAGCACGGTGAATTCACTCCCTTCTTCGGGATGGATGCGGATTTCGCCCGGCGTCGCCGCGCCCTGGAGCGCCGCGCGCGCCGAGGGGGCCAGCACAATCTCGCCTTGCTGCGCCATCCCTTCGGCCTGGGACATGGCGCGCAGGGGCGCGCCGGTCAAGATATCCATCTGGTGCACCGCCGGATCGCCCACGACGAAGCGCCGCGCTGCGCCGCAGGCGATGCCGATTTTGACCGTCAACGCCGCGTGCACGCCGGGGAGCACCTCCGCATCGGTGAAAGGAACCATCGCGCGCTGCATCGCCAGGGCGGCGGTCGCCGCGCGCGTCACGGAGCCACCAGGAAGTCTGACCCCGCTCAGGTTGGCATCATCAAACCAACAGGTGATCGCATCGCCCACGAAGTCGATGACACTGCCGCGATGCTGTTCCACCTGGTGGACCAGGCTATCGTAGACTTGCCCCAGCAGGCGTGTCATCTCCTCGGCGGCGCGTTGCGGGCCGAGTTGTTCGGCGAGCGCCTCGAACAAGGGTGTGAAGCCGCTGATGTCGGCGAAAAGCGCCGCGCCGTGGGTGTGCTCCGGCAGCTCTGCGCCGCGTGCTAAGGCGCGGAGGCGATCTTGGGGCAGGTAGGGGTGTAGGTTCAACATTCGCGGGCCGATTGTGCTGTCCGCGCCGCTTCTAAGAGCGCGTTGATCTCTGCGAATCTGAAGTTGCTCAAGGCATCTAAGAGCGCGTCCCCGATGGCGGCATCGGCCTGCTGAACGCGCGTTCCCCATGCTTGTAATTGCTCCCAATCCCCGATGAGGCACGCCTGCGCTATCTCTTGCAACTCCTCATCCGAGCAGAGGGCCGCCAGCGGGTTGGCGAGAGCGATCAATGCCGGGTCGGGTTCAGCCGCTGCCTCCGAGGCGTGAGTTGGGGGTGCTTCCGGCAGGGTGAAGAAGAAGGTCGTCCCCTCTCCTACGACGCTGTGTACGCCCACTTCGCCGCCCAGTTTCTCCATCATGCGCTTGACGATGGAGAGGCCCAGCCCGTGCCCCGCCGCGCGCGCCTTATCCAGACGGGTGAAGGGGGTGAACAATCGCGCCTGTGCTTGCGGCGCGATGCCCGGCCCGTTATCCCGCACCCAAAACGCGATGTGGCCGTCTGGATTTTGCAGGTCAGAAAAGAGCGCGGAGATTCCTGCTTCTTTAGACGTTAGATGATCGAGCCGGGTGTATCCCAGCTCCACACGCGACGGAATGTCCTCCTCCGGGCGGCCGCCATATTTCAGCGCGTTGCTGATGTAGTTGGCCCAGACCTCTTCTACCCAGGCCGCATGCCCCATCACAACCGGCCACTGATCCGGTTGGATAATCTCGGCGCGAAATTGCGTGATGACGGAGGCTAACCGTTCGTGGATTTCTGTGATGACGGCGCACATCTTCACGGGCGATAATTCAATATCAGCCTGTCGCACGTTGGCGAATTGAAGCAATTCGGTGATGATGTTCCCCATTTTTCTCCCGGTTTTGAGAATGATCTCCGCTGATTTCCGTTCCTGCGACGCGACCGGGAGCATCTCCACCAGGACGCCGCTGTGTCCCACGACAAGGGTCAGGGGATTTTTGAGATCGTGAGCGACGGTGCTCGAAAAGGCCTTTAAATCGTCGATAAGACGCTCGCGCGCGACGATTTCCTGACTCAACTGCGCGTTAAGTTGTTGGGTGCGCGCCATCGCGCGTTGCAGATCGGCCGTTCGCGCATCAACCAGCTCTTCCAGGTGTTCCTGATGCCGTTGTAATGCCAGTTCCGCGCGCTCGCGTTCGTCGATTTCGCGCTGCGCCTGTTGGTATAGATGGGCGTTGTGGATGGCAATGGCCGCTTGCTGCGCTAACGCTTCTAACCGTCCTGCATCCTGCTCCGTGTAGAAGCCGGGCGTTGCGCTGAGGACGTTCATATAGCCAAGCAATCGGGCGTGCTGATGAATCGGGACGCCGATGTAAGAGCGAATCCACCGGTGCTCGGGGCGCGAATAGACCCATGCGTCATCCTGCGTCACATCGGGGATGACGAGGGGCTGCAATGTCTGGCGCATCCGCGTCAGACCGGGCACCTGCGATATCTTTAATTTGGTTTGTTGCAGGGTGTCGGCGGTGCCGTAATGTTCATATCCGCGCCCGCGACATACCCACGCCATATCGCCCTCGACGAGCATAATGTTGGCGGCGTCGTATTGAACCAGCGCACCGATATGGGATAGGATGCGATCTAGCACCACTTCGTAATTCAAGGTGCTGGTCAACGCGGCGTTGATTTGTTGTAACGCCGCTAGCGTATGTTGTTGTTGCAATGCGATTTTTAGGGTTGTCGCGCTGTCGGCCACGCGCTGTTGTAGGGCGGCGACCAGGCGCGCGTTCTCGATGGCTATCACGGCCTGCGCTGCCAGCAGGGTCAGACAACTCACGTCTGCCTTATCGAAGGGGGCGTGATCGCATTTGTTGACCACCTCCAACACGCCGATGCGTCGCTCCTTGAAAGAGAGCGGGACGGCGACCAGTGAGACTATTACCTGGCCGGTCAGCTTTTCGACCGCCGGATAATAGCCCGGATCGGTTCGGGCATCGGAGGCGATGATCGGCGCGTTGTCCGCGAAGGCTTGACCGGCGAGCGATCCCGCGACGGGCACGGGTACATCGTGCAGGTGTTCTTCATAGTGACTGACGACCTTAAAATGCAGTTCACTGCAATGCGCTTCGCTATTCGGGGCGGTCTCATCCTGCGCCTCACACAACAGGAGGCCGGCAGATTCCGCCTGGGTTAAATCCACGGCCGTCTGGACGATCTGCCGGAGGAGATCCTCTAAGGAAACGGTCGTGATCAAGTTTCGGGTGATCTGGAGTATCTGCTGGGTTTCCCGGCATTCCATACGAATTTACCCCTCCGAGTAAAAAAATAAGCATTGTTGAGCATTATGGCTTTTGACTTCACGCCTCAACTTGAGTATACTCAAATTGACAGAGGTTCCTATTTGAAAGGATAAACTCTATGACGCTGATCAATAAAAGTGCGACGGTTCAAGTAACGTTAGACGAAATACTGAAAGATCTACAAGCCTACCTCAAAAAAGTCGAGTTAGGCGAAACGTTGATTATCCTCAAAGCGGGCAAGCCCTTAGCCGAGGTAAAACCGCTCACCGGGGAGGAAAAATCGTGCCGCCCCTTTGGATTAGGTGCGGGTGATTTCACAGTTCCCGATGACTTCGACGCGCCGCTGCCCGAATCTATCCTTCAGGAATTTGAGTAAGTTCCTCTTGTAGTTAGCCTCGCTTTGTCCCCGTGGCTCGGCGAGACGCCGGCCACAACACTGAGTCAGATCTCCCTCGGATCGGTAATGACGCCGGTCAGCGCCGAGGCCGCGACGGTGGCCGGGCTGCCCAGGTAGATCGCCGCGTCCTTCGATCCCATCCGGCCCTTGAAGTTGCGGTTGGCCGTCGAGATGGTCGCCTCGCCGGGGGCCATACAGCCCTCATGTGCGCCCAGGCACGGCCCGCAGCCGGGATTGAGCAGCGTCGCGCCAGCGGTGACCAGATCGCGGATGATGCCCTGCTCGATGGCGGCTAAAAGCACCGTGCGGGAGGCGGGCAGTACCAGCAGCCGCACGTCCGGCGCGATGTGGCGTCCGCGCAGCAGATCGGCGGCGGCCCGCAAGTCCTCCAATCGCCCGTTGGTGCACGTCCCGATAAGCGCCTGATCGATGCGCGTGCCGGCGATTTCGGTCACGGGCACGACGTTGTCCACGGTGTGCGGCCTGGCGATCTGCGGCGCGAGGTCGCTCACATCATACGCGAGCACCTGGGCGTAGGCCGCGTCGGCATCCGGCTGGATGGCCTCCCAGGCGTAGCGCAATGCCCGCGCATCCTGGCCCGGCACGCGATCCGCCAACCACTTGTAGGTCGTCGCGTCCGGCGCGATGACGGCGTTCTTCGCGCCCATCTCGGCGGCCATATTGGTGAGCGTCATCCGCCCGGCCACGCTCAGCGCGTCGATGGCCGCGCCGGCGAACTCGACGGAGCAGTAGGTCGCGCCGTCGGCCCGCAGGTCGCCGATGATGTGCAGGATCACGTCCTTGGGCGCGACGCGCTCCGGCAACTCTCCTGCGACGAGAATCCGCAGCGTCTCCGGCACGCGCAGCCAGATCTCGCCGGTCGCCATCACCGCCGCGGCCTCCGTCCGGCCAATGCCCGCCGCGAAGGCGCCGAACGCGCCCGCCGTCGGCGTGTGGGAGTCGCTGCCCACGATCACTGCGCCGGGCCAGGCGTGGCCCTGCTCCGGCAGCACCTGGTGACAGATGCCCTCGCCGATGTCGTAGAACGCCCGTATGCCCTGGCTGGCGACGAAGGCGCGAATCGCTTGATGGTTGGCGGCGTAGGTTTCGTTGGCCGCCGGCGTGACGTGATCTAACACGATGACGTTCATCGTCGGATCGGCCACGCGATCCACGCCGATTTTACGAAACTTGGCGGCGATATCCGCCGTGTTGTCGTGCGTGAGCAATCGATCTGGCTGCACCGTCACGATCTCGCCCGGCTGCACGGCATCGAGGCCCGCTTTCTGTGCTAACACTTTTTCTGCGAACGTGTGTCCCATAGTTTGCTCCAGTTGTGAGTTGAAAGTTTCAAGTTTAAAGTTGCAAGTTAGTTACTGTCACAAAGTCTTCGCCCCTTGGCCCCCTGGCTCCAAGGGGATTGTCAAATCCCCGCCTAACCGCCGGATTTAGCAATCCGGCGAGAGCCTGGCACGACATGGCGAATACTTTGAGACACAAGCCAAGTTGGACAACTTTTAGCTTGGCGCCAATGATTTGCCGTAGGCGAAGAGATCCCCGGCTTGGTAGATGTCCATCTGCACCTGGGAGAACGGCTCGGCTTGAACGACGGTGTCATCCAATCGCATCGCGCCGGTCGCGAAGTCCACCGTCAGCGTGTCGCCGGTCGCGAAGGCCGCCGCGCGCTCCGTGAGGCCCGGCGATGTGACGATGGGCAGGCCGCTGTTGATGGCGTTGCGCTTGTAGATCGCGCCGAAGCTCTCCGCCACTATCGCGCCGATGCCGAGCGCAAGGAAGCAATCCACCGCCTGCTGCCGCGACGATCCCGCGCCGAAGTTGCGGCCCGCCATCACGATGTCGCCGGGTTGCGCGCATTGCGCGAAATCCTCCCAGCCCGCGAGATTGTCCAACGCATACTGGCCCATCTCCGCGATCTCGGTGATGTGCAGGTAGCGGTTATGGAAGATCATATCGGTGTCGATGTCGTCATAAAGGTCGCCCTCCGGCGTGGTCAATTTCCAGAGTCGCCCCGTGATTTGGGTTGGTTTTGGCATAGTATTGTCCTTTCGTATCATAGGAACTCCACGTGGTTGTCCATATCCTCAAAATCAAGGACTTCGTAGACCAAGAGCAAAACGCGAATCAGTTCTCCAATGTTGTACTTGGTAGCGGAGCAGAAAGCAATACCAGCATGAGGTTCTCCACTCGCTGTCAGCACGAGGAAATCATCATCAAACGTCACCAGAACTCGATGATGCTGATAAGCATACCGAAGTTGATCCAAGTCTGTCGCGCCACAGCGATCCACCTCCTGTGCAGTCAGCACATCAATGCCGCGTCGACGTAGTCCACGGGCCACCGCACCAGGAATATGTTGATCGAAGAAAAACGACAGCGACTCAGTCACGCAGCTTCTCCTGTAGCTTGGAGATATAGTGCTCACGCGCTTCAGCGATGATAGCTGCCTCTTTCTCCATCTCCGCTCCGATCTCATCAGGATGATCAAAGTAGTAGGTCAGCGCAGCGTAAACGTCGGCTAACGTCAATCCTGGATATAGATCGAGAATCTCATCCGGCGACAGGCCGCGCTTCTCGTGCCAGACAACGATGTCCAGCACGCGGATGCGATGTCCGGCGATGCGCGGTTTGCCTCCTAAGACCCCCGGCGTGCTTACGATGTGACGGGTCACAGTTTTTGTCTCTGCCATGGTTCTCTCCCTTACCGCCTTTTATCTACCCCAATTGTATCACGCTGGCCGCTCAGGCGATGCGATCTCCCCCTGGAGCGCACACCACGCCGCCGTGACCGGGCTGGCGAGGTAGGTATCGCCGCGCCCCTGCTTGCCGGGGAAGTTGCGGTTGCTGGTGCTGATGTTGACCTGGCCCGCGCCCGTCATGCCCAGGTGACCGGAAGCGCAGCCGCCACAGCCGGGGTTGCTGATGATGAAGCCCGCGTCGAAGAGCGTCTGCAACACGCCGCGCTCCAACATCTGCTGGTAGACCGTGCGCGTCGCCGGGACGACGGAGGCCATCACGTGCGGGGCGATCCGCTTCCCGGCTACGACCTCCGCGACGGCAGCGAAGTCCTCGAAGCGCCCGTTGGTACACGAGCCTAGGAAGACGCTATCGACGCGGCGGCCCGCGACCTCGCGCACGGGTTTGACGTTCGCCGGGCTGGGCGGGCACGCGATGAGCGGTTCGAGGCCGGTGATGTCGACAGTGACAGATTCTACGTATTCAGCGTCGGGATCAGCGAATAGGGGAGTATGAAGTAGGGAGTAGGGAGTAGGGGATGATTCACGGGTTCGCCCTCTCATCAATTCGTCATTCGTAATTCGCAATTCGCTATTCGCAATTCCATCTATTGGAAACCCGATGATGCCACCCATCTCCGTGACCTGGCTGGCTAACGTGATGCGCCCGGCGAGATCTAATGCCTCGATGGCCGGGCCGTAGAATTCGATGGCGCGACCCAACGCGCCCTTGGAGCCGAGCGCACGCAGCACAGCCAGCGTGAGATCGCGCGCGGTGCACGGAGGACGCAGGTCGCCCTCGACGATCACGCGCATCGTGGGCGGGACCTCGAACCAGGTTTTGCCGGCCTTGAAGGCGAAGGCGATGTCTTTATCGCCCATTCCTTGCCCAAACGCGCCGACCGCGCCCAAGATATTGAGGTGGCTATCGGCGCCGACGAAGGTGGAGCCGGGATAGGCCAGCCCTTCCTCCATCGCCACGTGCGAGCCGATGCCGGCGTTCACGTCAAAGACGCGTACGCCCTGCTCGCGCGCCCACGTGCGGCAAATCTGTTGGTTCTCCGCGTAGGGGATGTTGTTAGGCGGCACGACCAGATCGAAGGTAAAACAGGTCTTGTCCGCGTCCGCGACCGGCGCGTCGCCGTAATGCTCCCGATAATTCTTAACGACATTGGCGCCGGCGAAATCCCGCGCCGAGCGCACGTCTAGATCGAGCCAGATGATATCGCCCGGCTCGACCGATGCGCCCGGCTCGGTGTGCGCCGCGAAGATTTTTTGAATGATGGTTTGTCCAGGCATAGTTCCTCTTTCTGAATTGTGTGAAATTTTACCGCGCCGGCGCCAGATACAACAAGACCGCAAAGTAATGGCAGATGCTCCCCCCAAGCACGAAGAGATGCCACACGCCGTGCATATAGGGGATTCTCTTGAGCGAATAGAAGATGACACCGATTGTGTAGATCGCGCCGCCGGCCGCCAGCCAAATCAGGCCGCCCACGGCGATGGTGTCCAATAGCGATTTGATGATCAGCACGCTTAGCCAGCCCATCAGCACGTAACCCAGCACCGAGAGTTTCTGGAAGCGGTCGATGAAGAGCGCCTTAAAGCTGATGCCCAAAATCGCCAGCCCCCAGATCAACACGAGCATCGTCCAGCCCCACGCGCCCTGCACGCCGACGAGCAGGAAAGGCGTGTACGTCCCCGCGATGAGCAGGTAGATGGCGGCGTGATCAATGATCTTGAGCACGTGCTTGACCTCCGGCTTTTGGAAGCTGTGGTACAAGGTCGAGGCCAGGTAGAGGATAATGAGCGACGCGCCGTAGATGCTGAACCCCACAATCTGGCGGACATTGCCGGACATCACCGCCAGCACCACCAAAATCGTCAGCCCCGCGACACTGAGAGCCGCCCCGATGCCGTGCGTGATGCTGTTCATGATTTCCTCGCCAAGGGGGTAGATACGAGTAGGTATAGTTTTGAGTTGCTCTTTATTCATCGTTCCCTCCAAATTTGTATGATCAGCCTCACCTCATCTATCTACCGTAGTAGAATACCACGGGGGATAAGAATGTCCATAGGTTCTTACCCCTCGAAAAAAGTGCACCTACATTTTGCTGATGCTTGACGCCAGCCTCTTCCCTTCTCCCAAGCGTTGCACCGCGTGGAAGCTGATGAAATCCGCGTGGTTCACAATCGTCGCCTCCGTGGTACGCCGTACCTTGTCGCCCTCGCCCGCGTGGGCCGCGATGATGTGCTGCACTTCGGCGGGGAGGCCGCAGCGCGCGGCCAGTTCCAGGCCGGTGAAGGGATGGCGCAGCAGCTTGCCTTCCCTTGTTTTCACAAACACGCCCGGCTCGTGTTCCTCGTATTCCAGCAGCTTGCCCACATCGCGCAGAATGCCGCCGGAGATGAGCACATCCATATCCACCGGCAGACGTTCGCCGTAGAGGGCGGTCATCACCTTGGCGGATTCAATCGCCATCAGCGCGACGGCCCGCGTGTGCTCGACAAAATTCACCGGGCAGGGATTGATGAGCAGTGTGAAGGGCATCCGCGCCAGGTCATCCAACGTCCACCCACCTTCCTCCATCGCCAATTCCCAAGTGCGGATGGTCTTCTCGCGCAGGTCTGGGGCTTCAATCAAATTAAACTCAGGGATCAACTTCAATAGTTTCTCACGCATTTTTTTCTCCTGTTTTGAGTTGAAAGTTACAAGTTCAAAGTTGTTTTGTCATCCAAATAACTTTCAACTTGCAACCAGCAACTTATAACTATAAAGTCCGTTCCTCCGGCCCATTGTACGCCTGCGCTGTCGCCGAGATACGGCGCATCGGGCGTTGGTTGACAAGTTCATCGAAGACGTGGGCGGTCAACCCGACGACGCGCGACATCGCGAAGAAGCCGTTGGCCATCTCCGGCGGGAAGTCCATCTCGCAGAGCAGCGCCGCGATCCCGCCATCGACGTTGAGCGGCAACGATTTGCCCAGCGCTTCCTGCAATGCGCGCCGAATTGCGTGGGCCATCGCTACGTGCGGCCCCGCGAGGCCTGTTTCGTCCGCGATCGCGAAGAGCCGCGCCACGCGGGGATCGTCCGTGTGGATGCGATGGCCGAAGCCGGGGAGGCGCCGCTTCGCCGCGCGATGCTCCGCGACGATCTCGCCAGCGACCACGACCATCTCCTGGCCCGTCGCTTGATGGCGTGCGACGCCGTCGTGCAGCACGCGCATACATCCTTCGATGGCGCCGCCGTGATGTTTATTGATAGTCATAATGCCCGCCGCGATCCCCGTCGTGAGCGGCGCGCCACCGGAAGCCACCGTCCGCGCCGCGAGCGCCGAGGGCGGCGTGCTACCGTGATCCACGCTGGCGACCAAAATCGCGTCCATCACGCGCCCCTCGGCCTCGGAGGGCAACTCCCCCTTGAGCACCAGATAGACGACGTGCGAAAATGGCGCCTCGCCCATCAACTCATCCAATCGATACCCGCGAATCCAAACCTTATTCGGCTCGATCTTCGTGATCGGTTGTGACCAGGTTTGTTCTGTCATATATTTTCTCCTTGTAATTACGAGTTGTAAGTTGCAAGTTTAAAGTTCTAAGTTGTTGACCGAGTGGGCAACTTTCAACGTGCAACTTTGAACTTTTAACTGATTTTCGCCAGTACATCCTTCGTCGCGCCCGGCAGATCCATAAATTGCTCGACGACCGTCGCGCCGACCTCGCGCAGGCGCTCGACTTTGCCCTCGTAGGCGCCGCGCCCGCCCTCGACGATGGCGCCGGCGTGCGAGAATCGTGTGCCGCTCTTGGCCGCCTTCCCGCCGATGTAGGCGATGAGCGGCTTGGTGAACGCGCCCGCCTCGATGAGGTCGGCGACGCGCTCCTCCTGGCTGGTGCCGATCTCGCCGAACATCACCACGGCCCGCGTGTCGGGATCGCGCTCGAACTCCAGCATCACGTCGGGATGCGGGAAGCCGACCACCGGGTCGCCGCCGACGTGCACCAGCGTCGTCGCGCCGATGCCCTCGCGCGCCAGGTAGTAGGCCATCGACGAGGTGATCCCGCCGCTGCGGGAGGCGACGCCCACCGGCCCCTGGAAGAACCACGACCGCGCCGAGGCCGCGCGTCCGCCGATCATGCCCAGCACCGCCTTGTCGGGACTGAGCACACCCAATGTGTTCGGCCCGATGAAGCGCGCGCCCTTCGCCTGGGCGCGATTGGCAATAGAAAGTACATCATAAATCGGCACGCGGTCCGGCACGATGACGAGCAATTTCACGCCCGCATCGATGGCCTCCAGCGCGGCACTCTTGACCAGCGGCGCCGGGATGTAGAGCACGCTGATGTCTACCGGCCCGACGCGCTCCCACGCCTCCGCCACCGTGTCGAAAACCGGAATGTCGTGTACCTCCTGCCCGCCGCGCCCCGGCGTCACCCCCGCGACGACATTCGTGCCGTAATTCACCATCAACTGCGTCCGCGTACTCCCCTCACGTCCGGTGATGCCTTGGACTAAGACTCGTTTGGATTGATCAATTAGTATCGACATATTATTCTCCTGTAGCCAGTTGAAAGTTGCAAGTTAAAGGTTGAAAGTTGATCAGCGATTAGGATGATCCTTCAGATACGCGATCAGACCGGCGATGAGGCGGCTTGTTTCACTTGCAAGCGCGTAGATGGCGTTGAATTCCTCTTGGGAAATGTAATCCTGATCCAGCGCGATGTAGCCCTGCGCCCGCACCTCACCGCACGAGGCTTTGGCGATATACAGGTAACGGATAAAGGTACGGTTGTTCTGGCTCTCAAAGCCCTCGGCGATATTCGATATCACGGAGACCGCCGCGCGGCGCATCTGATCTCGTAACCCAAAGTCACGACTGAACGCTCCTTTCTTTGTCGCCGAATATACCAATCGACACAACTCGCGCCCTCGCTGCCAACTCTTGATGTCCTCAAACCTCTCAAAAACAGCCATGCTCCCTTCCTTTAGTTTTCAACTTTCAACTTGTAACTTTAAACTTCACCCAACCCCGGTATCGGTAGTGCGATGCGCCCGCCGCCCGCGCCATACAAGAAACAATCGACCTCACAGGCCAGGCACTCGATGCAGCCGCCCTTCTTGGCCTCCTCGCGACTGATGGTGAGTACCGGCGCGCCTGCATCGTTCAGCTTGAGGATCTGCGGCACGCACGCCGCGATGCAGGCCTTGCTCTCGCAGGTCACGCAGATGTCGTGATCGTACGTCACAGTCCCATCAGTTATCGTCTTAAAACGGTAAGGTTGCTGAGGTTCGCGCTTCTCCACGATGGAACTTTCAACTTTCAACTTTCCAACTTTCAACTTCTTTATCAGTGCATCGAGCCGCTCGGCGCAGAAATCGGGCGAATCGTCCTTCTTGTAGCCCTCGACCGGCGCTGGGACGTGGCCGTTGATGGCCTCCAAAATCTCGACGGCCTTGTCCTCCGCGTTGCCGCCCAGCCGAATGACGACCGGCACGTCGATCTGCTCCTCCAGGAAGGCCTTGACCAGCCCGCGCGCCGAGTGGAATTGTTCCTGGCTGGCGACGCCGGAGCCGGAGCCGAAGTAGCCATCGATGGGGCCGACGGCCATGATGATCTTCGCGGCGCGGTAGACTTTGCTGGCCGGCGGATTGCCGCTCGTATCGACGAACGTGGCGATCTTGTAGCCCTGGCGCAACACGGCGT
This sequence comes from uncultured Anaerolineales bacterium, assembly GCA_964496595.1. Lineage (GTDB taxonomy): Bacteria > Chloroflexota > Anaerolineae > B4-G1 > SLSP01 > JAAAOZ01. The sequence goes on from CAZCAI010000003.1 coordinate 50,770, forward strand.
CCATGCTCATCATCGAGCCGCCGCCGCCCGCGCCGTGGAATCCGATGTAGCCCTCGCCCCTCTCAAACTCCTTAGCGTCAGCCGCCATCTGGATGAAGTAGAAGGTCCCGCGATAGTCGTCCGCCTCCACCGCGTAGGCGATCTTCTCCAGCTCGGTCGGCGGGCGGTCGTACTCGCGGGCAATCTCGATGCCCAGTTCCGGGTGGCGGAAGACGGCGTAATCGTCCACCGTGATGCGACAATCGGCGGCGTAGAGCTTGCTGTCCGTCGTCAGCGCCAGCGGATTGATCTCGGCGGCGCGCGCCTCGTAGGTGATCGCTGCCTCATAGAGCTTGGCCAAGATCCCGCCCACATTGCGCTGCAATCGCCCGCTCAGCCCCGCCGCCCGCGCCAGATCGCGCGCCTGATAGTCGTGAAAGCCGTAGGTCACATCGACCGTGGTGGTTGCCACGGCGTCGGGATGCGCGGCGGCGATCTCCTCGATGCCGGTGCCGCCCACGCTGGAAAACATCACCAGCGGCGCTTGCGAGCGGTCATCGACGATGATACTGGCGAAAAACTCCCGCTCGATATTTAGCTGCTCCTCGATGAGCACCTGCTGCACCGTGATCCCTTTGACCTTCATTCCCAACATCTCGCCGGCGAGCGCGGCGGCCTCGTCGGGCGTGGCCGCGCGCTTGATCCCGCCGAGATTGGCCCGGCCCGTCGTCCACACCTGCGCCTTGACCATCACCGGCTTGCCGACCGTCTCGGCGACGGCGCGCGCTTCCTCCGGCGTCGAAGCCACCCCGCCCACCGGCGTGGGGATTTTGAATGAGTTAAGTAGCGTTTTTCCCTGATACTCGTGCAATCGCGCCATAAATTCTACCTCCATTCGATTCTTGGATCAGATATTTAGGAAATCTTTCCGGTAGTCGATTCTGGAATTTGGAATTGCGAATTGCGAATAATGCTGTCGGAAAAAGATTCACAGTTCGCAGTTTGTCGTTTTTATAATTTAATAAAAACGGGCAAATCTGCCTATGCGATCTCAAGCTCCAGATCTAAGGACAGAAGATTTGCCCGTTGATTTCTAACACTCCATACTCAAAATGTAATCAATATTGACATCCGCAGGAAGTGACAAACTGCCTCATTCCAAGTGAGACACCAAACAGATGCACCGACTACACCTTGAGCATGAGTTCGAAGCGCGGCGGATTGGCAGCCCACACACCTTCGGGATCGCTGAGGACGATTTTGACCACATCCCCCTGGCGACGGCGCAGGTTGAGCGGGCGCGCGCCGCCGCCCCGGATCAGATCGGAGAGGCGGATGGTCGCGCGCGGTAGCGCCAGGTCGCCCACGAAGATGAGGAGTTTGAGATCGCGGCCCAGCGCGCGCGGCTGGGGCGTCGGCCCGTCAAATCGCACAGCGACCTGAGAAAGGGTCGCCGGGGCAGGCAGTTGATCCTTCTGGACTGAGTCCATCAGGACAGCCTGGCCCTGCTCCCACGTCGGCGCGCCGGAGAAGACGACGATATCGCCGCCTGCGGGTTGCTGCTTCGGTCGGGATAGAGACGCCGTGACCGCCGGGGAGGGAGGCAGTGCAGCCAGCACCCTTTCGGCAAAGCCCATACTCGCATCGCGGGTGACGGCGGCGTCCGGCATCGATTTCGCCATCCTCCCGCGCCCGCCGCCCACACTAAACGAAGGCGAGAGGAAGCTCTCATCCCAGCCGGCGGGCAGCGCGTTGGCGACGATGGTCGCGCCCTCGATAGGTGCGCCGGCCTCCTGGCGCACGGCGATGAAAGCCGTCTCCGCGCAAGCGATGCCGTACTCTAACGATTCGCGCACCAGCAGGGGACGCAGCGCTTCCTGTGCATCTTGGAGCGCGTTTTCGGCATAGACGGTCTCTTTTGCCAGCACCTCGTCGGCGTCGTAGCCCATCTCTTTGAGTCGGGTGCGGAGCGTCGCCGGCTGGTAGCGCGCGTTGATCAGGTACTCCAACGCCGTCAGCCGGCCCGCGCCGAAGAGCGCCTTGAGCGCCGGGCGATGCGCCGCCAATGCCTCATCACGGCTGACGGTCTGCGAAAAGGCCGTCTCTTTTCCGTTCGTCACACGGAAGGTAATCTCTTCGTCATCCCCCAACGGCGCCCGCCCGGCCACCCAGACGGCGCGACCGCAGGGCAGATCGCCCACGTCGATGACCGTCTCGCCCTTATCCGCCACCACGTTGCGACCGGCGGTGAGGCCGCCGCCCCGGTCGATCTTTAGGCGGAGGTCGGTCAGCACCGGCTCGGCCCAATCGGCCAGCACGCCCTCCAGCGCCGTGGTGATATCCTCTTCGTCGGGGTTGCTGGTGAGGAAGTAGGCCTGGCCGCCGCCGCGCTCGGCCAGCTCGTTGGCGACCTGGCTGTTGGGCGCGGCATCGATGCAGATCACGCTGATGCGGCGGCGCGGCTCTTTTTGAGCCTCGGCATCGGCCAGACGGAAGATGCGCCCGGCGTCGGAGACCTGTGCGTCGGTGACGACTAAGACGTGGCGCGAGCGCTCGGCGTGGTTGCGGCGCTTGAGCGCCAACGCCTGCTCCAGCGCGATGCCCAAATTGGTGCCGCCGCTGTCGCGGTTTTTATCGAGATAACGGGCCGCCGCGTCGAGTTTGGCTTCGGTGGCGGGTTGGGGCTGGCGCGCGAACCATTTGGTTGAGTTGTGGAAGAGGCCCAGGTCGAAGAGGTCGTGCGGCAGGAGGCTGCCCAAGAAGCTGTTGACCGTCCAATCGGACGCCGCCCACTTGGCCCCGCTCATCGAGCCGGAGTGATCCACCAGCAGGATGACCTCGCGGGGCACGCCCGTGCCCGGCTCGTGGGTCGCGGGCGGCGCGATGAGCGCCAGGAAGTAGAGGTCGTCGGATTCGGCGTCGGTGTGGAGGAGCACGCTCAGCGCCGGGCGATCCGGCGCCTGGCGCGGCGACCATTGCAGCACGAAGTCGCGGTCGGGGAGCGCCTCCCCGGCCTCCAGCCGGACGCGGTGATCTTGCTCGCCTTGATCTCCGGTCGTCGTCACGTCAAGCGCGTGGGTGGGGCTGTGGACGGCGTCGGCGGCGCGGAGCGCCACATCCAGCGAGAAGCGATGGCCGGGATCGCGCAGGAGCGCCAGCGGCTGGCCGTGAGCGTGCCGCGCGCCCAGTTCATCCTCGCGGACGTAGCGGGGCGCGGTGGTCAGCGGCGCCCGTAGCAGCCACCCGGCCTGATCCGCCTGGGCGCGCGCCAACTGGACGTAGTCCGTCTCGATGACGACATCCTCATCCGGCCGCACGCCCGCCACGCGCAGCGTGAAGACATCGGGCGACTCGCGCGTGAGCAGGGCCGCTTGCTTGTGCTCTTCCACGGCCTCGGCGTACTCCTGCTCCGCCGACTCGCGCTCCTTAAGCTCCGTGGCGATCTCGACCTCGCCGAAGCGCACGGTCACGTGGGTCACCGCCGCGTCGCCCGGCAGCGGGAATCGATAGATCACCTCCAAGACCTTGTCGCAGACCTCGCTGCTGTAGCCGTAGGTCTGGACTAAGGTCAGCGCTGCCAGCGGCCCGGTAATCTCGCCGCGAAGCCGGGTATGTTTGAGCGGCACAAAAAGCTGTTCTTCCGGCGCTTCTTTTTCATCCCCATCGCTCACGACCTCCAGCAGGCCAAAACCATCGGGCCGTGAGTTGTAATACGCCTGCTTGTTGAACATGTTACCCTCCGAAAGTTACTGAACCAGTTCTATGACTCGGTTGGCGGCCAAAGCTGGAAGCCGGCCTGTGCAAAATGCTTGTCAAATGTAAAAGCCTGCGCAATTCCCAGATGGCGCATCAAAGTAAAGCTGGTGCAATCTGTAAAAGCCCAGCTTTTATCGTGGTATTGTTTGAATAACTGCCATGCGTTTTCCCACAAAACTTCATCCACGCGCACCAGGGTAACATATTGACTCTGACGTACGGCTTCACCAAAGGTCACAGCAGCTTGATGACCAGCATGGTACCGCAACAATGTGAGCGTTTCATCCAACACATAATCGGTGGTGACAAATGCTACACGTTGATTGATCAAGGAAGCTATCGCCTGTTTGGCGCTGGTGTGCCAACGATCATCCGCATCGTAATACGCGGCCCATGCACTGGTATCTACGAAGAATCGCTTAAACATCGTCGGAGTCCCGATCCCGTATATAAAGGTACTGGTCGTGATGCGTGGAAAGGTCGCCAACGCCGCTTGCGGCAGCGCCTCCAATTTGTAGCAGCGGATCATCCGCCCGCAACATTGGAACCTCGGTGTTGATGACCCGCTCGATTTGGGCGATGTACTCGGCGACCGCTTCCCAAATCTGATGCTCTACAGAAGCGCCGCCGGTCTGGCTGATTTTCTTTAGTTGATCAAACAGTTCTCGCGGCAATGATATTTCTGTGCGTATCATCTCGCTCATAGGTCACACCATCACTTTGGGCTGATATTCGCCCCAGACGCCGCGCAGGACGCCGCAGATCTCGCCGAGGGTGCAATCTGCGGCCACCGCCTCGATGAAGAGCGGCATCATCGGCTCGCCCTCTGTCTTGGCCGCGTCTTCGATGCGGGAGAGCAGCGCGGAGGCGCGCTCGTTATCGCGGCGCTGGCGCAGCTCGGCCAGGTGCGCGCGTTGGCCCTCTTCGATGGCGGGATCGACTTTGAGTTGCTCCAACTCGGTCTTCTCCTGATCCGCATCGTTTTGGAAGCGGTTGACGCCGACGATGACCTGGTCGCTGCTCTCGACCGCGCGCTGCGCCCGATAGGCCGCCTCGGCGATCTCGGCCTGCATATAGCCGCGATCAACGGCCGCCGCCGCCCCGCCCATCTCGTCGATGCGCTCGATGTAGTCGCAGGCGTGGGCCTCGATCTCGTTGGTGAGATGCTCGATGACGTAGGATCCGGCCAGCGGATCGACTGTGTCGGCGACGCCGGACTCGTGCGCGATGATCTGCTGCGTGCGCAGCGCCACGCGGACGCTCTCCTCGGTGGGGAGCCAGAGCGCCTCGTCCATCGAGTTGGTGTGCAGCGATTGGGTGCCGCCCAGCACCGCCGCCAGCGCCTGGAGCGTGACGCGCACGACGTTGTTCGTGGGCTGCTGCGCCGTCAAGGTGGATCCGGCGGTCTGCGTGTGGAAGCGCATGCGCCACGAGCGGTGGTTCTCCGCGCCGAAGCGCTCTTTCATAATGCGCGCCCACATTCGCCGGGCCGCGCGGAACTTGGCGATTTCCTCTAGAAAATCGTTATGGGCGTTGAAGAAGAACGAGAGGCGCGGCGCAAAGGCGTCCACCTCCAGGCCTGCGTCCAGGGCCGCCTCGACGTAGGCGATGCCGTTGGCCAGCGTGAAGGCGATCTCCTGCACGGCGGTGCTGCCCGCCTCGCGGATGTGGTAGCCGCTGATGCTGATCGGATTCCACTTGGGGACGTTCGCCGCGCCGTAGCGGAAGGTGTCGGTGATCAGGCGCATCGAGGGCCGGGGCGGGAAGATGTAGGTGCCGCGCGCGACGTACTCCTTGAGGATATCGTTCTGGATGGTGCCGCGCAGTTGCTGTGGCGCGACGCCCTGCTCCTGCCCCACGGCGATGTACATCGCCCAGAGGATCGCGGCGGGCGAGTTGATCGTCATCGAGGTGCTGACCTTATCCAGCGGGATTTCCTGGAAGAGTGTGCGCATATTGTCCAAGCAACTGATCGAGACGCCGACCTTGCCCACCTCGCCGATGGACATCTCGTCGTCGGCGTCGTAGCCGAGCTGCGTCGGCAGATCGAAGGCGACGGACAGCCCGGTCTGGCCCTGCTCCAGCAGGTAGCGGTAGCGCGCGTTCGACTCCTCGGCGGAGGCGTAGCCCGCGTACTGGCGCATCGTCCAGAAGCGCCCGCGATACATCGTGGGCTGCACGCCGCGCGTGAAGGGATATTCGCCGGGGAAGCCCAGATTCTCCAGATAATTGCCCTTCACCTCCGGCGGGGACTTGATCGGCTCCAGCGGGATGCCCGACGCGGTCTTGAACTCCTCGCGCCGCTCCGGGAATCGATCCGTGACCTTCTTCAGCGTCGTCGATTGCCAGCGTTCCTTTTCCTCTAAAATCTTCTTCTCATCCGTCGTCATAGGTTTTTTTCCTCCGTAAGATAGAATGCAGAATTTGATGTTCTGTTAAGTTTAGGGTTAAACGTGATGCGGATAAACCTCGGCTGTGTGAGGTGTTGATTGGTTTGTTGACCCAAGATCTTGATGGGGCACCGATAGTAGAAACTCCTCAAGGCGCTTTACCAGAGAGTATTCTCGAATAATCTCTAATGTTTGAGGTCGGTTGTTTATAGCTTCGAGAAGACGCCGCAGCACCATTGGATAAGACTCAGGTTTCAAAATCTCGAGCAAGAATTTCTTGGGCGCCAACTCCGCAAATTCGGTTTCCATTTCGGAGAATTCCGACCGGTCAGCCAAATCCCGGATGAAATCCCAATCCTGAACCAACAAGATCTCTATTTCTGGCACGGCTAAACAAACTACAAATTCAACGCCAGGGGATGCTTGATGGAGAGCGTTTTGTAAGAGACCGCGCTGTTCTCGAATCGATGATTCGGCAGTGGTATGAGCATCAACCACCAGGGCGACAGGGATTTCCTCCATAGCAAGGACCGAGCGGGCCAACGATTGAGCCGAATAGCGTCCGGCCCCCACGATAAACTCAACATGAGCGAGAGATTGAGGATGCAAGACAGTCTCCAAAATTTCTCGATCTGTCTCGGCTTCTGTAATAACATAAGCCTGGGTCATATTACACCTCGTGTAAGATATGATAATCTGGCAAACCCTTCGCCACACAAATACGGTACTTCAAAACTAGTCCTTCACAAAAGCGTTTCTCGCGAAGTGCAAATTCTATCTCGTCGCCACCCCACAGGAGGATGACTTGAGGCGCCGTGAACCGGGCCAGCAATAACGCCGATTCTGTAAATCCACTCCGGCTGAATGCAATCCCTATCACGCCACTCGGTCTACGCAACAGTTGATTGCGAAGCTTGGCGATAGGCTCCACGTTAACGCTCTCTGTACTGTAGTCTTTGCATTCCACCAGGCAAGCGAGCCCATCGCTCGTGTGGATAAAACCATCCACTTGCTCTACAGTTTCATCCGTCTCTGCTTTTACCAATTCACCCATCGTGATCCTGTAAGGCCACATCACGTAGGCTCCCTCGAGTTGAAAAGCTCGCAGGACAAGATACTCGAATGCTTTGCCCGGCGGCCAATCGGGGGTATTTTCCGCCTCGATAGCTTGCCAAAGCCCAATCAGATCCTTCCAGGCATATTGCTGAATTCTGTGCGCGTACGCTTGCTCTGCTGTCATAGAATGCCTCTTGCTTATGGATTGATATATCCGCTTGGTGTTATCTTGGTGCTGGCAGGGAGGCCGATATATCTACCCTAACTTCTCCAGTTCCTCCAACATCTCTTCCAGCAGATCGAAGCCGCCCTGCCAGAAGTCCGGCGACGCCATATCGAAGCCGGCCTCGCTGATGATGTGATCGGGGCTGGCGGAGCCGCCGTAGCTGAGGACGCGCAGGTAATCCGGCTCGAAGGCCTCGCGGCCCAGCTCCTTGTACTTGCGATAGAGGGCTAGCACCAGGAGGTTGCCGAAGGCGTAGGCGTAGCAGTAGAAGGGGGTGTGATAGATGTGCGGGATCAGGGTCCATTCGAGTCGGAACTCGTCGGTCAGCTCCACCGCATCCCCCAACTGCGAGGTGAGGTTCTCTAAGTAGGCGGCGTTCAGGTCGTCGGTTGTGGCGCCGTCAAGAATCATCTGGTGGGCGGTCTTCTCGAAGAGCACGAAATAGGCCTGGCGCTGGATGGTCGCGTAGGCGTCATCCAAGAAGGTGCTGATGAGGGTGCGGCGCACGGCGGGGTCTTGCTCCTCATTCAGTAGCTTGTCGGTGAGCAGCATTTCGCCGAAGACCGAGGCGGTCTCGGCCAGGGGCAGCGCGGAGTGGAAGGTGAGCACCGAGTGCTCCTCGGCCATCATCGCGTGGACGGCGTGGCCCAACTCGTGGGCGAGCGTGGAGACGGCCTGGATCTTGCCGGTGAAATGGGTCAGCACCCAGGGCGTCAGATCAGGGCGGGTGGAGTAGCAGTAGGCACCGCCCATCTTGCGCGGGCGCACCTCGGCGTCTAAGTGTTGCTCCTCGAGCACGCGCAGCGCGCGATCCGCCAGCGTGGGTGAGAAGTCGCGGTAGCTCTCGTCGATCATCTTAATGGCCTGGTCGAAGGTGTACTCCCGCTCGGCCTCCGACAGCGGCGCGTAGACATCGTAGCGGCGGAGGCGATCCACGCCCAAGGCCTGCGCCTTGAAGCGGAAGAAGCGCTGGAAGAGCGGCGCGTTCTCCTGGACGACGTCCAACATCGTGTCCACGACGGGATCGGGGATGTCGTTATCCAGGTTGCGCACGCTGATGGGGCTGTCGAAGTCGCGCAGCTTGACGTTCTCCTCGGTCCAGTCGCGCACCCGCGCGGCGTAGATCTGAGCGAAGACGGGCGTCTGCTCCCCGTAGACGCGGTACATCTCCTGATAGGCGGCGGCGCGCAGATCGGCGGAGGGGTTCATCACGTAGGTCGATAGCTCGCTCCGCGTTAACTCCTTCTCCTCGCCATCGACGGTCAGGTGGAACTTGAAGCCGTTGGTGATCATATCGTAGACGGTCAAGACGGCGTTGATGCCGTTCACGTCCTTGATGTTGACCAGGCGCTCCTCCGGCTCGGAGAGTGTGTAGGGCGTGAAGCGACGCAAGCTCTCTAAGAAGTAGCGCAGATCGCCGCTGGGCGCCATCAGCCGCGCGGCGTTTTCCTCATCCAACGATTTCCACCAGAGGGTGAAGAAGAGGGTGCTGTTTTGCATCTCCGCGACCAATTGCTCGGTCTGGGAACGGAAGGTGAGCGCGGCCTGCTCGGTGGTATCCTCGGAGAACCAGAGGTAGCTGTAGGCGCGCAGCACGACCGCATCGGCGTACAGCTCCTCGTAGCGATGCAAAATCTCCAGGAAATTCTCCTCCGAGATCTCCGGGGAGAGCTGATCGCGCAGCCCCTCGAAGGTCTCGATCCGCGCTTTGACCTCCTCGATATGCGCGGCCATCTCGGCGGATTCGGCGGGGGGAAGTAAGTCTTTCAATGTCCAGCGTTGTGCTTCGTACGTCATCTAATTGCCTCCTAGGGAAAATAGTTACAAGTTGAAAGTTGAAAGTTACAAGTTACAAGTTACAAGTTGCAAGTTAAAAGTTGAAAGTTACAAGTTACAAGTTGAAAGTTACAAGTTGCAAGTTACAAGTTGCAAGTTAAAAGTTGTGCGTTGGCCTCTACGATGAATGAGATGAGGGGGTTGGAGGTGGATCATCGCGTTTTTGGCCGTTCGAGCTGGCCCAGGTGACGAGCAGTAGGAAGAGCGCGCTCAACGCCAGATCACGGCGCCAGAGGGAGCGGGCGTAGGGGGAGCGCTCGGCCAGCAGGCGCAGCAGCCACACGCTCGCTTGATAGCCGAGGGCCACAGGCAGCGCCCAGGTGCGATGTCGGCGTCGCCAGGTCATCACGGCCAAGGCGACAAAGGCGATCCCCCAGGCGAGATAGAACGCGCCCAGGAATCCCCACGACACCGAGAGCATCTGATCGTCCAACACGGGCGCCACATAGCCGATCATGCCCGCGCGGACCAGATTGCCCAATCCAATGAGAAGTAGTAACAGAAACAAGAGCCATCGCTTAAACACAATCGGATTGTACAACAGAGCGCGTAAAATGCGAATTACCTACCGGACAGTTTTATGCCTCTATCTCAGCAGATGGAGCAGATGGATAATCAGATAGTCTAATTGACACAGAGTTGCCGGGGGGATGGTTCATCTACAAGCGAAAATAGGTTTACGCTTTAGTTCCGATAACTTTGGCTATAAGTTGCAATAAATTATTCAGAAACACTCCAATCATCTTAAAAGCATCAATTTTGGTTCGTAGTAAGCCTCGGAGCGCTAGCGGAGTGGCGTTTTTCGGGCTTCACAACGGCACTCCATTCCATCGCGCAGCGGATGCCTGACTACGAACAAGTGTTAACCAATTAGTGAACCATCCCAAGATCCGCAGAGAAATATCTTCCTTCTGTACGCTTTGTGTCTTCCTTGTGAGACTTTAGATCTGAACCGAAATCTAATCTGCTTATATCTGCTCTATCTGCTCTATCTGCTGATTAAGAGTGGTCTTGGAAAAAGTGTCCGGTAGCTAGAAATGCGAATTCAAATCAGAGGCTACTCAAGCACAAAAGCCCCTGCGAAAATCGCAAGGGCCTTTGTCAGATGGCGGAATAACGCGCATGCCGCTTTTAGACGGCTTTGTCAACTTCCTCTTTTACGTCGGCGGCGACCTTTTCAACCTGGTCGGCGACCTCTTCGACTTGCTCCGCGGCCTTTTCTTTCTGCTCCTCGGCCATGGTCTCCGCCTGCTTTTGGAGTTCCTTGGCTCGATTCTGCAACTCTGCCGAGGCCTCATCTAAGCGGGCGCGGGCATCCTGCAACAGCTTTTCGGCCTTCGCGCGGGCTTCCTCCGCTCGCTCCGTGGCCCGATCGCTGATCTCGATGCCGCGCTGCTGGATCTGGTCGCGGGTCTCTTCGCCCGGCTGCGGCGCGAAGAGAATCCCCACGCTGGCGCCGATCACGCCGCCTAAGAAAAATCCCAGCAAAAATGCGCCAAAGTTACTCTCGTGTTTCGACATGACTATTTCCTCCTTTGGGAACTGATGTTGAACGTGTATGAGGCCGCATCGCGCCGACGACGCTCGCCAAATCGCTGGCGACTTTGCGTGCTCCGGCGGCGAATCCGGCCATTTGAATAAATGGGGAGACGACTTTGTGACTGACAAATTCGGTGGTCCCTCTGACCGTTGAGGCTGTGTCGTTGACGGACAACAACAGCGGTTCGATCTCATCGCGCAACATTTGAATTAACATCTGTACTTGGAAGATCAGCACGATCATCGCCAGGCCGATAATGAAGGTCTCTACCGCCACGAAGACGATGGCGATATCGCGAACGATCTGGGTGGCGCTGGGGAACTTAGCCATCAGCACAATCGCGGCAATGAGCAACACCAAAAAGAGCACGGCGCCGCCGATGATGATCATCTGGGTGCGCTTCGATATCTCGGCGGATGTTTCGGGCTTTGTGGGGGTGTCGGTTGCGGATGTATCCGGCTTAGCAGCCATCGCTTCTGGCTTCACTGCGGGTGATTTCTCCTTGGGGGGTTCAAGTGTCATAAATTTTCCTCCTTCATAGACCTGGACCTGAGACCTGGATAAGGCCGTTCCAAGAAAATAAGTCTCCCAAAAACAGGAGTTTCCCGAGGGAAAAGCATCAGGTTTGGAAGGTTTTAATCTCTGGAACTACCTAAGCGCTTGTAAGGGCCAGAAAAGGCAAAGAAGTCGCGAATCAGAAGGTCGTTTCTGGCATAGCTTAAATCTCATTATACCATGCGCCAGGTAAACCAACAAGGTTTTGTTCCTTTGAAATAGGGTATTTCCATAATATCTTATTTTATCTATTTTTCTTGCCTTTTATAGAATCGTAACTAACTGGAAACTATTGACAAGCTGATGTACAGTATGATAAAAGTAGTATCGCGCCCCAAAATGTATTGTCAAGTGCAACCCCCCATATTCTCACATTTTCTCACATTAAAGCTCACGTTAATTAAGGAGGTAAATATGAAAGTTCGAAGTCTGATCAGCGTCGTTTTAGGGGCGGGCGTTATGCTCGTCTTTCTCCTCTATCTTGTCTACTCCGCGCCGCCTGCGACGGCCAACCCCGATATTTTCTATGTGCAAGCGGGCGCGACCGGCGATTGTTCATTGGACAGTCCGTGCGGCAATGTGCAGCAGGCCATCGATTTGGCCGAGGCTGGCGGGGACGGCAATGAGGTCTATGTGGCGGCCGGCGTCTATATGGAAAATATCACCGTCTCCTATGGGATTGCGGTCCTCGGCGGCTGGGATGCGACCTTCACTACGCAAGATCCCATCGCCAACCCGACGATCATCGATGGGCAGGGCGAGCATAACTTCGAGGTAAACGGCAACGCGTCGGACACCGAGATCACTGTCGCCGGCTTCATTCTGGAAAATGGCCGGGATGGTTTCCACATTGAGGGCGGGGATGTCACCGTCGCCGCGTGCATCATTCGCAATGCGGATAAGCAGGGCATCGAAATCAACGGCGGTACTATCTTAGTCACCGCGACGCAGGTGCTTACTACCAAGCACGGCATCGATATCGACGGGGGCGTCGCCCGCATCGTCAACAGCCACTTCGCCCACACCCGCGAGGAGGGGATTTTCCTCGATGGCGGCACGGTCGTGACGATTACGCACTCCACCGTGACGGATACAGGGCAGCAGGGCGTCCAAATCGACTCCGGCGACATCTACTTCGCGCACAACCGCGTCACCCACATTATCTCCGAAGCGATATTCATCACCGGCGGCGACGTCCAGATCATCGACACCGAGGTGATGACGGCCCCGCAGGGCATCGACATCAAAGCCGGCGTCGTCCAGATGGACGAGGTCACCGTCGCGCACACGACCGGCGAGGGCGTGGTCGTCCGGGCGTCCGGCAGCATCCCGCTCGCCGACGTGACGCTGCGCAACAGCACCATCGAGCACACGGGGCAGCAGAGCGTTCGGATCAGCGCGGGGACGGTGCACATCATCAGCAGCACCATCCGCCATAGCGTCCAGGAGGGCGTGTCCGTTCTCTACGAGGATGGGGCTGCGCCGCCGAACGTCGCCATCACCGGCGGCCTGATCGAGCACATCGGGCGGCAGGGCGTCGAGGTGGAGACCGGCCACGTTGAGGTGAACGGCGCCCACATTGCGAACACGGTACAAGAAGGGCTGCTGGTCAAGTACGAAGGATTGGCATCCAGCCCGGTCGTGACGGCCACCCAGAATAGATTGACCAACATCGGCGAGCACGGCTTGCAGGTCAACGCCGGCCAGGCCTGGCTACTGGGCAATCACCTCACCGATGTGATGTCCAACGGCATCCGCGCCCAGAACAGCGCCGTGGTCGTGGCGGATAACGTCATCGAGCGCGTCACCGGCGATCAATACCCCGGCATCTACGTCCGCGATACTAACGATGCCATCATCCGGGGCAACTATGTGGCGAATACGGCGGATCATGGCATCTTCGTCGATAACGCCAACGCCACCGTCGTCGCCAATGAGGTCATCTCCACCGGGAAGCGTGGGCTGAACGTGCGCGGCGGCGTCGTTCTGCTGGAGGGCAACACGGTGCGCAACGCTGGCACCGATGGCATTCGTATCCGAGTCGAGACGCTGGAGGTCACGATTCGCGACAATGTCGTCGTGGACGCGGGGGATGACGGCATCGACGCGCGAGGGGCGCGCGTGTGGGTGACCGGCAATCACATCACCGGCAGCGGCGATGACGGTCTCAAGACCGAGCAAATCGGCGAGGGCATCACCATCTCGGCCAATCGCATCTTCAACAACGCCGCGATGGGCATCGCGATACGCACCACGCCAGCCTTCACCATCACCAACAATTTCATCGGCGATCACATCTCCAACACGATTGAGTTGGAAGACTCCGGCCAGGGCGTGATCTATCATAACACGCTGGTCGGATCGAGCGCGGGGCAGCAGGGCAAAGGCATCGAGATCGAAGGGCCGATGACGGTGGCGATCAAGAACAACATCGTTATCAATCACGAAATCGGCGTGACGGCCATCCCGACCGCCGTGGTTACCTTGGATCACACCCTGCTCTGGAATAACGCCAGCGATCCGCTGAGCGGCGCCGTCGTGGTAGCTGCCGATCCGCAGTTCGTCGATCTGGCCGGATACGACTATCACCTGCAGGAGACCTCCCCCGCCATCGACGCGGGCACGGACGTCGGCGTGAGCACCGACATCGACGGCGACGCCCGCCCGCAGGACGCCGCGCCCGACCTCGGCGCCGATGAGATCGCGGCCCCGGCGGATCTCCTCATCACCAAGAGCGGGCCGGCCACGGCGGAACCCGGCGCGCCCATCACCTACACGCTCACCGTCACCAACCGCAGCGAGACCCTGTGCGCCCAGATGATCATTACCGATCGGGTCCCGACGGGGGCCACGGTGATCACCTACACGCAAGCAGGCACGATCTTGTTGCCGCCGAGCATCATGCGTTGGGACGGCATCACCTTGACCGGCGGCGCGACGACCACCGTCAGCTTCATCGTCCAGGCCGAGCACTCCATCATCAACGACGACTACGCCGTCGCCTGCGCCGATGGCCGCTCGGCCCGGGGCTATCGCGCGGTCGAGACCACCATCTCCAGTTCCATCTACCTCCCGCTGATTATGCGCGATGCGCACCCCGGCACCATCTTCATGCCGCCGCCTTCGGCGTACCACATTTCGGCCAGCCCGGCAGATTTAGCCTGGCTGGCCGAAAGGCCATATTACAATGACACCATCCCGGCCACGTTCTTCCACGAACGTGGCTGGGAGGTCGATCTGCGCTATCGCGGCGACACCGCCCGCCTGATGCCCAAGAAATCGTGGAAGCTCTTTTTCCCCGGCAGCGATCTCTTCCAGGGCAACGAGGAGCTGAATCTCAACGCCGACTTTATCGATCAGACGCTGTTGCGAAGCGCGGTGGGCTACAATTTTTTAGCGCGCGCAGGGGTGCCCGCCCCCCACGACACCTACGCGCGCGTCTATCTTAATGGGGATTATGCCGGGCTGTATTCCCAGGTCGAACAAGTCGACGAGCGGTTCTTGGATCGCCAGGGCATCGATATGCAGGGCAATCTCTACAAGGGCTACGGTAACCTGGAGCCGCCCAAACCGCATGAGGATCACGTCGAATGGTGGGCCGACCACTATTCGAAAAAGACCCACCGCGATAGTGGCCTCGATGACATCCGCACCTTCGTGGGCCGGCTGAACGATATCCCGGAGGCGGAGTTTTCCACGGACATCGCCGAGATGTTAGACGTGAACGCATGGTTCGATTGGTACGCGGCCAATATTTTATTAGGCAATTTTGAGATGTTAGCTAAAAATTATTATCTGTATCATGATTTTAGCCGTGAAAGATGGATCATTCTGCCGTGGGATGTGGACTTATCGCTGGGACATAATGCCGGATGGTACGATATCTTTGATCATGGGTTGAGTTGGGATAATCCCATCGATAGCGGGACGTTAGAAAGCAAGAAAATCGATGGCAAATGGAACGTCCTGATCGAGCGGATGATGAACGTCCCCGAATTTCGTTATTTTCACGGGCGGCGCATCATCGAGATGATGGCGTCGCCCGATGGCGCGTTCAGCCCCGAGGCGATCTTCCCCTACATCGACGGCTACTTCGCGGCGATCCAGCCCTACGGGGAGGCCGATCTAAATCGTTGGCGGCCCGAGGGCTTCGAGTTCGCTCACGGCCCCGATGAGATCAAGTACTACGTCACCCATCGACGCGCGTGGCTGTACGAGCATCTCCCCGCCTTCATGCCCGATCTGCGCCCGCCGCTCGTGCTCAACGAGGTGCTGGTCCACAACACCGCCACGATCTCCGACGCGACCGGCGCCTACGCGCCCTGGCTGGAGATCTACAACGCCAGCGAGGCCCTCACCTGGGATTTGGGGGGGATGTACTTGAGCGCCAATGACAGTTCACGCTGGCAAATCCCGGCAGGGACGAGTATCCCGCCGCAGGAGACGCTCTTGATTTGGGCTGATGGCGCGAACACCCTGGTTGTGGATCAGGGGGAACTGCACGCCAGCTTCACCCTCACGACGAGCGGCGAGATCACGCTTTGGGATCGCGACGCCTTCGACCGCGCCGTGATCTTCCAGACGGCCTACGATGCGCCGGACGCGGACGTTTCGGTGGGCCGCGATCCCGACGGCGGCGACGAGTGGGGCGTCTTAGATTCACCGACGCCCGGCTGGCGCAACATCGGGCGCGCGCCGACGGTTACCGAGGTGACGCGGACGCCCGCGCAACCTGCGGCGACGGACGCTGTGACAATCACGGCGCAGATCGTTGATGAGGGGCCGATCACCGCGACGCTCTGGTATCGCGCCTTCGCGCCGGAAGCGACGCCGGGCGCCTACGCCCCAATAGAGATGACGCCGGCGCCGGGCGACGACGAGCACTATCGCGCGGTGCTGCCCGCCCAACCGGCGACCACCTGGGTCGAGTACTACATCACGGCGGAGGACGCGACCGGCCAGGTCGCCGAATCGCGCCCGCGCTGGCCGGAGAGCCGCTACGATCTGGCGCTGATGCGCTCGGTCGGCTATCACTACATCGTCGGCTGGGAGCGGCCCTCGCTGGTCATCAACGAGGTGATGGCGCGCAATCGCAGCACTATCGAGGACGCGGCGGGTGGCACGCCCGACTGGATCGAGATCCACAACACGGGCGCGCACGACGTCGATCTCCAGGGGATGTTCATCACGGACGATCCCCACCTGCCCACGCAATACGAGATCCCGGAGAGTATCATCGTGCCCGCCGGGGGGTACACGTTGCTCTGGGCCGGCGGCGAGCCGGGCGGCGATCATCTGCCGTTCAAGCTCTCCGGCGCCGGCGAGGCGGTGGCGCTCTTCGACACGCGCGCGGCGGGCCTGGGCCAGATCGACGCGAGCTACTTCGCACCGCAGCCGGTGGATGTCTCCTGGGGGCGCTATCCCGACGGCGGCGACGCCTGGTACGCGATGCACGATCCGACGCCCGGCGCGCCCAATCGGCTGCGACCGCCGGCCTTCGCGCAGGTCGCGCGCGCGCCGCGCTGGCCCGCCGTCGATAAGAGCGTCGCCGTGACGGCGCGCATCACCGCCGAGCAGGGGCTTGCGCGCGCCGTCCTCTGGTACAACGCCGGATCGGGCTTCGAGGGCGTGCTCTGCGATCTCGCAGCCGGGCCGGAGGGGCGCATCGTCACCGCGACGGCCCATATCCCGCCGCAGGCCGCCGGGCAGACCGTGCGCTACTATGTGATGGCAGAGGACGCGCTGGGGCAAGCCGCGCGCTATCCGCCGGGCGCGCCGGACGCCGCCGACGGCTATCACGTGGGCTACACGCCGCCTGCGCTCGTCATCAACGAGTTTTTGGCCTCCAATGATCGCGTCAACAGCGATGAGGCGGGCGAGTACGACGATTGGGTGGAGATTTACAACGCCGGCGAGACGCCGGTGTCGTTGAGCGGGCTGTACCTTGCGGATCATTTGGACGATCCCCGCCGCTGGCAGTTCCCGGCGGGCACGGAGCTGGCGCCGGGCGCGCATCTCCTCATCTGGTGCGATAATGATCCCGAACAGGGCGCGCTGCACACGCCCTTCAAACTCGCGCGCGAGGGGGAGGCGGTCGGCCTCTTCGCCGCCAATGCCTACGGCAACATCCCGCTGGATTATCTGACCTACGGCATGCAGACGCCGGATACATCCTACGGGCGTCGTCCCGACGGCGGCGCCACGTGGGTCTTTTTCAAGTCGCCGACGCCGGGAGGGCCTAATGAATGAGATAGATGGAATTTTTGTGGGATGTCCAGACCTGACAGGTTTAAAAGTGAAGTCCTGGTTCAGCGCGATCTTGATCGTGCTGACTTTAGCCCTCGCCCTTTTGGGGCTGACGGGTCGTATCAGCGGTCAAGAGGAGACGCCGCCGCGCGTCGTCATCAACGAGATCCACTATCACCCGCTCGCGAATCGTTACGGCGAGGAGTACATCGAGTTGATCAACCCGATGACGACCACGGTCGATCTCTCCGGCTGGCGCTTCAATGACGGTATCTACTACCTCTTCCCCACAGGGACGGTGATGTTGCCGGGGGAGTACCTCGTCATCGCCAACGACCCGGCGATGGTGCGTGAAGCTTACACGCTCACGGCGGAGGCGCCGGTGCTGGGGCCGTTCGCGCGCGGGCGGTTAGATAATAGCGGCGAGCGCGTGGCCCTGGTCGATGCAGCCGGCGCACCGGTCGATGAGGTGCTCTACGACGATCACGAGCCGTGGCCGGAGGTGCCGGATGGCAAAGGGCCATCGCTGGAGTTGATCAATCCCGCCCTGGATAACACCATCCCCTGCTCGTGGCAGAGCAGCCAGGGAGCAGGCACGCCCGGTGCGCAGAACAGCGTCTACAGCGAGGGCAACATTCCGCCGTGCGTGACCGGCGCGACGCACGCGCCGCCCGTCCCCCGGGCCGCCGATCCGGTGACGGTGACGGCCCACGTCGTCGATAATGGCGAGGTGCTCTCCGTCACGCTGGCCTATCGTCGCCAGGGAGAGACAGGCTACACCTACCTGCCGATGATGGACGACGGCGCGGGCGGCGACATCGCGGCGGGCGACGCTACCTACACGGCCATCATTCCGCCGGAGAATATCTCCGGGACGATCTTCCCGCTGCCGGGATCGGGGCGCTACGTCGAGTTCTACATCCGCGCGACGGACGACGAGGGCGCGGTGCGCCTGATGCCCGATGGCGCGCCGGGCGGCTTCTCGGTGGAGACCGGTCTGGCGACCACGATGAGCTATCTCTATTGGGTGGAAGATGTCCCGCCCACCAGCGAGCTGCCCATCTACCGGCTGATTGTCACCGAGCAGAATCTGGCGGAGTTGCAGACCCGCGACATCGACTCGAACGAGGAGCTGGACGCGACGTTCATCTACAGCGATGTGGTCTACTACAATGTCGGCCTGCGCTATCGCGGGGAGAGCACGCGCGACGTCGAGCCGCGCCCGTATCGCATCAAATTCCGCGATGCGCAGGAGTTCGAGGCGCGCGAGCGCGTCAATCTGGTCTCCGATGCGATGCACAAAGAGGCGATGACCTACGATCTCTTCCAGCGGCTGGGGATGCCCGCGCCGGACACGCGCTTTGTGACGCTCCGCATCAACGAGCGTCAGGCAGGCCACTATCTGGATATTGAGGAGGTAGATCGGCACTTTCTCCGCGCGCATCTGCCGGAGGATGATGACGGCAATCTCTATCGCGGCAAGGACGGCGCCGATCTGGAGTATGAAGGGCCGGACCCGGACGCCTATCGGCCCTATTATTTGAAGAAAACCAACCAAGAGATTGACGATTATACCGACGTGATCTCGCTGACGCACGCGCTGACCTACGCCTCCACCGAGACGCTGATCGAGGAGGGCGAGAAGGTGGCCGATCTGCGCCAGTGGATGCAGTGGTTCGCCGTTCAGGCCGTGTTGGATAATCACGAGGGCGCGCTCTGGGTCGGCCGGGGCGATGATTATTTCCTCTATCACCGGCCCTCGGATGACCGCTTCATTCTCATCTCGTGGGATCACGACACGCTTTTTCTCAATGCCGACCATACCATCTGGGAGCCGGATTGGTATGCGAAGCCCATCGTGAAGCGGCTGTTGCGTCATCCAGAACTTGGGCGCTGGTATTACCAGGGGGTTGCCGCGCTCATAGAGGATGGCGGGCCGTTCACGAGGGATGAGATGTTCCCCCGCATCGAGGCGCTGCCCGATGTCGCCGTGAGCGGGGGAGAGAAGGAGGATCTAAGACGGTACGTAGAAGCGCGGGTCGCGTATCTGTGGGCGCATCAGATTCCAGATATCCGGCTCTCGATTGAGACCAACGGCGGCGCGAACATCGTCACCACCGGCGATCACGTCACGCTGGAGGGGCGCTGCTCGCCCCTCCGCGATGTGCGCATCAACGGCAGCACCGAGGGCGTCGAGTACGTCGATCCGATGCGGTGGCGGTACGAGGCGACGCTCTGGACGCGCGACAACGTCTTCGAGGTGAGCGACGGCGAGGACACGTACACCATCACCGTCTTCCGCGATCTCTTCCACGGCGGCGTGCTGACCGAGGATACGACGCTGGTCACGAGCGCGCTGCCCTACGCCATTGAGCAGGACATCCGGCTTTCCGGCGCCATCACGCTGACGATTGAGCCGGGCGTCACGCTGCACTTCAACCCCGACCGGGTGATCCGCGTGGAGGACGGCGCGCGCCTCCTGGCCGAAGGGACCGCCTCGCAGCCGATCATCTTCACGCGCCGCGCGTCGGGCTATTGGGGCGGGATTCTGCTCTATAACACCCAGGCCGATAACCGCATCCGGCACGCCGTGCTGGAGCACATCCACGAAGTCATTGCCAATCCGCGCTCGCACGGCGTGACGGCCTACCATTCGCATCTCACGGTGGCCGATAGCGTGCTGCGTCACATGCGGCGGAGCAACGCCGTCACGGCGGATTACGACTCGACGCTCTATCTCCTCCGCAACGAGATCTACGACATCGGCAGCGACGCCGTCCACGCGACGGGCGGCTACGCCTACATCCAGGGGAACACCATCTACGATTCGGTCTACGACCCCGGCTTCAACCCCGCGCCGCCGGAGGGCATCGAGATCAGCCACATGAGCGTTGAGCGGCCCGCCGTGCTCTTGGATAATCACATCTACAACATCACCGATGACTGCCTCGACCTGAACGACTCCTCGGCGCGCATCGAGCGCAACACGATGCACGACTGCGGCGACAAGGGTATTTCGATTGGGCAGCCTTCCTCAACGACGGTGGTGAACAACCTGATTTACAATTGCCTCGGCAACGACGATGTCGAATACACGGGCTTCGGCATCGCCGTGAAAGATGGCGCAGTCTCCCGCCTGGTGAACAACACGCTGGTTGATAATCGTCACGGCCTGGGACTGTACGAAACCCATGAGCAGAAAGGTAGTCCGACGGTGACGGTGACCAATAGCATCATCTGGGGCAATGAGATAGGCATCGAACTGCGCCAGGATTCGACGCTTTCGATAACGCACTCACTCGTCCAGGGCGCGGGGTGGGGCGATGCGAATGGTAGCATGCTCTGGGATGTCGATCCCCTCTTCCGTGGGCGCGATTACCACGACTACCGCCTGCGGGAGAGTTCTCCCTGCGTTGATAGCGGCACGCCCGTCGGCGCGCCGGAGGTGGACATCAAAGGCGTCGCGCGGCCCAAGGGGGAGGGATTCGACCGGGGCGCGCACGAGTTCTTCGAGTTCTTCTCGGTCTACCTGCCCTCGGTCGCGCGGGGGGAATAGATCGGGAGTGGTCGTCGCCGCGATTGGATTCACATTTCGGGATCGGTCAGGTTAGCGCCTGGCCGATCTTTTTGTTTGCGAGGGTGTTTTGTCGAAGCGGTTGGCTATGTTAAAATTCAAGGAGGACGCTACTGAACAATCAAATCTCTCGCAAAGCCGCCAAGGCGTGAAGGAAAAATCGGTCAATCTGGACACAGAGAAGGGAGTTTCTCTGAGTATCTCAGTGCAAAGCTCTGTGAATCTCTGTGCAACGATGAAAAATCAAGCTGTTTGTGAGGAATAATGCGAAGAAAAGAACGAGAAATCACCGACCGGCGCGACATCGACGCCATCCTCAACAGGGCGCGCGTGTGCCGCGTCGCGTTCGCCCGCGAGGGTGAGCCGTATCTGGCGCCGCTCTTTTTTGGGTACGATGGGCGGCGGCTCTATCTCCATTCGGCTCAGCAGGGCAAAAAGATGGAGTTTATCGCGGTCAACCCCCAGGTGTGCTTCGAGGTCGAAGGCGAGGTGCGCATCCTCCCCGACGAGGCCGCAGCCTGTGGCTGGACCGCTCACTTTGAGAGTGTCATCGGCTACGGCAAGATCATCGAACTGCGCAGCGCCGAGGAGAAAATCTACGGCCTGAACCAGATCATGCAGCACTACTCCGGCCAGGCGTGGACGTACAGCCCCGCCGCTCTGAAATCTGTACACGTCTGGGCCATCGAGATCACATCCCTGACCGGCAAACGTTGCCGTTGATCTGAGCATAAAAGCCCCGAAGGGTTTAGAAAACCCTTCGGGGCTAAGTTGATGTTGGGAAAGAAAACTCTCCTATAAAAGCTTCTCCGCGCCCGAATAGACCTCTTCCACCTTCAGGACTGCCGCGCCATGGCCCGGATGCCGCTCTGGATTCCAGGCCTTCATATCCTCAAAGATAGGACCTTCTTCGTGATATTCGATGCTCCCCTTGATTTGATAGGCGGATCCTTCTTCGGTCATAAAAAGAATCGATCCTTTGCTGCCCGCAAGGATGTTTGCCAGCGTTTTGCAGAAGTAGTTATTCGCCACCACGAGGGTGTCTTCGCTGAACTTCGATACGCAGGTGACGTAGATCGCGTTGGGGATGCCTTCTTGGTTCACAGTGGTTAAAACGACCGGCCCGTCCCGATTGTCCCAAGCTTCACTGACTTTCTTCGGTAATGTTGTCATAAATTTTCTCCTTGATGGTAGTGAATAGAACCGTCAGGCTGCTTCGTATGGCCCGCCACATCGAGTCATGACCGACTATCCGGGGCTTGAGCTGGCAGCGTCCCGCAGTCGTTCGACATCGCGCAGCGGCGGCAGGCCGAAGAGCCGTTTGTACTCCCGATTGAAGTGTGAGGCGTCGTTGTATCCCACACTGTAGCCCGCACTTGCCGCGTCGAGGCCCTCGCCTAACATCAGCCGGCGGGCTTCCTGGAGTCGTATCTGCTTTTGGAATTGCAGGGGGCTGAGTGCGGTGACGGCTTTGAAGTGATGGTAGAAGCTCGAGACGCTCATCCCCAGATCCTGAGCGATGTCATCCATCTCAAGGGGCTGGGCATACTCCTCTCGGAGCTGTTGGATTGCCCTGGCGATGCGGTGGGTATGGCCGTCCTGCACCGTCATCTGGCGAAGCCGCTCACCTTGCTCGCTTTTCAGGAGCCGGTAGATGATTTCGCGCTTGATCAAGGGCCTCAGGAAGGGCGCTTCGGCGGGCGTATCTATCAATTTCATGAACCGCACGACCGCGTCCAACAGGTTGGCGTCCAAGGGGCTGACGTTGATCGCTCGCACGTCCGCACGGTTGCGTGCGGCGTCGTACCCCGCCTCGACCATCACGGAGCTGACAAGCGTGGGATCGAGCCTGATGCAGAGGCTGAGAAACGGCCGCTCCCGCGAGGCTTCGATGATCTGGCTGACGACGGGCAGCTCGGCGGTGACAAGCAGGTAGTGCATGGGGTCATAGTGGTAGCGTTCATCGCCGATGAAGACCTCCTTGCTGCCTTGCGCAATCACGCAAAAGGCCAGATGGGATATGCCGTGGACGCATTCCGTGGGCGCGGATTCGCGGTGGAGGTGCAGGCCTTCCATCGGCTCTGCTCTCCCATCTGTGCGGATGGCGCGCGCGATTCGCATCACCAGCTCGTCTCTGTTGGCTTGCGCCTTGCGCGCCTCACGCTCTCCCCGCTGGGGATGGATAGCCTTCATCGTGGTGGTTTCGTTCATTTCTCCACATCCTCCTCAAGTTTGCAGGATTGTTCAATGATCTTCGAGATTTATTATACCACGCTCCTCTTCTGTCTGCTAAAATATACTTAGGATGCAGAAAGATAACAGTTTACAAAGAGTAAGAAGAGGAGATTTGAAATGGAACCCGTTATCCAATTGATTCAGTTAACGTTGCGGGCTGAACGTGAAATGGCGGCGCGACGCCGTCCAACCGTGGCTCATAGAGATGACCGAGGGGATGAAAGGGCGATGCTCCCTTCCAAACGGGAGTATCCGCTTGAGGGCGATGTGGTTTACCGTCGACAATCGTGTGAATGTGTGTAGGAAATATACGTGATAATCGAAAAGGAGGATGAGAGATGAAGATGCGTAGACTTGGCAACAGCAATCTGGAAGTTTCGGCTCT
Source organism: uncultured Anaerolineales bacterium (assembly GCA_964496595.1). Classification (GTDB taxonomy): domain Bacteria; phylum Chloroflexota; class Anaerolineae; order B4-G1; family SLSP01; genus JAAAOZ01. The sequence goes on from CAZCAI010000003.1 coordinate 74,548, forward strand.
GGGACTGGGCTGCATGCGAATGAGCTTTGGCGACGTGCCGGTTGGCAGCCGGCAGGAGATGATCGCTTTCATTCACACGGCGGTGGAGCGGGGCATCACCTTCTTCGATACGGCGGAGGTCTATGGGCCGTTCACCAACGAGAAACTCGTGGGGGAGGCGTTGGAGCCGTTCCCGGGCGAGGTGGTGATCGCCACCAAGTTCGGATTCAAACACGATGGCGATAAAGGGCCGAGTCCTACTACGGGCCTGGATAGCCGCCCGGAGCAAATTAAGCGCGTGGCCGATGCCTCGCTCAAGCGGATCCGCGTGGAGGCCATCGATCTTTTCTACCAGCACCGGGTCGATCCAGATGTGCCTATCGAAGAGGTAGCCGGCACCGTCAAGGACTTGATCCAGGCCGGCAAAGTCAAGCACTTCGGCCTTTCGGAGGCCAGCGCGGAGACCATCCGCCGCGCCCACGCCGTCCAGCCGGTCACGGCGGTGCAGAGCGAATACTCGCTGTGGTGGCGGCTCCCCGAGGAGAACGGCGTGCTGGCCACCTGCGAGGACTTAGGCATTGGCTTCGTGCCTTACAGCCCGTTGGGCAAGGGCTTCCTCACGGGAAAAGTGACCGAAGAGACGACCTTCGCCGAGAATGACATCCGCGCTCGCACGCCCCGTTTCACATCGGAAGCGATGAAGGCCAACTGGGCCTTGGTGGATCTGGTGACCGAGATCGGAGAGCGTAAGGGCGCGACCCCGGCGCAGATCGCGCTCGCCTGGCTGCTGGCGCAGAAGCCGTGGATTGTGCCCATTCCCGGCAGCCGCCGGCTCAAGCACCTGGAGGACAATCTCGGCGCGCTGGACGTCGAACTCACACCCGAAGATCTTCTGGAAATTGAGGGCGCTCTCTCCCAGATCGAGATCTAAGGTGACCGGTACCCCAAAGAGATGAAGAAGATGTCAGAGTAGAGAAGGAGCGAATGATGCAAAACGAAACCCTGGAACAGGAAGTCATCAAACTCTCTAAGGAGAAATGGCGCTGGATGGCAGAACGCGACGTAGACGCCCTGGACGCGCTCTTCCATGAAAAGGCGGTCTTTGTCCACATGGGAGGATCCTGGGGGAAAGAACAAGAACTCGACATCATCAAAAGCGGTGGCATTCACTACAAGCAAGCGGATATCCATGACGTATCGGTGGCTATCATTGGCACAACGGCCATCCTTTTAAACAGAATTACGCTGTTAGCCGTGGTCGGCGGCAATGAGGTCACCACTCCCTTTGAGGTTACAGAGGTGTATGTGGAACAAATTGGCAACTGGAGATTAGCGTCGCTCTCATTCACTAAGCTACTTACTCCAGAGCGACATCATTAACGGTAGAGGCAAAAGGAGAACATGATGCAAACTGTAAAATTGAACCATGGCGTTGAAATCCCTATTCTGGGCTTCGGTGTTTTTCAGATCACAGATCCGGCCGAATGTGAAAGCTGTGTAATTGACGCGATTCAAACGGGATATAGCCATATCGATACAGCTGCTTCTTATATGAACGAAGCGGCGGTTGGCAGGGGAATCAAACACAGCGGCGTTGCCAGAGAAGAGTTGTTTATCACCACCAAACTCTGGATTCAGAGCCATGGCTATGAGGACACACTCAAAGCCTTTGACCGTTCTCTGAATCGTTTGCAATTGGATTACATTGACCTGTATCTAATCCATCAACCCTATGGTGATGTGTATGGTGAATGGCGCGCGATGGAAGAATTGTACCAACAAGGCAAAATCAGAGCCATCGGGGTTTCCAACTTCCATCCTGACCGCATCATGGACTTGATGATTCATAACCAAATCACGCCGGCGGTCAATCAGATCGAAGTCAACCCTCTCCATCAGCAAATTGAGACGCAGAAATTTTTACGAGACAACGGCATTCAGGTTGAAGCATGGGCGCCATTTGCAGAGGGAAAGGATAATATTTTTCAGAACGAACTCCTGCTATCCATCGCCGCCAAACACAACAAGAGCGTGGCCCAAGTCATCCTCCGCTGGCTGGTACAAAGAGGCATAGTCGCTCTTTCAAAAACAACCCACAAAGAAAGGATGATCGAGAATATCAGCGTGTTCGATTTTGAATTGAGCACGGAAGATATGGCGGCGATTGCAACGCTGGACACAAAGACCAGCCGTTTCTTCGACCATCGAGACCCTGAAATGGTGAAGTGGCTGGGGGAACGCCAACTGGATGCTTAATTCAGGAGAGGAAGGCGGGTCTTTTGGATTTTGCCGGACATTCCCTTAAGCGGCCCTAAAAGCAGTGCAGATGGACGGGTTTGTGGGGATCACAGACCTTTTTCACGTCGCTACCAGGTTGCGGGTGGGAATAACACAATTGCACCCGGCGAATTCCTGAAGAGCCAGGAATGCAAGAAATGGAAATCAAACGAAACGGTTCACAACCTTCTGTCAAAGGTCCCGCCGAGTGGTTCACCGGCGCTGTCCGCATTGATCCCCTGTTTAACGCCGCCGAACCGGGCCGCGTGGGCGCCGCCGGTGTGACCTTCGAGCCGGGCGCGCGCACGGCGTGGCATGCCCATCCACTGGGACAAACCAACTTCAAAGTCCAATTGGATGTTATCCGCCACGGGCACGGCGCTGTTTGATCCGCCAGGGTCATCAGCCCCGCGCCGGCGCTGGCGAAGAAGTTGTCGAATAGCTCCCACGTCCAGAGATAGCGCAGACGTTTGATGACTTTGTCTTGTCGATTCATTGGGGTTTCTCTCTTCTTACCTCTACACGCACCTTTTTCTGGCCCAGAAGATTGCGCGGGGCGCATCGTCCGTGTAGGGATGCCCTTCGTAATCGCCCCACCATTGCTCGATGATCAGCCCTTGCGCCTTCAACCAGCCGGCGACCTCGTGGGCGCTCACGGGGTGCTTCTGTTGGATGTACGTCCGCTCCCCGACGCGGCCATCGGGCCAGGTGATGCGTATCTGGCGCTCAAAGCGGATCAGCCGCTGAGGGACGTCGTACCAGATGACGCGCCAACTCCCCGCCAGACGGGGGCCGTCTGCGCATTCGCCCGTGGGGAAGACCCCCTCGCAGAAGGCGGGATCGTACCAGGCGCGGGCCAACTTGCCCTCCATGTGGTCGTTGTCCATGAAGAGATAGCCGCCCGGCCGTAGCGCGTTCGCTGCCGCTGCGATGACCTGCGCTTGCTCCTCCGGCGTCGCCAACTCGTAGAGGCAATTCCCGCCCATGAGCACCACATCGAATCCGGTGGGCCACGTCGTCTGGAGCACATCGGCCTGCGAGAGCGTGATCCGCGCCTGGACAGCCTCCGGCAGCATCGCGATCTCCGTCGCTGCCCGCTCCAACATCGCCGGCGTGTTGTCCAGTCCTATCATCGTGTGCCCATCGCGTGCCAGCGGGATGAGCAGCCGCCCGGTGCCGCAAAACGGCTCCAGAATGCGCAATCCGCGCCGGGCGCCAATCAAGCGGCGGATTACGGCGAGATCCGCCGTGGTGGTCATAATCTGATCGTAGATTTCTGCCACATAAGCGTCTATATCGTACAGTGACTTTCGCATCCCTTCTTCCCTCCCGCTTTGTCGTTCGATGCTCAGACTCCGCCCCAGTCTACCACAGACGCCGCCGCGAGACATCGGCCAATGGAAGCGTTGGGGTTCTGCCCAGGTGGCGAGGTCTTGACCTGCCGATTTGACCAGGTAGCGCTAGGGCTTTCCCATTCTCGCTCCAAGGGGATCGCTAGATCCCTGTTTTGCTTACACAAGTTGAAGACACGTTCAAAATATGCCCCAGAGGCGCGGATTTGGCAATCCGCTTGGAGCGAATGGGATATAATTGCAAAACAGGAAAACCCTAAGGTAGCGCGAATCGCAGTTGACTTTTTTAGCCTCTGATTGTACGCTTGGGGATATATGGGTGACTTGATGTTGCCAACAATGATTAAAGGCCAGTGGATCTGACAGGAGTGAGAGTATGAGTGCGACAGAGCAATCGCAGGTACAAGAAATTTTAGAAGAGCGACGGGCGGTCATCGCGCGGGAATGGTTCGAGAAGTTGGACGCCTTAAGCCCGCTTGATCTGGATAAACTGGATTGGGCGCCGCGCCTGGAGGCGTTCACAGATGAGTTGATCTCCATCCTAACGGCGGAGTCGTTTGATCCTGCCAAGGCGCAGGAGGTTGGCGTCGCGCTGGAGGAGGTGGACAATCTGCAACCCGAACAGATCATCGAGATGCAGACGACCTTGGGTGAGGCGTTCTCAGAGAAGATACCGGCGGAGGTGATGCCGTGGCTGCAACCGCGCCTCGTGGCCGTGTTGGGCGCCTTCCTTACCGGCTTTTTCATCGGCAAGGCGGAGCGCGCCAAACGCTTCGATATGGACGCGATGTCCGACATGGGTCACGATCTCAAAACGCCCATCAACGCCATCACCGGCTTCTCGCGCGTCATCCTCAAGGGCATCGATGGGCCGATCACGGATTTTCAGCAACAGGACTTGACCTCGATTTACGAGGGCGGCAAAAAGCTGCTCACGATGATCGATGACATCTTCCAAGTCGCCAAAAAAGATGCGGCGAAGACGAATATCTACGCGATCTCGTTTCCAGTCGCGGCGCTCTTGGGCGATGTTATCACGACGGCCCATCCCATCGTGGCGCGGCATGATCACACATTGGAGGTCTGTGGCGTCGGCGCGTTGGGATCGATGCGCACGGACGCTTCCAAGGTGCGCTGGGTCTTGGTGAACGCGCTGCTCTATACGGCGCGCTTATCCAAACACCGCACGCTGTCACTCACAGCGATGCGCGAGCGCGTGACCGATACCGATTGGGTGGTCTTCGAGATCGCCGAGGGATTGCCCGATGAGCGTAAGTCTATGCCCCCGGGGGATGATGAGATGCCGGATCGCGGGACGGCCTCGCTGGAGGGGGAACTGGGCCTGGTGACCTGCCAGCGATTCTGCGAGCAGTTGGGCGGCGCCTTCGTCCAAGAGGATAATGAGGAAGAGTTGATTCGATTCACCGTGCGTCTGCCGGTCCGGGCGCGCATCTAGGGCTGTCAGAGCGCCAGGTAAAAGAGGGGGAGAAGAGAATGCAAATCGTAACCGATACGGGTATGGATATGACAACGGAGCAGCGCGAGGGGGTGGACTTCCATTATCTGCCTCTGACGCTGACGTTAGATGGCAAAACCTACCGCAGCGGCATCGATATCGAACCGGAGGCTTTCTACGATGTCTTGGAGGCGTCCGAGGGCCTGCCTACTACATCACTCCCTTCGCCGGGGGAATTCGCCGAGCTGTATCGCCGGCTCGCGCAAGATGACCCCGATATTCTGTCGGTGCACATCTCCTCCGGCCTGAGCGGGACGTGCAACGCGGCCCGTGAGGGCGCCAGGTTGGTTCCAGAGGCGAACATCCACGTTTTCGATACGTTGACCCTTTCCGGCGCGGAAGGCTGGCATGTCGAGGCGGCCGCGCGCGCGGCGAAGGCCGGCTGGGGCATCCCGGAGACGGTGGAGCTTCTGGAGAAGGTCCGCACATATACCGATACTCTCTACACTTTGGCGACGCTCAAATACTTGATCCATGGGGGACGCATCAGCCACATCAAGGGCCTGGTCGCCTCCGTGCTGCGGATCAAGCCGCTGATCGCTGTGAGTAAAGATGAAGGGAAGTACTATCAGCGCGGGCAGACACGGACATTGCCCCGCGCGATCTTGAATATCGCGGATGTGATTGCCGAGGATTATCCCCGGGGCACACCACTGCGAGTTCAAGTCCTCCACGGCAAAAATCCGGAGGGCGCCGAGCGCTTGCGGGAGCGCATCGATTCGATGTTTGCCTGCACGTGGCTGCCCACCTCATCGATTGCTCCGGTGCTGGGCGCGCACACCGGGCCGGGTCTCGTTGGCGCGGCCTACGCCCCAATGGAAGAGTTCCCAGAACTACCGTAGGACAGTTTTCTTGCGACTTATCTCCCCGTAAGCGTGATAGCGACGCTCAGATGTGTTAGTTCTGTACTTCGTAAGGAAATCGTCAGAGGGATAAGTTGTTATTTGCGCCGTCATGTGCTATAATTTGGACGTTGGCGGAATTTTTATAACAGTTGATTCAGACCAGGCATAATAGTTGCAGAGAACTTTTACCTTGATAGCCGAACCGAAGTCAGGTTAGATTTTGGATCGCTTTTATACACAGATACAGATGTAGAAGCTTTTAAAAGCGATTTGATTTCTACTGAAGTATAGACAAGTGTAGACAATCGAAGTGTAATCATAGTCCTTTGTAGTTTGTGCTGACTCACCCAAACTGCTTAAAATATGCCGCTAATATCTAAATTTGCCTATGAACGATAAAAAAACTATACAGAGAGAAAACGACGCCCCAAGTTCTACGTGGAAGTTTGCACGTACGCTTGGGCGTCTTGTTGCCAAGATTACGGTCTTAATCTGGCGGTGGAGCAACGACCGGCAGGCCGTCGTCTCCTTTGTAGGGCGTTATAGCGCGCACTTAGCCATTTTGTCCCTGGCGCTATCGCTGGGGTTGGTGGGGAGCATCACCTTCACGCCGGTGAGCGTGGCGAATGCGCCTCTCAGCTTTCAGCCTAACGTCCAGCAGAGCACCTCTCAGCGCGCTATCGCTGAAGCGGTCGCGACGCCTACAGCGTCTGTCGCCACCGCGTCTAACTCCTGGCAAAGCAATTCTCGACAATATCGCGCCGTTTTCCGGCAAGCTGTCCCGCACACAAAGATTCCTGATCGTGTGCGATTGAACGTTATTACCTACACCGTTCAGACCGGCGATAACATCTTCACCATCGCTGAACGTTTCGAACTTTCCGCATACACCATCGCGTGGGCCAACATGGAGACCTTGCAGGGTGCGCCGTGGCTGGTGCAACCGGGCCTGACGCTCTTCATCCTGCCCGTCGACGGCGTCTATCACACTGTGATGGAAGGGGATACTCCATCGGACATCGCCTCGACTTACGACGTTGAAGTGTCGAGGCTGTACAATCAATGGAACGATGTGGAACCTGGTTCGTCGTTGTCGGAAGGCACGCAACTCGTCATCCCCGGCGGAGAGGGCGAGGATGTGGAATGGGAACCCCCGCCTCCAGAACCTGCGCAGCCGGGCGTCGCTGCTGCGGCGGCCAGTTGGGGCGCGTGTGGAGATGTCAGCGTCAGCGGGCCAGGAGCCAATGGGTGGTTCATCCTGCCGACCGGCTCCTATGCTGTCTCCGGCTGGTACTTCCGCGATGCGCGGAATCCGGGACACATCGGCCTGGATTACAAATGCAGCTTGGGCGATCCGATTTACGCATCCGAGAATGGTGTAGTCGTCTTCTCGGGATGGAGTGGCGGTTACGGTAACTTGGTCCGTGTCAGCCATGGTAACGGGTATCAGACTTATTACGCTCACTTCGATTCTATTGCGGTGGGATGTGGACAATCCGTCTACCAGGGACAGGTCTTGGGTTATTGCGGCACCACGGGCTGGTCGACCGGGCCGCATCTCCACTACGAAATCCGTCTCAACGGAGCGCCTCAGAATCCGCAACTATTTGAGCCATAGATCCTTATGTCCTTCGATTCATCCCCGGTGCAGGAGGAACTCGCCTGTCGCGACCATCAATGGATTCGGGTTGTCGCCAAAATCGCGGCCTGGATTTGGCGTTGGCATGATGATCGCGTAGGTTTGCGTCCCATGTTGGGCCGTTATACGGCCCACGGTGCGCTGATTGTCATTATGTTGGCGCTACTTTTCATGGGTAATTTTCGCCTGGATAGGATCGCCTCAGCTTCGTCCGAACTGCTGTCGGAGCAGCCCATCGCGTTTCAATTGCGCATCGGTGGCGCGGAGTTAATGGATCTGTCTGGGCAGCCCTATTACCGCTCGAACACCAAATCCCACATCGTGCGCAAGGCGGAAATGCACACCGCCATCCCCGAACGGCCTCGGTTGGAGATTATCACCTACATCGTGCAACCGGGCGATACGACAGAGACGATTGCGGAGAAGTTCGGTCTGCAACCAACGACGCTTCAGTGGTCGAACCCGGAGCTAGAAAAAGCCCCCGATCTCCTCAACGTGGGGCAGGAATTGACGATTCTCCCCCTCGATGGTGTCTATCACACGGTGACGCTTAGCGACACGCTCTCGTCCTTGGCGGAGACGTACAAAGTCAGCAGCGAGACAATCACGAGCTGCACCTTTAATGCCATCCCGACCGACGGTGAGTTGGCGGAAGGCCAGAAGCTCATCATCCCCGATGGCACGAAGCCGTACACGCCCAAGAAGGTCACGGCCTATGAGGGGCCGGTGCCGGAGGAGGTCAACGGCTCTGGGTATTTCCGCTGGCCCGCGTATGGTACGTTGACCCAGGGCTATTGGTATGGCCACCGCGCCATCGACATTGGATCATCGGAAGGCTCGGCCATTCGGGCCGCCGATAAGGGATATGTGAGTTTTGCCGGCTGGACCGATATCGGCTATGGCTATCTTATCGTGCTGGATCACGCCAACGGTTATCAGACGTACTATGCCCACTTGAGCAACATCTTCGTCATTGAGGGGCAAGCGGTTGAGGAGACTGAAGTGGTCGGCGCAATGGGCAACACCGGCAACTCCACAGGGCCGCATTTGCACTTTGAGATTCGCTATAATGGTTATCCTACGAACCCATTAGTTTACTTGCCATAGGTTTTTGGGAAAGGACGGTCAGCGAGCCATTTTGGCTCGCTTTTTTGTTTGTAGCAAGACGCGAGATGTAGTGGCGCGCCGTTTTTTATAAATTTATCAGGCTATTTTCAGAGGAGGTTATGTGAGATTAGAAATTGATGAAGCGCGGCGACTTTACGGGGCGGCGGATAGCGTCCACGACTTTGATCACATCCTGCGCGTGCTGGCGTTGGCTGAGCGTATTGCCCAGACTGAGGGGGCCGATAGGGCAGTGGTGCGGACTGCCACGCTGTTGCACGATTGGGGCCGCGCGGAGGCGGTCGAGCGGGCGCTGGATCACGCGCAAGTCGCGGCCTCCCGCGCGCGGACGTGGCTGACGGCCCGCGACTATCCATCGGCGCAGATCGAGGCTATAGTGCACGCCATCGCCGCACACCGCTTCCGCACCGCTCCGGCGCCCGCGACACTGGAGGCGCAGGTGCTCTTCGATGCCGATAAGCTGGATGCCATCGGCGCGATTGGCGTGGCGCGCGCGTTCGCCTATGGCGGGGCGCACAATCAGCGGCTCTGGGCGCCGTTCTCGGCGGTCGATCTGGCCCGCTGGGAGGACGAGGGCGATGATCCGCAGCGGCACACGCCTGTCCACGAGTTCGTCGTCAAACTCTCGCGCATCAAGGATCGGCTCTACACCCCAGAGGGCCGGGCCATCGCCGCCGAGCGCCACGCCTATATGGCCGCCTTCTACGAGCGTTTGACGGCGGAGGTCAAGGGCGAGTTGTAAAGATTTGCTCGCTTACGATTCCATGCCACACTAAAAAAGACCGCCCGTGAGGGCGGTCTTTTTTATGCAAAGATTGTTTCGATTGGTGTTTTATTCGCGCGGGCGGAGGTGGGGGTAGAGCAGCACCTCGCGGATCGAGCGGCAATCCGCGAAGAGCATGACCAACCGATCCACGCCCAGGCCGAAGCCGCCGTTGGGCGGCATCCCGTACTTCATCGCGCGGAGATAGTCCTCGTCCATCTGCTGGGCCTCTTCGTCGCCGGCCTCGTAGGCGCGCCCCTGCTCCAAAAAGCGCTTCTCCTGCTCGAATGGATCATTTAGCTCGGTGAAGGCGTTGCCCAGTTCCATGCCGCCGATGAACAACTCGAAGCGCTCGACGTGCGTGGGATCGTCCGGGCATTGCTTCGCCAGCGGCGAGATCGCAACCGGGTAGGTGTGGACGAACGTCGGCTGGATCAGCGTCGGCTCCACCTCAGAGAGCAGGTTATCGACCAGATGGCCCCACGTGGCGCGATTATCGGCCTGATAACCGCGCGCCCGCATCTCCTGCCGGAGCGCGTCGGCCTCTGGGAAGGCGCGATAGTCGATGCCCGTGCCCTCCTGGATCACCTCATGCAAGGGGACGCGCCGCCAGGGCGGCGTCAAATCGATGTCGCGGCCCTGATAGAGGATCGTCGTGCTACCCAGCACCCGCTCCGCCGCCGAGGTGATCATCTGCTCGGCGGTGCTCATCATCCCCGCAAGATCCGTGTAAGCCCGATAGAGTTCCAACTGGGTGAATTCCGGATTGTGCTTGTAGGAGACGCCCTCGTTGCGAAAATCGCGCCCGATCTCGTAGACTCGCTCGACCATTCCCACGAGCAGGCGCTTGAGATACAGCTCGAACGAAATCCGCAGGTAGAGTTCTTGTTTGAGTTGGTTGTGATGCGTGACGAACGGGCGCGCGTTGGCCCCGCCGTAGATCGGCTGGAGAACGGGCGTCTCGACTTCCAGGTAGTCCTCGGCGTCCAACCACGCGCGCAGGGCAGTGATGGTGCGGGAGCGCGCGCGGAAGATCTCGCGCGTCTGGGGATTTGTCGCCAAATCGGCATAGCGCTGACGATAGCGCTCCTCCACATCGGAGAACGCGCTGTAGCGCGTGACCTCGCCCGCTTCATCCGTGTACTCCTTGGGGATGGGGAGCGGCGTGATGGCCTTGGCGAGCATCCGCAGCTCCTGCACCAGCACGCTGATCTCGCCAGTGCGGGTGCGTGTCAGCGACCCGGTGGCCTCGACGAAATCGCCCAGATCAAAGGCTTTCTTGAAGAGATCGAAGCTCTCTGAATCCATCTCGTTATGGCGTAGGAAGAGCTGGATCTTGCCGTGAGCGTCCTCAATGTGAGCGAAGGCGATCTTACCCATCACCCGGTTGCTGATTAAGCGCCCGACGACGGTGACTTCCGGCGGTTCGAGGCTGGCGGCCTCAGCGGCTTCGAAGGCCTCGGCAGCCTCTGCTAAGGTGTGCGTGCGTGTAGCGCGATGCGGGTAGGGCGACTCGCCCGCCTCTCGCAGGCGCTGTAACTTCTCGACCCGTTGTTGTTCAAGTTCATTCAGTTCCATAGTGATGCTCCTCTATTGTCTGTATGGCGTGCATCTGAAGTCGTGGTATACAAACCAGCCCATACACCTTCGTATGGGCTGGTTTGGATGGCGCTCCATGTGGCGGTTATTTCTAACGAATGGCGACAATCTCAAAGGTGATGTCACCGCCTGGCGCGTGAATCGTGGCCTGTTCCCCCACCTTTTTGCCCATCAAAGCCTTGCCCAGAGGAGATTCATTGGAAATTTTTCCCTTGGCTGGGTTAGCTTCGGCCGATCCAACTACTTGATATTCTTCCAGTGTCTCCGATCCTACTTCCTTGACGGTGACATCGGCCCCCAAAGTTACCAATCCGGTCTCCGCCGACTTCTCGATGATGACGGCGCGACGCAACATATTCTGGATTTCCAAGATGCGTCCTTCGACAAAGGACTGCTCCCGACGCGCCTCTTCCAGTTCGGCGTTTTCGATCAGTTCCCCTTCCGTGAGGGCGTTATGTAACCGCTCCGCCACTTGCTTGCGGCGGATGGTTTTCAGGTGATGCAGTTCCTCTTCTAACGTCTCATAGCCCTCTTGCGTCAGGTAGACTGGTTGTTCATTCATAGAATTACCCTTCCTCCAACTTCAATTCTCAACTTTGCTGATCTGCAAATCTCTAAAGTGCAGACTGGATTCTCGAAAAGTTCCAGAATCATCCCAAAGTCTGATAGCTCTTCCTAAGAAAACCACTTACTTTCGGGAGCGCTATTCGCTTGGAACAGCTTTGACAACCCTGGCTCTTCAGGAATTCGTCGGCTGCAATTTGCCAGGCGCTATCGCGCCTCCCACCTGTAACCCAGTAACGACGTCAAAAAGTTTTGTGATACCCACAAACACACAAATCTAAGTCATTTTTAGGGCTATCCGGGAGTTATCCGGCGGAATCCAAAAGACCCACAACCCTTTAATAAAATAAAAACCCGAGAGCGCAGAGCGCCCACAGGTTGCGCAATTATACCACACCCTCGATTCTTGTAAAGTGTGAGTTTGTTTTGCGGATGATCTTGTTATTTGCGATAGGGTGTGCGGGCCGGTTGTAGAACTTGAATTCGTCCCCAGCGATCCGCTTGAATACGCCACATTTCACGCTCCCGTTCTTGGGGTCCAGGCCCGGCGAACGGCTTATACTCATGCAAAAGGACGTCGATCCCGCCATTTTCAGAGATGCGGCTTACCTCCATCACCTCATAGGTGCGATCCATAACACGTTCTGGGTGGGTGTTGGAGACTTGGCCCTCCCTACCATCTAAGAGATTTAGAGTTCGAATGGTAGCATCCAATACCACCTGGAGTAGTTTCTCCGTGTTAGCAAAGATGGGTTGGGGTACTCGTTCTTCTAATTGATTAAGATAATCTTGAATGGCCAAGAAAGTGAATCCTGCGGTGAAGAGCGCCAACATCGTCACATAACTACCGGCGAAAAAAAGCTGATAAACAATCGTTGGATCTTCCCAACTTTGTTGCATAATGAAGACGGCGACGCTTAAGAGACCACCCGCGAGGAACATCATTCCAATCAGATAGGGGAGCGAGCGAAATTTAGCATCGTAGATTTGAGTCGCCCACTTATGTTCACGCCAGAGAAGCCGTTGAACATACAGCAGGATAATAATCAATTGCGAGAGGGCAACGCCGAAGACCGTCATTAAATAATGTATGGTCGTAGCATTTGATAACCACAATAGAAGAACCAGTCCCGCTCCTAAGCTGGGTAAGAGGCCCAAAGCGCCCCAACGCTTCATAAATTCCACCAGCGAAAAATTTTCCTGCTCCCATACAATGACATCGCTTTTACAACGAGGACAGAGGCGCTTCTTGCCCACCACACTGCGGCAATGCTGACAAAAATCCTCGCCTCGGCGAAGAGGCACTTCACATTTAGGGCATAAACAAGTTTCAACTGTGTATTCCCCTTGGCAAGTCTTACAAATAGGCATTATCCTTACTCCTGCTCTGAAATCCCTCTTATAGCCCCGTCTATTAGTTAGCTTCAGACCTTGCTACGGATTAGTCGATCATAGCATAATGCGCGAAGGGGGCGGTTGTGCTAACTTTTGGATTGACATCGCTTCCCAAATAACATCATCACTAACATCATCACCGGCCACAGCCATGCCAGATCGACTCGTAGCAGCAAGGGGGTGCGTTCAAGCGTTGGATCGAAGCGCACAACGTGAAAACGTTCCTTGTGAGAAAGACTCTCTTCGCTTGTTGGGCGGATACCTTCATCTTCTAAGTACCACTCAATTAACTTCGGCTCTCGTTCCTGCGCCATATCGAGGACCTTCATCAACTCCCCTTCTCCCATGACGCGGGTGGCAAGCATCCGCTCCGCTCCCTGCCACGTCTGTATTGTCACATGAGGATCAGCGTTGAGGTTCTTGTACCAATCCGATTGAGGCCAGGCGCAGATAACGTAGATCTTCCCCCGCCAGGTGAAATATTCCAGCATCGTATGGCGAGCTAATCCACTTGTGCGTCCCCATGTCGTGAGTACCACCAAATAGCGCCCAATGATTGGCCCCAATCCCAGTCGCCAGAGCATCAGAGGCGCCTTAAAAAGAAAGCGTCGGACCTTAGTAACGGGATAGGTGATTATCACATTCTTACCGATTCGCTCCAGTTGTTCAGTGAAACCTACCATACTTTTCCTCCGAAGTTGATTTGCTCTATCTGACTTACCGATATTATCATTATCTTCATTAACATTTTACATTTTAATCAACGTGAGGACAAGGTCCAGCGTCCTCATAATCCGGCGGGAGGGCGGAAAATACTCCCCTTGACAAAAAGGGGGGGGATGGTAGAATTCACGACCGTGCTTGGGGGAGGCCCT